>DATDMT010000027.1:0-20117 GCA_036518635.1 Rhodocyclaceae bacterium | reverse complement strand
GAGGAGCGCGGCATCTACTCCAGCCTCAGTTGCGAGGAAAACCTGCTGATGCCGCCGCGGGTTGCCAGCGGCGGCATGGAGCTGGAAGAGATCTACAGCATGTTCCCCAACCTCCAGGAACGCCGCAACAGCCCGGGCCCTCGCATGTCCGGCGGCGAGCAGCAGATGCTGGCGATGGCGCGCATCCTGCGCACCGGCGCCAAGCTGCTGCTGCTCGATGAAATCTCCGAAGGCCTGGCCCCGGTGATCGTGCAGAAACTGGCGGAGATCATTCGCGCACTGAAGGCCAAGGGCTTCACCATCCTGCTGGTCGAGCAGAATTTCCGCTTTGCCGCTCCGCTTGCAGATCGCATGTATGTTGTCGAACACGGGCAGATCGTTGCCGAAATCGCCCAGCACGAGCTTGAACAAAAGCGCGGCTACCTGCAGGAAGTTCTCGGCGTCTGAAACAAGTAAAAACCAACTCGTAACAGGAGGAGCAATCATGAAACTGAGCAAAATCGCGGCAGCACTGATATCCGTTCTGGGTCTCGCGGCGGGCAACGCCATGGCCCAGGTGTCCGACGGCGTGGTCAAGATCGGCGTGCTGACCGACATGTCCGGCCCCTACTCCGACCTGGCCGGGGCCGGCGCGGTGCTCGCCACCAAGATGGCCATCGAGGATTTCATGGCCAAGGAGAAGCCCTCCTTCAACATCGAAGTGGTCTCCGCCGACCACCAGAACAAGGGCGACATCTCCTCCAACAAGGCCCGTGAATGGATCGACCGCGACCACGTGGACGTCCTCACCGAACTGGTCACCACCTCCACCGCCCTGGCGGTAATGAAGGTCGCCAAGGAAAAGAACAAGATCGCCCTGGTGAACGGCGCCGCCTCGACCCGCATCACCAACGAGGACTGCAACGACGTCACGGTGCACTACACCTACGACACCTACGCCATGGCCAACGGCACCGGCAAGACGGTGGTCAAGCAGGGCGGCCACACCTGGTTCTTCCTCACCGCCGACTACGCCTTCGGCCATTCGCTGGAGAAGGACACCAGCGACGTGGTCACCGCCAACGGCGGCAAGGTGCTCGGCTCGGTGCGCCACCCCTTCCCCGGCAGCGACTTCTCCTCCTACCTGCTGAAGGCCCAGGCCTCTGGCGCCCAGGTGATCGGCCTGGCGAATGCCGGCACCGACACCACCAACTCGATCAAGCAGGCCGCCGAATTCGGCATCACGCCGAAGCAGCAACTGGCCGGCCTGCTGATGTTCATCACCGACATCAACAGCCTGGGCCTGCGCGTCACCCAGAACATGTACCTGACCGAAGGTTTCTACTGGGACCTGAATCCGGAGACCCGCGCCTGGTCCAAGCGCTACTTCGACCGTCAGAAGAAGATGCCGACCATGGTTCAAGCCGGCCAGTATTCCTCGGTCTATCACTACCTGCGCGGCGTCAAGGCTACCGGTTCGGACGACACGCAGAAGGTCATGGCCTGGATGAAGAAGAATCCGATCAACGACTTCTTCGCCAAGAACGGCGTGATCCGCGAGGACGGCCGGATGGTGCACGACATGTACCTGATGCAGGTCAAGCGCCCCGAGGAATCCAAGTACTACTGGGACTACTACAACGTCCGCGCCACCATCCCGGCCAAGGAAGCCTTCCAGCCCCTGGCCCAGTCGCGCTGCCCGCTGGTGAAGAAATAAGCTGATCCGCCCCTCCTGCCGGCCTCCGGGCCGGCAGGAATCCGGTTGAGGAACACGCAATGACAGAAGTCTTCGGTATCCCCCTTCCCGCCCTGATGGGGCAGCTGGTGCTGGGCCTGGTGAACGGCTCCTTCTACGCCCTGCTGAGCCTGGGCCTGGCCGTCATCTTCGGCATGCTCAACATCATCAATTTCGCCCACGGCGCGCTCTACATGGCCGGCGCCTTCGTCGCCTGGATCCTGCTCGAGCAGTGGGGCATCGGCTACTGGTGGTCGCTGATCCTGGTGCCGCTGGCGGTGGGCCTGGTCGGCGTGGTGCTGGAACGGGCGCTGCTGCAGTGGCTGTACAAGCTCGACCACCTCTACGGCCTGCTGCTGACCTTCGGCCTAGCCCTGATCATCGAAGGCCTGGCACGCGACCAATACGGCGCCTCCGGCCTGCCCTACGCAATTCCCGAACAACTCACCGGCGCCTTCGACCTCGGCTTCATGTTCCTGCCCAAGTACCGCGGCTGGGTGGTCGGCCTGTCGCTGATGGTGTGCTTTTCCACCTGGTTCATCATCGAGAAGACCCAGCTCGGCGCCTATCTCCGCGCCGCCACCGAGAACCCGCGCCTGACCCAGGCCTTCGGCATCAACGTGCCGATGATGATCATGCTCACCTACGGCTTCGGCGTCGGCCTCGCCGGCCTCGCCGGGGTGATGGCGGCGCCGGTATTCCAGGTCAGTCCGCTGATGGGTTCCAATCTGATCATCGTCGTCTTCGCCGTGGTAGTGATCGGCGGCATGGGCTCCATCCTCGGCTCCATCGTCACCGGCCTCGGCCTCGGCGTAATCGAGGGCATCGCCAAAATGCTCTACCCCGAACTCTCATCCACCGTGGTCTTCATCATCATGGCCATCGTCCTGATGATCCGCCCTGCGGGCCTCTTCGGCCGGGAGAAGTAATGAACAAAAAGATTGCCTATGGCGTCCTGCTGCTCGCCGGCCTGGCGGCGCCGACCCTGCTCTACCCGGTGCTGCTGATGAAGGTGATGTGCTTCGCCCTCTTCGCCTGCGCCTTCAACCTGCTGCTGGGCTACACCGGCCTGCTCTCCTTCGGCCATGCCGCCTTCTTCGGCGGTGCCGCCTATGTTGCCGGCCATGCCATGCGCGTCTGGGAACTGCCGCCGCTGATGGGCCTGCTGCTCGGCGCCGGCGCCGCCGGCCTGCTCGGCTGGCTGATCGGCAGCCTGGCGATCCGCCGCCAGGGCATCTACTTCGCCATGGTCACCCTGGCCCTGGCGCAGATGATGTACTTCCTCTTCCTCCAGGCGCCCTTCACCGGCGGCGAAGACGGCCTGCAGGGCGTACCGCGCGGCACGCTGTTCGGTCTCGACCTGGCCGACGACCTGAACCTCTACTACCTGGTGTTCGCCATCTTCGCCGGCAGCCTGTGGCTGATCCAGCGCACCATCAACTCGCCCTTCGGCCAGGTGCTGAAGGCCATCCGCGAGAACGAGGCGCGCGCCGTCTCCCTCGGCTACGACGTCGCCAAGTACAAGCTGCTGGCCTTCGTCCTCTCCGCCACCCTGGCCGGCCTGGCCGGTGCCTCGAAGCTTCTGGTGTTCAAGTTCGCCACCCTCACCGACGTGCATTGGCACATGTCCGGCGAAGTGGTGCTGATGACCATTCTCGGCGGCATGGGCACCATCTTTGGCCCAGCGGTGGGCGCCACCATCATCGTCGCCCTGGAAGACACCCTTGCCGACAGCGCCGGCTCCCTGGTGACGGTGATCATGGGCAGCATCTTCGTCGTCTGCGTGATGGCCTTCCGCCGCGGCGTGGTCGGCGAGGCGATGGCCCTGTATCGGCAGATGACCGGCGAGAAGACACACTAAGCACAAGCAAGACATGTCCCTGATCCAGACCCAGTTCGCCGGCGGCATCGGCACCATCGTCCTCAACAACGACAGCCGCCGCAACGTCCTCGGCGAAGCCCTGGTCAGCGAAATCTGGGAGGTGCTATCGGCCTTCGAGACTGCCGGCGCCCGCGCCGTGGTGTTGCGCGCCAACCCGGGGATCAAGGTCTGGTCCGCCGGCCACGACGTCGAGGAACTGCCAGAGAAAGGCGGCGACCCGCTGAAGTGGAGCGACCCGCTGCGCAAGCTGGTGCGCCACATCGAGGCCTGCCAGGCGCCGGTGATCGCCCAGGTGGACGGCAGCGTCTGGGGCGGCGCCTGCGAAGTGGTGTTCGCCTGCGACCTGATCGTCGCCACGCCCACGGCCAGCTTCGCCGCCACCCCGGCGCGACTCGGCGTGCCCTACAACGCCACCGGCCTCTTGACCTACCTGAACTCCCTGCCGCTGCGCATCGCCAAGGAAATGCTGTTCACCGCCCGGCCGCTGACCGCCGAGCGGCTGGAACGCCTGGGCATCATCAACCATGTGGTGGATGCCGAGGAGATCGACGAATTCTGCCGCGCCCTGACCGCCGACATCGCCAACAACGCACCGCTGTCGATCTCGGTGATGAAGGAACAGATGCGCATCCTCTCCGCCGCCCGCGCCATGTCACCCTACGATTTCGAGCGCATCCAGGGCCTGCGCCACGTCGTGCTCTCCAGCGACGACTATGAGGAAGGCATCGAAGCCTTCAAGAGCAAGCGCAAGCCTAAGTTCTCCGGCAACTAAGCGCTACGTGGCCGCGCCTTTGGCGCCCTTGCTTTATGGGCTGTACGGTACTTAAGTGAACGCAGCAGAAGGTCAATCCAGAGTGAATCAATTCCGCGCAAAATCCGGCAGCAGCACGCGCCTCGACCCGGTGTGTGCCATCGATGAGCTGCAGCAGGCCATCCATCAGCCGGATATGGGCCTCGTCATCCTGTTCGTCTCCAGCCATTACGATTTGCACCGCCTGGCCGAAGCCATCAACCAGGCATTCGAAGGTATCACCGTCATCGGCTGCACCACGGCCGGCGAAATCGGGCCGGACGGCTATCTGGACAACAGCATTTCAGCCGTCAGCATCCATCGCGACGACCTGACGTTTGAGTATGGCGTCATCCAGCATCTGGCCAATTTCGATCCCGCCGCCGGCCGCTCCCTGGCGCTGCAACTGAAAGAAGCGCTGCAGCGACGCACGCCGCCAAGCGCGACCGGGAACGCCTTTGCCTTCATGTTGGTGGACGGCCTCAGCCGCTGCGAGGAAGCCCTGACACAGGCCTTCGCCGAAGGCTTGCATGACACCCCGCTGATTGGCGGTTCGGCGGGCGACGACCTGGCTTTCCGCAAGACCTGGATATTCGCCGACGGCGCCTTCATCACCGATGCCGCCTTACTGCTGGTGGCAACCACGCCCTTCCGGCTCGAGGCATTCAAGACTCAGCACTTCACCTGCGGAGAGCATTGCCTCGTCGTCACCAAGGCAATCGCCAAGGAACGCTGCGTCGTCGAAATCAATGGCCAGCCCGCAGCCACGGCGTATGCCGCCGCGATCGGCAAGAAAGTCTCCGCCTTGGGGCCGGACGTCTTTGCTGCCCATCCTTGCGTGGTGACGATGGGCGACACCGAATTCGTGCGCTCCATTCAAACCGCCAATGCCGACGGGTCGCTGACCTTTTTCTGCGCCATCGACGAGGGCATCGTTTTCAAGATCGCGCAGGGCGCCAACATGGTGGATAACCTGCGCGAAGCCATCGGCGCGGTGGCCGGGCGCATCGGCCCACCGGCCCTGATCCTGAGCTGCGACTGCATCCTGCGTCAGTTGGAGGCCGAGCTGATCAGTGTCCGTGGCCTGATCGGGCGCCTGCTGGCGGACAATAATTCCGTCGGTTTCAGCACCTATGGCGAACAGTTTGGTGGGATGCACATCAACCAGACCTTCACTGCGGTTGCCATTGCCAAGTTTGATGCGCCGAGCCAGCAGGACGCGGGCGCAGAGAAGGACGACGGATCAAGCTGAGTTCTCCCTGCCCCGCTCGCCCGCCCTGAATCTCGGGATCGACGAAGCCCTCGCCAAGCCCTGAACGCACGGACTTTGCGCCGGCGCGGGTCCTTTCCTAGGATTGAGGTTACGACACCGAACCGATGTCGATCCCCATGTCGTCTTCACGGGAGAACTTGCCATGCGGAGCACCACCACCTTGCTGATCGGCACCCGCAAAGGGGCCTGGACCTTGGACATCGATGCCGGGCGCGCAGGCTGGGCCTTGGCAGGGCCGCTACACCTGGGCACGCAGGTGTTCCACTATCTGGCCGATCCGCGCAACCCGGCCCTGCGGCTGATCGCCGAGGGCGGCGGGCATCTGGGCCCCAGCGTGTTCCGCTCGACGGACGGCGGGCGCCACTGGCAGGAAGCGTCCCACCCGCCCCAGTTCGCCGCGGCGAGCGACGGCGCAGCAGGGCGCAGCGTCGATCACGTTTTCTGGCTGACGCCGGGCCACCCCAGCCAGCCCCAGACCTGGTATGCCGGCACTTCGCCCCAGGCGCTGTTCAGGAGCGACGACGGCGGGGATACCTGGCAGGAAGTGAGCGGCCTCAACGACCACCCGGAGTTCATCGATTGGCGCGGCGGCGACAAGGGCGGCACGCCGGACGGCCCCAAGCTGCATTCGATCATCGTCGACCCTCAGGACCCCAGGCATGTGTTGGTCGCCATGTCCAGCGGCGGCGTCTTTGAATCCTGGGATGAGGCGGCGACCTGGGCGCCACTGAATCAAGGGGTGGCGATGGACTTCGCGCCGCCCCGGGAGGACGGCAGCGAATATCCCTACGGCCACGACCCCCACTGCGTGGTGATGCATCCGGCGGATTCAAACCTGCTGTATCAGCAGAATCATTGCGGCATCTATCGCCTGGATCGGCGCTTCGGCGAGCGCTGGCAGCGCATCGGCAACAACATGCCGGCCGAGATCGGCGACGTCGGCTTTCCCCTGGTCGTCCATCCGCGCGCAACCGATACCGCCTGGGTATGTCCGATGGACGGTTCCGGCCTGTGGCCGCGCACCAGCCCCGGCGGCAAACCGGCGGTGTATTGCACCCGCGACGGAGGCGCGAGCTGGCACCGGCAGGACACCGGCTTCCCGGCGCAACAAGCCTGGTGGACCGTCAAGCGGCAGGCGATGACCTGCGACGACGGCGAGCCCCTCGGCCTGTATCTCGGCACCACCAACGGCCAGGTCTGGGCCAGCTTCGACGAGGGGGAACATTGGCAGTGCCTGGTCCACGATCTGCCCCACGTCTATTCCCTGTCCGTCGTTCCCGCGTGACCGCATCGCGCCAATGATCCGCGTCGTCATCCCCTCGCAGCTAGAAAGCTACACGGACCATGTGCGCGAAGTCGAACTGGCGTTGCCGGCCACGGCGCAGGGGCTGCGCCTGGCCGACGTGGTCGCCGGCCTCGACGCGGCCTACCCGGGAATGGCCTTCCGCATCGTCGATGAACAGCAGCATATCCGCCGGCATATCGCGATCTTCGTCGGCGAGCAGATGGTGCGCACGCTGGATGCCCCGGTGCCGGACGACGCACGGGTGCAGATCGTCGGGGCGCTGTCCGGGGGATAGGCCGGCCCCGACGGAATTCAGCGCCGGATCAAAGGCGCCGGCCAAGGTTCACTGAATTGGCAACGGGCTGCGGGGCGCGGCGCTCACGATGAGTGCTAATGGCACAGAGCTGCCTCTCAGTAACATCATCCAAACCGGACGCTGACACGCTAGCCAATGCCATCGCGTTATATTCGAATTGGTGCCAATTATGAATGTCTGCCTTCAAATGAAATTAATGATCCAGCGCCAAATTCGATGGCTTGCGTTCCCCGTTCTACTGGCGCTTGCCGGATGTGCGCTAGGGCCGCCCCTGACGAACCATTCGTTCAGTTACGACGCCTTTAATGACAGCCCCGATGCGGAAATTCTTAACTACCGTTATGGCGACTCCAGACAGCCAGGTGCTCGGGGAGATGAGGAAATAGCAAACTGGGGGCACGTCGGGCAAAGAGGCAGCATTAACGGCAGAATGCTCCGTGGCGATTTCCTCTACGTGAAATGGCGGATTCGCAAGACTGGCCAAGTCTATGAGGACACGGTGGATCTGCGAAGCCGTCTGCCGCAAAGCATCACAGACCACACGATCCACTTTGTAGTGAAGGGGCCGCAACTGTACGTCTACCTGATCTCGCCCGAGAGACGCCCGGCGGACTGGCCGCCCAATGGCCCACGCATGTTCCAGTATCTCAAGGTCTACACAATCTATCCCGATCAATCCAAGAGTCATTGACACAGATGGCCTGGGCCACATATCGCTGGGCAACGCATTAGGCTTACAAAGAGTAGCGACGAACGTCCGCTGTTAAGATTTGCGGAAGTCGGCTACGGGTCGGAAGCACTCGTTCGAGGTACTGGATCGCATCCATTCGGCGTTATTTCCGAGCGCTGCCCAATATGCAGCGCAATGCAGGCAGGCCTAGCCGGGAACCTCACTGGCGGCTCAGGCCGATGAACGGAAATACCGGCCGCCTTCCGCGACAGCCCGCTTCGGGCCGGCGTGGCGAACTGCGGTGAATTTCGGGTTTAATGAGCCCTCTCCGCCGGCCCCGGACCACGCGACCTTGACCCCCGACATCAGCGGCAACCCTCATCTTCTCGCCAGCCTCGATCTGCTCGACCAGGGCCTGGCGGTGTTCGACGCCAACCTGCAGATGGTGGCTTGGAACCGGCCCTTCGTTGAGATGCTGGACTTCCCGCCGGAGCTGGCCTTCGTCGGCAGCCCCTTTGAATCCCTGGTGCGCTTCAACGTGATGCGCGGCGAATACGGTGTCGGTGACCGGGAGGAGCAGGTGCGGAAGCGCGTCGCCGCGGTGGCGCGGCACAAGTCCTTCTCCGGCGAGCGGACGCGGCCCAATGGCCAGATTCTTTCGATCCGCGGCGAACCGCTGCCCGACGGCGGACTGGCGGTGCTGTACACCGACATCACCAGCCAGCGCCTGACCAAGGAGCTGATCCAGCAGCACAGCCTGGAGCTGGAAGAGCGCGTCAGCCACCGCACCGCCGAACTGGAAAAGGCCAACCGCCAACTGCTCGCCGCCAGCAACCGCAATACCGAGATCACCGCCGCCCTGCGCCGCAGCGAGGAGCGGCTGCGCCTGATCACCGACACCATCCCGGCGCTGATCGGCTACTTCGACAAGAACCTGGTCTACAGCTACGCCAACAAGGGCTACCTGGAATGGTTCGGCTGCACCCCGGAACGGATGCTCGGACGCACCATCGAGGAGGCCATCGGCACCAAGTACTACTCGGTGGTGCGCGACAACGTGCTGCGCGCCATCGGCACCGGCCAGCGGCTGAGTTACGAGTACGCCCTGGAGCGGCCCGACGGCAGCATCAACTACGCCCGCAGCACCCTGGTGCCGGAAGTGGCGGCGGATGGCGAGGTGCTCGGCTGCTTTGTCCTGGCCTTCGATGTCACCGAACAGAAGCGTACCCAGGCCGCCCTGGTGCAGGCGCAGAAGATGGAGGCGGTGGGCCAGCTCACCGGCGGCATCGCCCACGACTTCAACAACAGTCTCACCGTCGTCATCGGCAACCTCGCCGCCCTGCATGAATCCCGCGCCGACGACGCGGCCCTGCTGGATTCCATCGACCCGGTGCTGCAAGCCGCCGAGCGCGGCGTCAGCCTGATCCGCCGACTGCTGACCTTCTCCCGCCAGCAGCCGCTGGAGCCCTATCCGGTGCAGGTGGCGGCCCTGGTGCAGGACATGATCCGCCTGTTGCGCCGCTCGCTGCCGGAGACCATCGAAATCCTCGCGGTGCCCGGCGATACCGCGCTGCACGCGATGGTGGACCCACACCAACTGGAAAGCGCCCTGCTCAACCTGGCGCTCAACGCCCGCGACGCGATGCCCGGCGGCGGCTGGCTGCGCATCGGCTTCGAGGCGCTGAACCTGAAGGGCCGCGTCTGCGAGGAGTTGCAGGTGACGCCGGGGCGCTATGTCGCCATCGCTGTCAGCGACAACGGCAGCGGCATGTCGCCGGCCACCATCGCCCGCGCCTTCGAGCCCTTTTTCACCACCAAGTCCTTCGGCTCCGGCAGCGGCCTCGGCCTGTCGATGGTATATGGCTTCGTCCGCCAGTCAGGCGGCGGCATCCGCATCGTCAGCGCCCCCGGCCAGGGCAGCACGGTGGAACTGCTGCTGCCGCGCGCCGAGGCGCCGGAGCTGCCGATGGACGTGCCTCTGCCGGCCACCACCGAGCGCAGCGGCGAACGCCCGCTGGTGCTGCTGGTGGAAGACGACACCGACGTCCGCCGCGTGGTGCGCCACCAACTGACGCGGCTGGGCTACCCGGTGCTGGAAGCCGGCAGCGGCGACGAGGCGCTGCAGATGATCGACAACATCCCCGACATCCGCCTGGTGCTGTCCGACGTGGTGATGCCCGGCAAGACCGACGGCCACGCCCTGGCACGAGTAGTCAGCGAGCGCTATCCCGAGTTGCGCATCATGTTGATCAGCGGCTATCCGGAAGGCCACGGCAAGGCGCAGCCCGCTGGCGTCGCGCTGCTGTCGAAGCCCTTCACCGCGGAACAACTGTCGCGGGCGCTGGAGCGGTTGCAGGGGGCAGAGTAGGGGCTTCTTGATGGGAACCCTGGCGCGCCTCGGCCAAACAGCAGTCTGCGCCAATTAAGAACGTCAGCTACCGGCTAACTGCAGCCGTACACACTAAGCAACATCATCGATCCCGGCTCGATCTACAAATGCCCGCCCAGGCACTTTCGAGACAGATGTCATGTTGTAGGTCTCCTTATCCACGAGTTGCCGGTGGATCCAACGGCGGGCATTCTCGAGCGCCACCACCACCTTTTCGTGTCCTCGATTGAGTTCTTCGAGGCGAAGGATTTGCACTTTCTCAATGCCCGTAGTTCTGAGCGCGTAGCGCATGTAGGCGCTGAAGTGATCTTCTTGAACATCGCCTTCAAAGCCGCCGCCACATGCCAAGATCACGAAGGTCGGGCGATCGGCAACGAGCCCGAGCTTTCCCTTCGAGGACGGACGAAACGTACGGTTCGGCCGGATGATGTGATCGAGCCAAGCCTTCAGAACCGACGGTAAGGCGAAGTTATGCATGGGGGTAGAAATGAGCAGACCGTCGGCCGCTTCCAATTCGGCGATCAGCGCATCGGAGAGGCGAAGCGCCTCCTGATCAGCGGCGCTTCGGTCACCGGCAGGGGTCAAGGTCGCTCGCGCGAAGGCCGCATCGATATGGGGAAGAGGCTCTGCGGCAAGGTCGCGCTCAACGATCTCGACTTCAGAATGAAGAGCCCGCATGGCCTCGATGAATTGTTCAGCGATATACCGACTGTATGAATTATCGCCACGGGGACTGACCGAGATGTGTAGGAAGCGATTCATGGCCTCGATCACTTCAACGGAATATTGAAGCGAAGCGCCATGGCAAGAAGTCCCTGGCGAAAATAGAAACGGTGCGCAAGCGCATTATCGAGCCCAGTGTCCAGAACGAGCTTCACGCATCCTTGGCGCCTCGACTCGTCCTTCAACCAATCCATAAGGCGCGTGCCATGTCCGGCGCTGCGTGCTTGCAAGTCGACAACGAGGTCATCGACATATAGAAAGCGGCCGTGGATTAAGCTTTCCGTGACGCGGTAGCCGGCAAGTGCAACCGGAACGTCTCCGCGCCAGACGGCGACGACTCGATATCCTTGGCTCCCTTGCCTCCGCCACCTCTGGATAAATTCCCTCTCCGAGGCGAGATGGGAGCGCAGTTGTCGCATTAGCACAAAGCACCGCCCGATGATTCCTTCGTTGACCTCGCGAATATCCAATGCGTTATCGTCAGCATTCATCAGATAGCCCCTTGTGCATCGACTGGCCCCTCCGACCTATAGGAGGACGATGAAAGAACTAAGTGACGGGCTTGTTCCAGGCGGTCGCAGGTGTTCTTCGAACATTCACCGACCGCCGATCGGCTAACCCTGTGCGCGTTAAGAGGTCGAATCTTCATCGGTATTTTCGCAACCCGGCTACACAAAGGCCAATCTGAGTCCGCACATGCCCAGAATGATCACCACAGAGGAAACAGCCGCCAGGGTGGCACCGATGACGACGAATTTGTCGGCGAAATCGCGGTTTTTGCCATGGTTGAGCATCACAACCCGAGCACCAAGCAGCGGGTGCGTCAGCGCGAAGAAGACAGACAGAACATACAGTGGAAGCAGTCTGATATTCCAAGCGTCGTGGATTAAACCTGTCGGTGCTCCGGTGGCAAAACCCCAATCCGAATCTATGCCCAGGATCGTGCGGGCGAGCACGAGGACCGCATTGATGTGACTGACCAAAAAGAACAGCAAATAGATGCCGGACGCGACCTGAAGTGCACGAAACCCGTCCGTTTCCGAGCCGGCAAAACGCCAAGCCATGAGCGCACCGGAACCGATCAGATAAAGGAATCCGATAAGCAGCAGGGGCTCGAATACGAAGTTCCGATAAATTTGTCGTAGGTCTTTCATGACGGCGATGTGCGCATCCGAACCGACCAATCCGAACATGTGGTTGCCGATATGAGCGAGCAAAAACAGCGCGAGCACGGCTGCGGCCACTGCACCATGGGAAACACGAAGCTTCGCTGTGAGGTTCGTCCCAGAGGATTCGCTGATCGGACGACTGCCGCCAACGAGAATGCCCGACAGCAATGCGATCCAAAGCCCGCAATAGAGCAAGACATCCGAAACAGGATTGCCGACCAGAAACATCAGCACGCCAATGAAGGTGAAGAGCGGGGGTGATGCGACCGCCAGGTAGGCGATACGCCGTCCTCGTCTCGCCCCGATGCTAGTGGCAGGTTGGCGCGAAAGGTGAACTGCTACTGTTAGCGCGATCAATGGAACGAGAAATGCCGCCAACAAGGAGCACGTCGCACCGACCCATGCTGCCACACTCAAACCTACGGTTTTTGGGGTGACGAAGAAATGGAATCCCTGAAGGGAGAACGGGTAGATCAACGCCAGGACGGGGGCGATCATATGCACGAATCGCACCCCATTCTTGGTCGTATTCATGCTGGAAGGCGCGTGCAGATGGGTAGCAATGCCCGTCATTTGGCAACCCCGACTTGCAGGGGCGTCCTTGATGCGATCATCAGGCGATTCCAACCGTTGATCAAGGCAGCCGCGTACGTGAGATCAGAGATCTCCTTGGCGGTGAACTGTTGGCAGACCTCCGCATACACTGCGTCGGAAATCTCGCCATCGCTCAAGCGGGTCAGTGCCTCCGTCCAAGCCAGGGCTGCACGCTCGCGGTCGCTGTAGCAAACGGCCTCACGCCAAACGGAAAGCATATGCATCCGAACTTCGGCAACGCCCAGCTTTCTTGCTTCTTCAACGTGCATTGCCACGCAGAAGGCGCACCCGTTGATTTGAGAAGCTCGAATCTTGGTTAGTTCGAGCAGATCGAGTTCAAGGCCACTTTTCTTGACGTAGCCACTTAGTTCGAGCATGGCTCTATAGCCGTCCGGTGATAATTGATGGACGTCGAAGCGTTGCGACATGTTTCTCTCCTGTTAGATCTCGCCAGATGTCGAATGGCGGTGCCTATAATGGCGTCAAAATGGACCGGTCGATAGATCCATTTATGGATAAATGGATGATCCAATAGGGAGATAAGATGCGCCGAGCGGAGGATAAGGAATTCGCAATCAAGACTCGGGCGGAGGGTACTTCGCGCCAATCTTGGCTGTATGGCGAAATCCGTTCTGCCGTTCTCGGCGGACAGCTTCAGAAGGGAGCAAGGCTGCCCCCAAGCCGTGACATCGCGAGGCAGCATAGCGTGGCACGCGGCACGGTGCAGGCCGTCTATGCGCAACTGATCGCTGAAGGGTATTTGGTTGGGAAAGTGGGCAAAGGTACGTTCGTGTCGGAGTCTCTTCCCTCGGGCACGCGCTTGCCACAATCTTCGCGAGTTGCAATGGGTGGTGCCCTGGGCCGGCTCTCCAAGCGGGGCGCAATGCTCGCCAATACCCCCTTTGCTGTCGCGGGGCGGCCTAACCCGGCAAGGGTGTTTCGCCCGAATCAACCGGATCTGAAGCTCTTTCCGTTTGCATTGTGGAATCGGATTGCGGCCCGTCGGGCCCGCTTATCGCAACGGTCGCTCTTGGCT
The DNA here is from genome assembly GCA_036518635.1 of Rhodocyclaceae bacterium. Lineage (GTDB taxonomy): Bacteria > Pseudomonadota > Gammaproteobacteria > Burkholderiales > Rhodocyclaceae > AWTP1-18. The sequence continues at coordinate 6,276 of DATDMT010000027.1, read as the reverse complement.
GACGGGGAAGCCAAGGGCTACCTCCCTTTACGGGAGAGCATTGCTGAACGCATACGATATTCGTTGCGTATAGATGCTTGTCCAGAGCAGATATTCATACTGGGCAGCGTGCAACAGACGTTTGACTTGTGTTCCCGGCTTCTGTTGGATTCTGGCGATCCCGTTTGGATGGAAGATCCAGGTTATCCGGGAGCGCGAAGAATATTCGAAAGCAATGGCGCCATGGTCATCGGTGTGCCTGTCGATGAAGATGGTATGGATGTGGAAGCCGGGATCGAACTGGCGCCCGAGGCACGTTTGGCCTATGTCACGCCTAGCCGACAGACGCCCCTAGGAATGCCTTTGTCGCTGGACCGGCGACTAGCGCTTTTGAATTGGGCAAAGAAGGCGAATGCCGTCGTGATTGAGGACGACTATGACAGCGAATATCGCTTTCTTAGTAACCCCCTGCCGGCACTTAAGAGTCTGGATGCGTTTGGAAGGGTCATTTATGCGGGCACGTTCAGCAAATTGCTTTGCCCGTCCCTGAGGTTGTCCTATGCCGTCGTACCGGATTGGCTGATCGATCCTTTTGCAGCAGCATTATCTTTGACGTGCCGGCACATGTCGTTGTTGCCACAGGTCGTTCTACACGAATTCATGGCCGAGGGGCACTTTGGTCGGCACATACGGCACATGCGAACAGTCTATGGGGAAAGGGCTGAGCAATTTCAACAAGCTGTGACATCAAGACTGGATGGATTGCTGACGATTCCGCCCATCACCTCGGGAATCGATACTGCTGCGTTGCTGCCCGACGGCGCCGATGACGACGCTATCGCCAAGTTTCTCGCCGACGCGGGCATCGAAACTCGACCACTGTCAGCCTATAGGGTAAGTGCCGTACCGGCGGCTGGTTTGGTAATGGGGTTTGCGCCATTTGACAGAAATGAAATCATCTCTGGGGTGGGCGACCTGGCGAGACAACTTGAGTGCGTGGTCCCACCGGGTTGTGTATGAACGGGCCGGAAATCTGAGACAGTCGAAAACCCTGACCTTCTCATCACATGGACAGTCACGAAACCACTCTCATCATGACCAGCGGCTCTAGCGGCAAAAGCGCCATTCGAGCGACCGGTTCACTTTGATGCGCCTGGCGTTGCGAACTCTTGGAACTGAGGGAGAGTGTCGTTGATTTGCCACCAATTGCATTTGGACCCAACGAATGCATGGAACTCCGGTTTGACTGGCAATGATTCATTAATGAGACCAGCGCGAACCCGGATGATATTGGGCAGTGAATCTTTTCGGCTAAATATTGGTGAGCCGCAACGGCTGCAAAAGTAACGATTTTTTCCCGGCGAAGACTCATAAACGGTGAGCAGATTTTCGCCGGCCAGGAAGTGAAACGCAGAAGACTCGACAGGAATGTTTGTGGCGAAAGGCCCCCCTTGGGCTTTGCGACAAAGCGAGCAATGGCAGACCTGAATTGGCGCTAGCGAAGAACGAATTTCGAAGCTAATGCCGCCACACAAACAACTACCGGTAAACATGGCAGGGGGTTTCCTGAAAAGGAGCATAACGCTCTCTTAAGCGGCGTGCTGCCGTTTGGCGTGTCCGCATGAGGGGATAGTTGAACGTCATTTAGCGTTTGATCTCTATGGTTGCTTTGACTGTTAATGGCACCCCATTGCGAAGCGAGCTAACCCCTATGACTGAACGAGCGTGGACGCCAGCCGGGCCAAAAATATCGGCTAGAAGATCCGATGCACCGTCCAAAACTTTTGCGTGTTCTTCAAATTCAGGAACCGCATTGATGGAGCCGTGAAGCTCAACCACCTGGGCGACTCGGTCTAGAGAACCTAGCTTGTTCTTTATGACGGCTATCAAGTCCAAGCATGCGGAGCGAGCGAGTGCATAGCCATCAGTGGCTGAATACTCAAGCCCAAGGCGACCTTTCGGGGGCTTCCCGTCAATCGGAAGTGGTGCTTTGCCAGAAATGAACAACAAATTTCCCGATTGAACCGCAGTCGCATAGTTTCCCGCCGGTGCGCTGACTTGAGGAAGTACGAGAGCGAGGTCTTTGATTCGCTGTTCTGCACTCATTTTGCTATCCATTTCCTTTCGTGATGGTTGGTGATGCCCAACGAGCTAGGTAAGCGGACTGCCGCGCAGGAGCGGCCGAGGAAACCAAGGCGGGTGTTCGCCAGGTCCGCTTGACCGGATTGTTATACGGCATAGGCGGCAGGAGAAAGGCGATAGAGGCAATGTGGCCGCAAGGCGTTACCTTCCGGGACGTGCGGGTGCTCAAAGGTGCCAGACTCTCGCATACCCAGACGCGCCATGACAGCGCGAGACCGCGAGTTACCTATAGCGGTGAAAGAGACAATCTCGGGCAGATTGAGCACTTTGAAACCAAACTTCAAGGCCGCCCTGGCGGCTTCAGATGCCAGCCCCTTGCCCCAGAACTGAAATGCCAGGCGCCAGCCAACCTCCACGCATGGGGAAAATGGAAGTTCAGCAGAGGGAACGTGCAGCCCCACAAAGCCGATGAACTGGTGTGTGAGCTTTGATTCGGCCGCCCAAAAGCCCCAGCCCCGTTCTTCAATGATTGATCGGCAGCGCTCTGCCAAGGCATCACTTTCCGTACGTTTCAGCGGAGCAGGAAAGAACTCCATGACTCTCGCGTCTGCATTCAGCGCAGCGAAAGGACCGTAGTCGGCATCGTTCCATTGCCGCAAACGAACATGCTCGGTCTCAAATTCTATTAGTTTGGCCATTGGCTACGGAGCTAAGCTGAATGACGCATAACGTTTGAATTCGCCGGCCTTGCGCGGGAAGGTCAAGGTCCGGTGGAACGATGGGTTGGGCGGCATTGCGCTCATTGTGCGCGAGCCAACATGACGACACCGGCGACCATACAAGCTGTACCGATGGCACGCGACGGAACGAACGACTCACGTAGCAACTTTGCGCCAAACAGAACGCCAAGCAGCATTGACAATTCGCGGATCGGCGCAACGTAACTTAGTGGTGCCATGGTCATGGCGAACAGGACGAAAGTGTATGCAAAAGGGGACAACACTCCAACGGCAATAATGTAACGATTATTCATACGCCATTGAGAGCGAAGGCGGTGAGGGTCGCGGAGTGCTTGAGGCGCAAGAATAATGGTCCGCAATATGAGGCCAAGGACGTAGTAGAGCATGGGTGCAATGCCGAGTGCCTTAACAGTCCAACCGTCAATGACCGTGTAAGCGGCAATGGATATGCCTGTGAGGGTTCCCCAGAGGAGGCCGGCTCGGGTCTTCGGAGAAGGTACGAAAAGCGCCTGCGCGGTGCCAGAAATTAAGAGGATGCCCGTTAAGATCGCGAGGATGCCTATCCATCCAAGAAGACTTGGTGCTTCGCCTAGAACGACTATTGCACCGAACACGGCGAACAAAGGCCCAGTTCCACGCGCCAATGGGTAAACAACCGAAAAGTCGCCTTCACGATAGCCTTTCTGTAGGACGAGCGAATATGCCACATGTACGAGTGCGCTGCCTGCGATGGCGACCCATGCCTGAACAGTGAGTTGCTGCGAGTTTGTGTACCAGGATGACAACCCGAATGGAATTGAAACGACCAGGCTTACGATTCCAAACAGCCACACAAACGGCAACCCTCCGGACGCCTTCTTCGCGAACAGATTCCAAAGTGCATGCAGTAATGCGCCAGCAACGACGAGGCTAAGAGCGGCTGAGTTCATGGCAGATCTGATGACGCCCAACGTGAAAGTGAGCGGCCTGCGCGGCTTTTCGCGCAGGTCCCTATATGATGGGTTAGCCTACCCTGCCTCCATGGATACTTGACTCAATCAACTGTTCGTAGATGTGGCTTTGACCGGCTGGAATCACCTCTCGTAAAGCGTCCTTGCGCTTGTTTTGGTCAAACAGGGTTTCAACCATCCATCCGACCAAATAGACAGCCGAAAGACACCCCCCAGCTGTAGCAACATTTCCATCGCATACGAGGGCTTTGTCTAATACCTCGACCCCAAGGGCTTGCAGTTCCCTTTTTGCGTCCGGATGAGTGGTTGCAGGCCTAGAAGTTAGTAGGCCTAATTTGGCGAGAATAAAGGAGCCAGCGCAAATTGACCCAATTAACTGCTTCTCTGGATTAAGAGAAAACGCCTTCATAAATTCGTCGTCGGCCAAGGCAGATTTGACTCCAATCTTTCCGCTGGAAAAGAGCACAACATCTGCGTCGTTCGCTTTCGAAATATGGCCATGGGTCTTGACGGAAAGACCGTGGGCGGACAGATGTTCGCTTTTCGTTCCCAATATCCTGACCTGCCAATCGGTAGTGTTCCTTTTGAGGATGTCCCACATCAGAAACAAATCAATATCAGTAAAGCTGTCAAAAATCACTATGGCAATTGTTTTCATGGTTGCTTGGCTTAGGCAGAGGAGTAGGGCTAACGACAAAGGTCAGCCGCAGGCTGACGGCGTAGCTGGCGGACTGTTCGTTGGGCCGGATTGTTAGCCCTCGGACTACCATTTGTCATGACGATCTCGCCGCTCTTGGCGGTAATTTGTGACCTCAAGGCGGACACCATCGGGATCGTTGAAAAAAGTAGCCCAATAGTCTGGTGCGTACTCAGGGTAGAGCTTTGCTTCCGACGCCTCTATGGCAAGAGCGCGTAATCGACTCGCGGTCTCAGCAACCTCACTGACTGAATCGACCCGGAGACAGAAATGGTGAAGCCCAGGCCCGTATGAATCATGCTTGGCAGAGTTGTGCGCGGGGCGTAGTACGTAGCCGAAGTGACGATTGAAGTATTGAATGTGGGGATCGTTGCCCAAGACGAACTGGTTTTTTCTGAAACCGAGTACTTCAATCAATACCCGGTCGTAAAAAGACTCTGAACGTTGGATGTCCGATACCGTGATGTAGACATGGTCTATTCCGATGACTTCGGGCATGGAGATGGCCTTTGATTAAGGGGCTAACTTGGTTATCCCTTCAAGCGGACGCGCCAAGCTGCAGCGCACCGCTTAGGATAGCGTTGAAGGGCTGCTTTACTAGCGCCAGACTGGCGGCTAAGGGTCGATAGCAGCCGCAACCAGCACCTAAAGCTCCTCGGGGGGAGCGGCAGAATGATGATGACTCCCCCGCGCCCACCTCCCTCATGTCAGCCTTTGGAGTCCTTCAAACCCCCGGCATTGCCACGAAGCGCGGCAGAGCCTTGACGCGGTCGATCCAGGCGCGGATCGCCGGGTAATTCGCGAGGGACACGCCGCCCTCATGGGATAGGGCGACATAGGGGAACACCGCGCAGTCGGCGATGGTCGGCCGGCCCAAGGCCAGCCAGTCGTGCCTTGCCAGATGCTGCTCGATCAGCGGCAGGATGCGCGCGGCGCGGCGCAGGGTGTCGGCCTTGTCCAGTTGATAGCCGAACTTGTCCACCAGGCGCGCCGCGCCGGGGCCGTTCTGCACTTCGTTGGCGGCGGTGGCCAACCATTGCGCCACCTCGCCCATGCCCGCCGCATCGGTCGGCAGCCAGGCCTCGCCGCCGTAGCGCCGCGCCAGGTACACCAGGATCGCCTGGGAGTCGCGCAGCACCAGCTCGCCGTCCACCAGGATCGGAATCTCGCACCAGGGATTCAGCTCGCTGATCGGCGGCCGCTTGTGCTCGCCGCCGAGGAAATCCACCGCATAGATTTCCAACGGAATGCCCGCCAGGGCGGCGAACAGCCGTACCTTGTAGCAGTTGCCGGAAAGTTCCAGGTCGTACAGTTTCATGCTCGCTCCTTCGTTATGGAATGGGGTCAGGGGTTCAGCAGGGCCCGGGCCTCGGCGGCGGTGTAGCGCGGCGTGATGTAGCGCGGGCAGTTCCACTCGTAGCCCTCCAGCGCGATGACGATCAGGCGCTGCGGCGGCGACTCGGCTTCGACGTCGCGCAGCAGCGGATGGAGCGCATCGTCCAGCGCCGCTGCCGGCAGCACGCGGGCATGGCCGAAGATCTTCAGCCGGCGCTGGCGCGGATAGTCCACCAGGAACAGGCAGACCCGCGCGTCATGGTCCAGATTGCCGACGCTGACGTACTGCCGATTGCCCTCGAAATCGGGAAAGGCCAGGGTCTGCGCATCCACCACCCGCAGGAAGCCGGGCGAGCCGCCGCGATGCTGGATGTAGGGCCAGCCCTCCTGATTGACCGTGGCCATGTAGAAGCTGTCGCGGGCGGCGATGAACTCGCGCTCGGCGGCGCCGAAGGCGTCGTGCGCCGGGCCGTTGTCGAGGGCGCGCTGGTTG
>DATDMT010000026.1:0-4231 GCA_036518635.1 Rhodocyclaceae bacterium | reverse complement strand
CATCAGCAGGCCGGTCTGTTCGCAGAGCTGGCGATAGAAGAATTTCTTCCATTTCATGTCGCCGCTGTTCTTCGCCGCCAGGGCCGGGAAGAAGCGCAGCATCAGGGCCGACAGCTCGCGCCGCGAGGGCAGGCCCATGTCCTGCCAGAGGTGCTGTTCGCGCATCGCCGCAGTGGCGATGGCGCAGGCCAGCCAGCGGAAGGCCTCGCCGTCGCCGGCGCGGTGATCGAGCAGCAGGCTCACCAGGTCGTCGAACTCGTCCAGGGCATCCGGCGGCGGCGCGATGCCGTTGCTGAGATGTAGCCCGGGAAAGTACTCCGCCAGCAGGCGCTGGAACTCCGCCGGAGCGAGGCCGCGGATCAGCGGCAGGGCGCCGTATTTGAGGCCCTCGCCGATCACCCCGGCAAAGGCCAGGCTGCGCAGGTCTTCCGGCGCGCGGGCCAGGGCCAGCAGGCGTTGCCGGTCTTTGGGGCGGGGCGGGGCGGTCATGGCGTAGGTGAGCGCAAGCATCATGGCAAGCTGCTATGCAGATTCGGTGCCATGGGCACAAAAGGCTCAAAGCCGCTCAACCACCGGCCCGGGGCCGATCTTTGTCGGCGGATTGTTTGTCGCGAACCCGACATCGCCCGCCACGCTCCGGCGCAAAGCCGCACGGCTGCGGGCCCCGCTTTCGTGGCACGGGCTTTGCGACAGTCGCCAACAACTGCAAGGAGATCGCCATGAAAGCCAGCGAAGTCGCCGCCCTGCTCGACGAACCGGCCTGCGCCCACAACAAGAAGGAAAAGTCCGGCTGCGCCAAGACCAAACCCGGCGCCACCGCTGGCGGCTGTTCCTTCGACGGCGCCCAGATCGCCCTGCTGCCCATCGCCGACGTGGCCCACATCGTCCACGGCCCCATCGCCTGCGCCGGCTCCAGTTGGGACAACCGGGGCACCCGCTCCTCGGGCCCGACCCTCTACCGGATCGGCATGACCACCGATCTGACCGAACAGGACGTGATCATGGGCCGCGGCGAAAAGCGCCTGTTCCACTCGATCAAGCAGGCCATCGAGGACTACGCGCCGAAAGCCGTGTTCGTCTACAACACCTGCGTCCCGGCGCTGATCGGCGACGATGTCGAGGCGGTATGCAAGGCCGCCGCCGAACGTTTCGGCGTGCCGGTGGTGCCGGTGGATTGCGCCGGCTTCTACGGCACCAAGAACCTCGGCAACCGGATCGCCGGCGAGGCCATGTTCAAGCACGTGGTCGGCCAGCGCGAGCCGGACCCGATCCCCGAATCCGCCCAGCGGCCGGGCATCAAGGTCCATGACGTGAACCTGATCGGCGAATACAACATCGCCGGCGAGTTCTGGTATCTGGCACCCCTGTTCGACGAGCTGGGCCTGCGCATCCTGTGCACCCTCTCCGGCGACGCCCGCTTCCACGAGGTGCAGACCATGCACCGCGCCGAAGTCAGCATGGTGGTCTGCGCCAAGGCCCTGTTGAACGTCGCCCGCAAGCTGGAAGACAAGCACGGCGTGCCCTTCTTCGAGGGCAGCTTCTACGGCATCACCGACACGTCGCAAGCCTTCCGCGATTTCGCCCGGCTGATCGGCGACCCGGACCTGACGGCCCGCACCGAGGCGCTGATCGCCCGGGAGGAAGCCAAGATTCGCAGCGCCCTGGAGCCCTGGCGTGAGCGCCTGGCCGGCAAGCGCGTGCTGCTCTACACCGGTGGCGTCAAGAGTTGGTCGGTGGTCTCGGCGCTGCAGGACCTGGGCATGAACGTGGTCGCCACCGGCACCAACAAGTCCACCGAAGAGGACAAGGAACGCATCCGCGAGATCATGGGCGAGGACGTCAAAATGATCACCGACGGCAGCCCCAAGGCCCTGCTCGGCGTCTATCGCGAATACAACGCGGACATCCTGATCGCCGGCGGCCGCAATCTCTACACGGCCCTGAAGGCGCGCATCCCCTTCCTCGACATCAACCAGGAACGGGAATTCGGCTACGCCGGCTACGACGGCATGCTGGAACTGGTGCGCCAACTGGCCCTGACCCTGGAATCCCCGGTGTGGCAGCAGGTACGCGATCCGGCGCCCTGGGCCCCGCAAAAAGCCGTCGGCCAACCGCTGGCCGCCTGAACCCAATTTTTTCAACCACCCTTCATTGGTATCGCCATGGCACTCGCTGACATCACCAACTTTTCCAACAAAGCCAAATCCGACGCCCAGCTCGCCGAGCAACTCAAGGCCTGCATGAAGATCAAGGAACTGCGCGCCCTGGCCGCCGACAACGGCTTCAACTTCATCGAAGACGAACTGTATCCGCCCAACGAGCCGCAATTCACCGCCGACCAGCTCTCCGAGCGGATGGCGAAGGCGCTGCTGCGCGCCTGAGCATGGTTTGAATTCGACAAGGCCCGCCGCTTATCCGGCGGGCCTTTCGTCGTTTAAAAGCCGAAGCGCTCGCCAGCGCCGAGCAGCGTCGCCACCCCGAGTACGGCGAAGATCGCCGCGGCGATGGCATGCACCAGGCGCACCGGCATCCGTTGCGCGATGCGGTCGCCGAGCAGCACGGCGGGTACGTTGGCGATCATCATCCCCAGGGTGGTACCGGCGACGACGGTGACCAGCGAGTGATATTGGGCCGCCAGGGCCACCGTGGCGACCTGGGTCTTGTCGCCCATCTCGGCCATGAAGAAGGCCACGACGGTGGTGCCGAAGACGCCCATCCGCGCCAGCTTGGCATCTTCCTCGTCGAGCTTGTCGGGGATCAGGGTCCACACCGCCATGGCGATGAAGGAAACCCCCAGCACCCAGCGCAGCATCTCCGGCCCCATCAAGGTGGTGATCCAGGTGCCCAGGGCGCCGGCGAAACCGTGGTTGGCCAGGGTGGCGACCAGGATGCCGACGATGATCGGCAAGGGCTTACGGAATTTGGCGGCGAGGATGAAGGCGAGCAATTGCGTCTTGTCGCCGATTTCGGCGAGGGCGACGATGCCGGTCGAGACGAGGAAGGCTTCCATGTGGTGTTTTCTCCAGGCCGGTTCCCATACCGATGACTGCATCGCTCCCCGGCCAAATGGAGGCAATGCAGTCAAAGGTCTTGCCAAGTTCGGAACCGCTGGCACCACGGCCTGAGGTTTTGCTCCCCGGGCCAAGTCTGTTGATGCAAGCCCCATTCAAGACGGGCGGCTACTCCCCAATGACGGGCGCGATTCTACGAGCCCGCTGGCGGGCTGTCCACCGCTGAAGCCCCGTGCATTTCCGCTAGGGCGAAGCGGCCCTTGCCCGTGCGCTTGACTTGGTACATGGCTTCGTCGGCCACCTGGCGCAGGGCGGCGACGTTGCCGGTGTGATCGGGGAAGATCGCGATGCCGATGCTGGCGCCGATGCGCAGCGAGTGGCCATGGGTTTCGATGGGCCAGGACAGCGCGGTTTCGATTTCTTCCGCCACCCGGGTCGAGGCCTCGGCCTGGGGCAGCTTGCCGAGGATGACGAGGAACTCGTCGCCGCCGATGCGGGCCGCGGTGTCTTCGGCGCGGACGATGCCGCGCAGGCGGAAGGCCACTTCGCGCAGCACGTTGTCGCCGGCCTCGTGGCCGTAGTTGTCGTTGATCGCCTTGAAGTCGTCGATGTCGATGAACAGCAGGGCCACCTTGCCGTTGTTGCGGACCGCGTTGCTGCAGGCCACCTCCAGCCGGTCTTCGGCCAGGCGCATGGTCGGCAGCCCGGTCAGGTGGTCGTGGGTGGCGAGTTTTTCCAGCGCGTCGCGCTGTTGCTTGACCTCGCCGATGGCGGTTTCGGCCGCATCGAGAATCGCATTCGCACTGCGCGCCAGCAGGCCGATTTCGTCCGCCGCGTGCTGTTCCTCGATGGCCAGGCGGCTGGCGCTGCCGGGGGGAATCTGGCCCATGGCCTGGGCCAGGCGGATGATCGGCTTGACGATCTTGATGCGCAGGAACACCGCCATGATGATCGCCGCCAGCATCACCTGGCCGAGCATCAACAGGGTCTGGAATACCGCGACATGGGCGGCTTCGCTGCCGACCTGATCGTCGTTCTGCACCACCACCAGGGTGCCGATGCGCTCGATGTGATCCACCGGCGAATACAGCGGATAGCTTCTGCCCCTGGCGAAGTCGGTATCGTGGCGCGAGCCCAGTTCGCGCTTGAAGCCGTCGCTGGATTCGATGCGCGCGGCGAGGATGGTCGGGTTGGCCAGCAGGCCGTCCAGCACGCCGCGG
>DATDMT010000025.1:0-3074 GCA_036518635.1 Rhodocyclaceae bacterium | reverse complement strand
GAACACCTCGCGGGGATGGGGCTCGAAGGTCAGCACCGCCGTCGCCAGGCCCAGTTCGCGGCCCCGGGCGCGGAGCCGTTCGAGCATGGCGCGATGGCCCAGGTGCACGCCATCGAAATTGCCGATGGTGAGCACGCAAGGTGCGACAGCCCGTTCAGGAACCCCCAGAAAAATCCGCATTGACTCTACGCCCACCCTGCGCCAGGACAAAGGGAGCAATTATATCAATCGAGCCGCGCCAGCCTTGACTTTGCGAGAGGCGGATTCTTGGCGAAGTAGCGCTTGATGCCCTTGAGGATGGCGTCGGCCATCTGATCCTGATAGTCCTCGTCGAGCAAGCGGGCTTCTTCCTCCGGATTGGAGATGAAGGCGGTCTCCACCAGGATTGAGGGGATATCGGGGGCTTTCAGCACGGCGAAGGCGGCCTGCTCCACCTGGCCCTTGTGCAGGGTATTGATCCGGCCCAGCTCGCGCAGCACGTCCTTGCCCAGCTTCAGGCTGTCATTGAGGGTGGCGGTCTGCGACAGATCGAGCAGGGTGCGGGCGAGGAAGGGGTCCTTGACCGCGATGTTCACGCCGCCGATCAGGTCGGCGTCGTTTTCCTTCTTCGCCAGCCAGCGGGCCGCCGAGGAGGAGGCGCCATGCTCGGACAGCACAAAGACGCTGGAGCCCCGCGCCGAGGGCTGGAGGAAGGCGTCGGCGTGGATCGAGACGAAGAGGTCGGCCTGGACCCGGCGCGCCTTCTGCACCCGCTGGTGCAGGGGGATGAAAAAGTCGCCGTCCCGGGTCAGGGTCGAGCGCATGTTCTGCTCGGCGTCGATCTTGGCCTTGAGGCGGCGCGCCACCGACAGCACCACGTTCTTTTCGTAATTGCCGCCGCGACCCACCGCGCCCGGGTCTTCGCCGCCGTGGCCGGGATCGAGCACCACGGTGACCAGGCGGGCGATGTCTGCCTTGTCTGCAGTCTCAGCGGGCTTCTCCGGCTTAGCCTCGACCTTGGGCTCGGCGATCCGGGTCTCGGCCTTCAGCCCGCCGTCGCCGGACTTTTCCAGCAGGGCCATCAGCGGGTCCACCGGCTGCAGCGGGTAGAGGTCCAGCACCAGGCGGTGACCGTACTCCCCCACCGGCTTCAGGGTGAACACCTGGGGATTGATCTCGGCTTTGAGTTCGATCACCAGCCGCACCACGCCCGGCTTGTTGCGCCCGGCGCGGATCAGCTTGATGTAGGGGTCGGTCTCGGAAATCTTGCCCGGCAGGCTGGCGAGCACCGAGTTGAATTCCATGTCCTCCAGGTCCACCACCAGGCGCGCCGGATCCTTGACCAGCATCTGGGTGAACTTGATCGGCCGGTCGTATTCGAGGGTGACCCGGGTGTAGTCGCGGGCCGGCCAGACCCGCACGCCCATCGCGCTGCCGCCCACGGCGCCGGCCACGGGCGAGACCAGCAGGGTCAGGCTGGCGGCGGCGAACTTGAGGATGTCGCGGCGTGTGAATCCAATTTCATCAGGCATGACTGCCCCCGCGCGCTGCAGGCTGCCAAGCGGGCGCTGCGACCTTCGCCGGCCACCGCGAGATCGAGGCGCAGGTCCGGCTGCGGCAGGTAAGGCGCGGCCTTGTCGGGCCACTCGACCAGACAGATGCCCACCCCGGAGAAATATTCGTCCAAGCCTGCTTCAAGGTACTCTTCCGGCTGATTCAGCCTATAAAAATCAAAGTGATAGAAGTTTAATCCAGAAATCACGTGAGATTCAACCAGGGAATAGGTAGGACTTTTGACCTTTCCCGGGTAGCCGAGGCCCCGCAGCAGGCCCCGCACCAGGGTGGTCTTGCCCGCGCCGAGGTCACCTTCGAGGAAAACCACCAGCCCCGGCGTCAGCGCGTGAGCCAGCTCGGCGCCGAAGGCCAGGGTGGCGGCCTCGTCGGCGAGCGGCTTGACGAGAAGGTTATGATCGGCTGCATGCATGAGGACTGGTCTTCACTGGTGGAGCGCATCCGCGCCTTGGGTCGTGCCCTCGGCTTCGATGCCATTGGAATCTCCGGAACCGAACTGAAAGAAGCGGAAGCCGGGCTGGAATCCTGGCTGGCGGCCGGATTCCAGGGCGAGATGGATTATATGGCGGCCCACGGCAGCAAGCGGACCCGGCCGGACGAGCTGGTGCCGGGCACCCGGGCGGTGATCTGCGCGCGGATGAACTACCTGCCCCAGGCGGCCGATCCGGCCGCCAATCTGGCCGACGGCCAGCGCGCCTACATCAGCCGCTACGCCCTGGGCCGCGACTATCACAAGCTGTTGCGCAACCGCCTGCAGAAGCTGGCCGAGGCCATCGCCGCGGAGATCGCGCCCCACGGCTACCGGGCCTTCACCGACTCGGCGCCGGTGATGGAAGTGGCCCTCGCCGCCCAGGCCCGCCTCGGCTGGCGCGGCAAGCACACGCTGCTCTTGACCCGCGAGGCCGGCTCCTTCTTCTTCCTCGGCGAGATCTACACCGACCTGCCGCTGCCCCCGGACCCGCCCCTGGAGCCCCATTGCGGCAGTTGCTCGGCCTGCATCGAGGTCTGCCCCACCGGCGCCATCGTCGCCCCCTACGAGGTCGATGCGCGGCGCTGCATCTCCTACCTGACCATTGAGCTGAAGGGCGCCATCCCGGTCGAGCTGCGGCCGCTGATCGGCAACCGGGTCTACGGTTGCGACGACTGCCAACTGGTCTGCCCCTGGAATCGCTTCGCCCAGGTCACGCAGGAAGCCGACTTCGCCGTGAGGAACGGCCTCGATACGGCAACGCTGTGCGAGCTGTTCGCCTGGACGGCAGAAGAGTTCGAGCAGCGTCTGGCCGGCTCACCGATCCGCCGCATCGGCCATGAGCGCTGGCTGCGCAATCTGGCGGTCGGTCTGGGGAATGCGCCGGGCAGCGCGGAAGTCGCCGCCGCCCTGGCGGCACGGGCCGACGATGCGTCGGCCCTGGTGCGGGAACATGTAGCCTGGGCGCTGGCGCGCCATCGGCCTTAAGCGGCGGCTTCAGTACGCAGCCAGACCTGGGCTTCGCCCTCTTCCTCGAAGACGCGCACGTCGGCGG
>DATDMT010000024.1:0-17371 GCA_036518635.1 Rhodocyclaceae bacterium | reverse complement strand
GACCGTCTTGGAGTCGGTGGTGAAAAACTCCATCAGCTCCTGCAGTTGTTGCGATTGACCGCCCATTTCCTCGGCGGTGGCCGCCAGCTCTTCGGAGGCGGCGGCATTCTGCTGGGTGGCTTTGTTTAACTGCCCCATGGCGCCGTTGATCTGGCCGACGCCGGCGGATTGTTCCTGCGAGGCGGCGGCGATTTCCTGCACCAGGTCGGAGGTCTTCTTGATCGAAGGCACCATCTCGTTGAGCAGGGTGCCGGCGCGTTCGGCCATCTTCACCGAGTTCGCGGCCAGGGTGCCGATTTCCTGGGCGGCGACCTGGCTGCGCTCGGCCAGTTTGCGCACCTCGCTGGCGACCACGGCGAAGCCCTTGCCGTGCTCGCCGGCGCGGGCGGCTTCGATGGCGGCGTTGAGGGCGAGCAGATTGGTCTGGTAGGCGATGTCGTCGATGATGCCGATCTTGCCGGCGATCTGCTTCATCGCGTCGACGGTTTGATTGACTGCACCGCCGCCTTCTTCGGCCTGCTTGGCGGCGTTGGCAGCCATGCCGTCGGTGACCTTGGCGTTCTCGGTGTTCTGGTTGATCGAGGCGCTCATCTGCTCGATCGAGGCAGTGGTCTCCTCGACCGATGCGGCCTGTTCGGATGAGGATTGGGACAGGGCGTTGGCCGTTGCCGACACCTGACCCGCCGAGTTGCCGAGGGCATCGGCGGTGCTGCGCACATCGGCAATGATCTCGGTCAGATGGCTAACCATGTCGCGCATGGCGTAGAGCAGGCTGGACCTATCGTTCTTGGCGACGGCGATGCTGACCGACAGATCGCCCTGGGCGATGCGATGGGCGATCGCAGTGGCGATGGCCGGCTCGCCGCCCAGGCGCCGCGCCAGGTTGCGCTGGAGAAACAGATTGGTGACGATCATGCAGATCAAGGCAAGCAGCGCGATGCTGCCGAGCTGCAGGCGATTGGCTCGGCTGCTGGATTCGGCCCGCTCCCTGGCTGCATCGGCCTGGGCCGAAATGGCGTCGGAGAGCTTGGCCATGGCCTCTTCGAGGGCCTCGAAATCCTTTTCGAAGGTGGGCATCGCCGCTTCCGCATGGGCGGGATCATTGGCGAATTCGCCGACGATCCGGCGCGCCGATTCGCCATAGCGGGTCAGCAGCGGCAAGGTTGCCTGGGCAAGGGCCTGGGCATCCGCGGCAAGCCCGCTGGCGATGTTGTCGCGCAGGTTCTTTTCCAGCCGCGCGATGTGTAGCTGCAGCTCCGTCTCTGCTGTCTTGATGCCCGCGCGATCCTGCTTCCCTGCGGCGATCTGGCTGGCCAGCACGTCGGCGCGGATGGCGTCGTGCATCATGTCGGCATCCATCTGCCGGCGCACGGCGGCAGAGGTGGTGTTGGCCGCGTGTACCGCCGACTCCAGTTCCCCGGCGTTGTACACCCCCAGCCCGCTGATCATCAGGACGAAAAGGATAGAGGCAAGGGCATTGCCGACGATCAGTTGTCTGACGGTGAGTTGCTGCATCGGCCTTCCTTTTGTCAGCCCGTTGCGGGCGCTGGCTGCCGTCGATAAAAAACGGGGCCTCAGCCCCGTTGCTGGTTCCTAAGCCGGTTCTTCCTCGCTGCGCCCGCTGACGGCGGCCAGGCTGGCCATTTCGTCCACGGAAAGCACCCGGGCGATGTCGAGGATGATGACGAACTTGCCGTCGATCTTGCCCATGCCGGCAATGAAGTCGGCACGGATGCGGGCGCCGAAGGAGGGCGCCGGCTCGATCTCGGCGGGGGAGATTTCAATCACCTCGGAGACCGCATCGACGATGATGCCCAGTTCCTGGCGGGCATCGCCGACCTGCATTTCGATGATGACGATGCAGGTGCGGCGGCCGATTTCCGTGCCGTGGCTGCCGAAGCGCACCGCCAGGTCGATTACCGGCACGACCGCGCCGCGCAGGTTGATCACGCCGCGAATGAAGGCGGGCATCATCGGAATCTCGGTGAGTTGGCCGTATTCGATGATTTCGCGGACGTTGAGGATGCCGACGGCGTACATCTCGCCGCCCAGTTGGAAGGTGAGGTACTGCTGCACCTCGGCGGCCGCCGCTTTGGCGACGGCGGAGCCGGATTGTTTGACGATTTCGCCCACGGTGTCTTCCTCCCTGGCTCAGAAGCGCTCGAAGTCGCCTTCGGGAGCGGAAACGGCAGCCAGCTTGGCGGGACGGGGGCGCGCTGCCGGTGCGGCAGCGGCGGGGCGATTGCGGCTGGCGCCGGCCGTCTTGGCGGAATCGGTGGTGAAGAACTCCATCAGCTCCTGCAGTTGCTGCGACTGGCCGCCCATTTCCTCGGCGGTGGCCGCCAGCTCTTCGGAGGCGGAGGCATTCTGCTGGGTGGCCTTGTTCAACTGGCCCATGGCGCTGTTGATCTGGCCGACGCCGGCGGATTGCTCTTGCGAGGCGGCGGCGATTTCCTGCACCAGGTCGGAAGTCTTCTTGATCGAGGGCACCATTTCGTTGAGCAGGGTGCCGGCGCGTTCCGCCATCTTCACCGAGTCGCCGGCGAGGGCGCCGATTTCCTGGGCAGCGACCTGGCTGCGTTCGGCCAGCTTGCGCACTTCCGCCGCGACTACGGCGAAGCCCTTGCCGTGCTCGCCGGCGCGGGCGGCCTCGATGGCGGCGTTGAGGGCCAGCAGATTGGTCTGGTAGGCGATGTCGTCGATGATGCCGATCTTGCCGGCGATCTGCTTCATCGCGTCGACGGTTTGATTGACTGCGCCGCCGCCTTCCTGGGCCTGGGTAGAGGCGGTGGTGGCCATGTCGTCGGTGACCTTGGCGTTCTCGGTGTTCTGGTTGATCGAGGCGGTCATCTGCTCGATCGAGGCGGTGGTCTCCTCGACCGAGGCGGCTTGCTCGGAGGAGGACTGGGACAGGGACTGGGCCGTGGCCGACACCTGGCCGGCGGCGTTGCTCAAGGCATCGGCGGCACCCTTCACCTCGCCGATGATCTGCCCCAGCTTGCCGATCATGGTCTTCATGGCGGCCATCAGCATGCCTACTTCGTCCTTGGAGTCGCTATCGATGCTCACCGTCAGGTCGCCCTCGGACAGGCGCTGTGCTGCCTGCAGGGCCTGGTTCACCGGACGGGTGATGCTGCGGGTGATCAGCAGGGCAAAGGCGATGGTGAGGATGGTGGCGATGGTCGCGACGGCAATCAGGATGGTTTCTGCGGCCTTGGCGGTGGCTTCGGCATCCTTGCCAGCCTGCTCCATCAATTCCTGCTGGAAGTCGTTGAGGCTCTGAATCGCTTTCAAATATGCGGTCTGCGTGGTGCGCAGGTCGCCGGTGACCATGGCTCCGGCCTCGTCACGCTTGCCGGCCTTGGCCAATTCGATGAACTTGTCCTGGGCGACCACGTAATGCACGCGGGCCTCCTTGATCGCCTTGAGATGCTCTTTGCCCTTTTCGGAAAGAATCACTTTTTCCAGTTTTTCCAGCCGGTCGCTGATGATTTTGCGTTGCTCGGTAACGGTATCCAGGGATTTTTGTACCTCGGCCGGATCTTTGACGATGATGGCATTGCGCAGTTGGCGGGCGATGTTGTTGATCGCTTCCTGGATGTCGGTGGCCATCACGACTTTGGGAAACTTGTCGTTGACCATGTTGTTCACTTCGCCATTCAGCGAGTTGATGCGGGTGACGCCGATCACAGAAACGGTGATCAGCAGGGTCAGGGTAATGGCAAAGCCGATGCCGAGTCGGACGCCGATTTTGAGGTTGTTCAACATGAGGGAATCTCCCGTAAGGTGGTGCAAGTCAATGTGAAATCTGGGGGGGCGGGGTGCTTGGAACGGCAGGCCCAGCGAAATCGTTCAGTTGGTTTCGAGCATTCGCGTCGAGCGGCCGGCGTGAGTGAGTAGTTCCTCGGATTGGGCGTAGCGACTGACCAGGGCCTGGACGTCGAGGATCAGCGCCACCTCGCCGGAGCCGAGGATGGTTGAGCCGCCGATGCCGCGCAGGTGGCGGAACAGGCTGCCGAGGGGTTTGATGACGGTCTGGAATTCGCCCAGCAACTGATCCACCACGATGCCGGCCTTGCGCCCGGCGTACTGGACCACTACCACGTTCTCCCGCTCGGGCCGCGCGCCCGGGACTTCGAAGAGTTCCCGTAGGCGGACGAAGGGCAGCACTTCACCGCGCAGATTGAGGTAGTCGCGCTCGGCCGAGGTGTCGCGCAGCTCGATGCACTCGACCACCATGTCGAGGGGGATCACATAGGAAGCCTTGCCGACGCCGGTGAGGAAGCCGTCGATGATCGCCAGGGTCAGCGGCAGGCGGATGGTGAAGCGCGAGCCGGCGCCCAGTTCGGTCTTGACGTCCACCGTGCCGCGCAGGGCCTGGATGTTCTTGTTCACCACGTCCATGCCAACGCCGCGGCCGGAGAGGTTGCTGACCTTGTCGGCGGTGGAGAAGCCGGCCTCGAAAATCAGGTTGACGATTTCCTGCTCGGACAAGGGTTGTCCGGCCTGGATCAGGCCCTTCTCGATGGCCTTGGCCTGGATTCGGTCCTTGTTGAGGCCGCCGCCGTCATCCACCACTTCGATGACGATGCTGCCCGAGTCGTGGAAGGCGTTCAGCTCGACGCGGCCCTTGGCCGGCTTGCCGTGGGCGAGGCGGACGTTGGTGGGCTCGATGCCGTGGTCCATGGCGTTGCGCACCAGGTGCATCAGCGGATCGCCGATTTTTTCGACCACCGATTTGTCCAACTCGGTATCGGCGCCGGTGATCACCAGGTCGATCTCCTTGTTCAGCTCCTTGGAGACGTCGCGCACCACGCGGTTGAACTTGTTGAAGGTCTCGCCGATCTGCACCATGCGCAGTTGCAGGGCCGAGTCGCGGATGTTCTCCACCAGGCGGGAGAGTACCGAGGTGGTTTCGACCAGGGCGCTCTGGCCGCTCTTCTGCGCCAGCAGATTGGCCGAGGCGCCGGCGATCACCAGTTCTCCCACCAGGTCGATGAGCTGGTCCAGCTTGTCGGCCTGCACCCGGATCAGGCGCGCATCGGCGGCCTTCTTTTCGGTCACGGCCTTTTGCTTGGCGGCGGCAGCCTCCACCAGTTCCGGCTGGACGCTGTGCTGCTTGATCAGGATTTCGCCCAATTGCGGTGGCGGCGCCTCTACCTCGGCGGCGGCCTTGCCTTCGCTGGCCTGGACTTCCAGGCTGGCCCCCAGCTCTTCCGCGGTCAGGGCACCGGAGCGCACCAGGATTTCGCCCAGGCGCATATTCTCCTCGGGCAGGGCCTCGATTAGCTGCAGGTAGTCGGCGATCTTGCTGTAGGGCGGCAGGATGTGCAGCTCGCAGTCGTCGCGGCAGAAATTGAAGACGCCCTCGATGTCGTCCTTGCTGGCATGGCTGCGGAAGCTGATTTCGAAGCCCAGGTAGCAGGATTCCGGGTCCATCGCCGCGGCTTCCGGCATCGCATCCGCCAGGGTGGTGATGTGCACGATCTCGCCGAGGGACAGCAGGAAGCGCAGGAAGGCCATCGGCTCCATGCCGTTGCGCAGCACGTTCTGGCCGAAGCGGATCGAGATGTGCCAGCAGTCGTTGCCGGAGCTGCCCTTGGTCTCGCGCTCCACCGCGCCGGGCTGGGTCTCGGCCACCGGGCCGGTTTGCTTGGGTTCGGCTACGCCGAGGAATTTACGCAGATTGGCGGCGACGGCTTCGCCGACTTCCGCCAGGGATTCGTCCGGCGTCAGATCGCCGCCTTCGACGCGGGCGAGCAGGGCGTCGAGGTGGTCGCAGCCCTTCAGCAGGGCGGTGATCAGTTCGCTGGAGACCTGAATCTCGTTGTTGCGCAGCTTGTCGAGCAGGTTCTCCAGGGTATGGGTGAAGTGCTCGATCTGGGTTAGTTCGACGACGCCGGATGCGCCCTTGATGGTATGGGCTGCGCGAAAGATGCCGTTGATGGTTTCCGCATCGTGCTCGCCCTGTTCCATGCGCAGCAGGCCGGCTTCCATCTCGGTGAGCTGCTCGCGGGATTCCTGGGCGAAGACGCCATAGATTTCTTCCATTGCTTGATCCCCTTACTTCGCCGGAATGACCAGCGGGTCGCCGAAAAAGGCCGCCATGTTGAAGAATTCGATGACTTCGCAGACCTCCGGGCTATGCGCGACGATGCGCAGGGTGTGCTGCAGCTTGGCGCTTTCCCGCTTGGCCAGGATCAACAACTGGAATCCGGCGGTATCGATTTCGTTCACATGCGACAGGTCGAGATCGAGCACGGGCGAGGCAGCCAGGCTGTCGAGCAGGTGCTGTTTGATCTCGCCGGCGTTGTAGATGGTCATCGGTCCGTCGAGCATCAGGTGGGTGGTGCCTTCGGTGGTGGTCTGGGTTGCGAACTCGGTCATGAGCGCCTCCTCGGTTCGTTAGAAAAGTTCGACCTTGGGGCCGGTCTTTTCGGCGGCGGCGGACTGGTGCAGTGCGCTGTTGTGGCTGCTGCGTTGCGACGACATCACGTAGCTGCTGTAAATCTGATCGAGATGCTCGGAGAGCGGGACGAACTGGAAATTCGGGTCGTCGACGTTGTTCAGGCGCCGCGCCAAAGTCGCCATGTGGCCGGCCAGACGCTCCATGGCGGACAGCACCTGTTCGACCTGCTGGCGGGTGACATCTTGGAACTGGATGCTGGCCAGGGCTTCCATGAACATGGTGCCGAGTTGCTGGCTGCTGGTCATGAAGTGGGCCAGCACCTGGGCCTCGTGCTCGGTGACTTCCTTGTAGCTCTCACCCAGATGGGTCAGTTGCTGGGCAAAGTTTTCCAGGGTGGCGCGCTCGGCGTCGATGTTCGAGTGGGCCAGCTTGTCGCGGAACTGGGTCTCGATGGAGGAGGCTACTTGGTCAATGCCCTGATTGATCTGCTGTACCGCTTTTTCGCTTTCGCCGGACAGCTTGCGCACCTCGTCGGCGACTACGGCAAAGCCGCGGCCGGCTTCGCCGGCGCGGGCGGCTTCGATGGCGGCGTTCAGCGCCAGCAGATTGGTCTGCCCGGCGATGTGCTTGATCAGTTCCACCAGCGAAGTCAGCGAGCGCGCCTCTTCGACCACCTGGGTGACGCGCAGGTGGTCGGACTCGGCGTCGTTGATCCGCTGGTCGATGTAGGCGTTGAGGTTCTGAATCAAGCCGCGGTTGTGTTCGATCCGCTCTTCTGCGGCCCGCAGCAGGTCTTCCGATTGCTCGGTGGTGGTGTTCACATAGCTGGTCAGGTCGGTGACCACGGCATCCATGGCCTGCAGTTGGGTTACGACGTTGTAGGCGGCCGCTTCGGTCTCGCTGACGATGGTGTTCAGTTGGCCGCCGACCACGTTGTTGAATTTGTCGAACTGTTCGAGTTCGCGGCCGACTTCGCTAGCGGCGGTGACGGTTTTGCTCCGAGCCTGCTCGATCTTCTCGCTCAGCATCGAGGCGCCGACCGAGGTGTCCTTGTACAGGCCGTAGGAAATCACCCGGTTGCCGAGATAGGTCGAGATGACGATCAAGGCCACGCCGATCATGTCGCCCAGCGGCGCTGCCACTCCCAGAGAGGGCAGCAGGCTGCCGTGGAACCACTCGTTGAGGAAATAAACGGTGGTGCAGGCGACGATCAGGATGATGCCGTAGTTCAGCAGCGTGCGCCGCCGCAGGGTACCGCGCAGTTCGTGGTCGCCCATGGCTTTAGCGCAACACCAGCTTGATGGTGTTGAGCAGTTCGTCGGCGGTGGCCGGTTTCACCAGCCAACCGGAAGCGCCGGCGGCCTTGGCCTCGACCTTCTTCGACTGTTGCGACTCGGTGGTCAGGAACAGGATCGGCATGAACTTGTAGTTGGGAAGCTGACGCACTTCCTTGATGAAGTCGATGCCGTTCATGCCGGGCATGTTGAGGTCGGTGATCAGCAGATCGACCTTGACGCCGCTCTTGAACTTGGCCAGGCCGTCAATGGCGTTGGGGGCCTTCTCGACGCCGTAGCCGGCCTTGCTGAGAATGCTGGAAATGGACAACAGAATGGTGGCGGAATCGTCCACCAGCATGATGGTTTTCATGTTGCAAAATCCCCTGTTAAGTTGAGTGACGCCTCCTCCAGCATCGCTCGCGATATGTCTTTTTATATAACTCGATCTTATGCCAGGCTCACGTCGCCGCGGCGCCTTGAGTGGTCCATGTTTGATCGAGGTCAACGAAATTGAATCATGTGTGCAGGGCAGTGGTGGTGCGGTTTGCGGTGTTTTTGCGATGGTTACTTTTGGTGAGTTTTTAGGTCGACCTTCGGTGAATCAGAAAAGCTCAACCCGTTTGCTCTGGGCCGGCTTGATCAGGCTGTTGGCGTAGGCTTGTTCCTCCTGGATCAGGGTCCGTACCGTGTCCTGGTTGGTGGGCATGCGGCGGCAGAAGACGTCGCCGCTGAGCGGGTCGAAAATCACCTTGCGCGACCAGGCGCCGCCGAAGTCGCTGGCCACCAGCGGAATTCCCTCCCGTTCCAGCCAGTCGGCGGCAAAGCGGGAGTTGCGCTCGCCGATCGCCATCTGGATCGAGGTGACGATGGTGCCGCCGCCAAAGGCCTTGGCGACGATGCGGCGGCGATTGACGCCCTTGTTCAGCATGGCGTTGAGCAGGACTTCCATCGAATAGTCGCCGGCGAGGATCACGTCCGGATCGTCGTCAGCTGCCTTGGTGCGGCTGGGCAACAGAAAATGGTTCATGCCTGCCAGGCGCGTACCCGGGTCGAACAGGCAGACCGCGACGCAGGAACCCAGCAGGGTCGCGATCGGGCGGGTGTTTTGCACCGTCCATCCGCCCGGGTTGACGTTCAGGGCCTGGCGCTCCAATTCTTTGGGGTCGATGTCCGCGGGGGGCTGCATGGCACGCATTCTATGCACAAAGACATGACGTGAAGCTTGCAAAGGCGCGCCTGCCGCGGCTCCGGCGGCATCGGGCATGGGGCATGGTCGATGCAGGCGCCTAAGCGTCCCGCCGGATCGTGCCGTTTTCCTTGAACACCCGGTCCACCGGCTGGCCGGCGGCGTCGATCAGGCTGACCTCCAGCGGCATTTTTCCCAGGGCGTGGGTGGCGCAGGAGAGACAGGGGTCGAAGGCGCGGATCGCCACTTCGATGTGGTTCAGCAGTCCTTCGGTGATCTCCTTGCCGTCCAGGTACTTCTTCGCCACTTCGCGTACGGCCGTGTTCATCGCGTGATTGTTGTTGGTGGTGGAGACGATCAGGTTGGCCATGGTCACCAGGTCGTCCTCGCCGACGCGGTAATGGTGGAACAGGGTGCCGCGCGGCGCCTCGATGACGCCGACGCCCTCCCGTTGGCGCTCGCCGCTGGCCATCAGATCGCTGCCCTCGATATCGTCGTCGTGCAGCAGGTCCTTGATGGTCTCGGCGGCGAACAGCATCTCGATCATTCGCGCCCAGTGGTAGCCGAGGGTGCCGTGGAAAGGCTTGCCGCCGGCGTAGGCGGCGAACTCGCGGCGCTCGGCCTCGGCGAAGGGGGTGGGGATGCTGTCGCAGTTCTGGATCCGCGCCAGGGGGCCGACCTTGTACCAGCCGTGCTCCGGGCCGAGGGCCTTGATGAAGGGAAACTTCATGTAGCTCCAGGGCTTCACTTCCTCTTCGAGGATTTTGTCGTAGCCCTGGTAGTCCACCTGTTCGAAGATGATCTTGCCGTCGGCGTCGCGGGCGCGCAGGGCGCCGTGGTACAGGTCGAGGGCGCCGTCGGGGGCCACCAGGCCCATGTAGCTGGAGCGGAAGGCGCCGAAGTGGTCGTAGAGCGCCGGATTCTGCTGATGCAACTGCTTGATGATTCCCACCGCCTCGCGGCTCCAGGCCACCATTTGGTAGATGTCCTTGAGCAGGCTGGCGCGCTCGTCCTTGGAAAGGGACTTGTTGACTCCGCCGGGTACCGAGCCGGTGCCGTGCACCCGCTTGCCGGCTGTCATGCGGATCACTTCCTGGCCGTACTTGCGCAGCAGGATGCCCTTCTTGGCCACATCCGGATGGGCGGCGGCAACGCCGACGATGTTGCGCTTGGCGACATCGGAATCGAAGCCGAACAGCAGGTCCGGCGACGACAGGTGGAAGAAGTGCAGCGCGTGGGATTGCAGGATTTGGCCGTAGTGCATCAGCCGCCGGTTCTTTTCGGCGGCGGGCGTCAGGCGATCCACGCCCATCACCCGGTCGAGGGCCTTGGAGGCAGCCAGGTGGTGGGACACCGGGCAGATGCCGCAGAGGCGCTGCACCATCACCGGCACTTCCCAGTAGGGGCGGCCCTGGATGAAGCGCTCGAAGCCACGGAACTCGACGATGTGCAGGCGCACCTGATGCACCTTGTTGTTCTCGTCCAGCAGCAGGGTCACCTTGCCGTGGCCTTCGACGCGGGAGACCGGATCGATGGCGACCCGGCGCAGGTTCTTGTCGGTGGTGTTGGCGGTTTCCAGTTCGAAGCTCATGGCGTTCTCAGTCGTAGTGCAGCAGGCCGTGGCCCAGCTCGGGGGTGCGACCGGCCAGCAGGTCGGTGAGGAATTTCCAGATGGCGTCGCCCGAGGGCGGGCAGCCGGGGAGGAAGTAGTCGATCTTCACCACCTCGTGCACCGGGTGCACCTTGTTCAGCGGCAGGGGCAGTTCCGGGTCGTTGGGAATGTTGCTGCCGGGGGCCAGGCCGGGACTGGTGTGATAGACCTCTTCGAGAATTTCCGACAGCCGCAGGTGGTTGCGCTGCGCCGGCAGGCCGCCGTTCACCGCACAGGCGCCGACGGCGACGAGAATTTTGCAGTGCTTGCGGAACTCCCGCAGCACATGCACGTTCTCGGCGTTGCACAGGCCGCCTTCAATCAGGCCCAGGTCGCAGGGGCCGCAGTGCTTGATGTCGGTCAGGGGCGAGCGGTCGAATTCGATCAACTCCACCAGATCGAGCAGGCGTTCGTCGATGTCGAGGAAGGACATGTGGCAGCCGAAGCAGCCGGCGAGGCTGGTGGTGGCCACCTTCAGCTTGGGACGCGGGGTGTGGTCGGGGGCGTTCATTGCGCTTCCTCGTTGGAGATCGGCGCCTTGTCGTAGCTGCGCTCGCCGATGGGTTGGGCGAAGCCGACGCGCTTTTTCAGGATCACCCCCACCGGGCAGACCGAGGCGGCCCGGTCGCTGGCGGCGAAGGCGGTGTCGGCCAGGCGGCCGCTGACGCTGTTGACGATCAGGTGCGAGCCGAGGCCGCGGCCGGAGAGGGCGAACACGTGCTTGCCGTCCACCGTGTCGCTGGCGCGAACGCACAGCTCGCACATGATGCAGCGGTTGA
Source organism: Rhodocyclaceae bacterium (assembly GCA_036518635.1). Lineage (GTDB taxonomy): Bacteria > Pseudomonadota > Gammaproteobacteria > Burkholderiales > Rhodocyclaceae > AWTP1-18. The sequence continues at coordinate 6,069 of DATDMT010000024.1, read as the reverse complement.
AATCCAGCAGCACGTCGGGGTGGGAGGCATCCACCGGCCGGTCCGGGTAGAAGTGGTCGAAGTGCGGCGTCATCATGCCCAGCTCGTAGGCGGTGGCCTGCAGCACGCAGTTGCCGCTCTTTTCGCAGGAGGGGCAGAAGTGGTTGCCCTCGACGAACAGCAACTGCAGCAGAGTGCGGCGCTTGTCGTCGAGCTCCGGGGTGCGGTTTTCGACGGTGGCGCCGGCCTGGGCGGCGGTGGTGCAGGCGGTGCTCATGCGGCCGTTCACCTTGACCGTGCACAGCTTGCAGGAGCCGTGGGCGGCGAAGTCCGGATGCCAGCACAGGTGCGGGATATAGCGGCCTGCCGCCTTGGCTGCCTGCATCAGGGTCTGTCCCGGCGTGAAGGGAATCTCCTCGTCGTCGAGGAGGAAGGTCTGCTCGCTCATGATTCCTCCTGGCTGGCGGAGAAGTGGGCCGCCGCGTCGTCGCGGCCGGTCATCTGCCGCGCCTCGGAGAGGGCGGCGTCGAGGCTGAAGCCCGGTTCGTATTCGAGGTGCTGCAGCCTTCGCTCGAAGGCTGGGCGGAATTTGTTGAGGATGTCGAACAGGGCGCTGGTGGAGGAATTGCCCAGGCCGCAATGGCTGGCGCCCTGCATCAGGCGGTGCATCTTGAACATCTCGTTGATGTCGTAGGGGGAGCCCTGGCCGGCGGCGATCTTGTCCAGCAGCCGGGCGTTCACCGCGGTGCCGACCCGGCAGGGGGTGCAGAAGCCGCAGGATTCGTGGGCGAAGAAATGGGCGAAGTTCAGCGCCACGTCGAACAGGTCGCGGTTGTGGTCGAAGATCATGAAGGAGCCGGCGGTGGGGATGTCCTCGTAGGCGATGCGGCGGCCGAACTCGTTGTCGGCGATGCAGTTGCCGGCGGCGCCGGAGATTTGCACCGCCTGGGTGTCGTCGGCACCGCAGTCGGCCAGTACCTGGGCGACGCTGACGCCGAAGGGGTACTCGTAGATGCCGGGGCGGGCGCAGTCGCCGGAGACCGAGAGCAGCTTGGTGCCGCTGGATTTGCCGGTGCCGATGGCGGCATACCAGGCGCCGCCGCGTTCGGCGACGAGGCAGGCGGCGGCCAGGGTTTCCACGTTGTTGACGCTGGTGGGCTGCTGCCGATAGCCGCTGACCACCGGGAAGGGCGGGCGGATGCGCGGCTTGCCCGGCTTGCCTTCGAGGGATTCAATCAGGGCCGATTCCTCGCCGCAGATGTAGGCGCCGGCACCGAGGTGGATTTCGATGTCGAACTCGAAGGCCTTGCCGAGGATGCCGGCCCCCAGCAGCTTTTCCGCACGGCGGCGGGTCAGCACCGCTTCCAGCGGTTCCAGCAGATAGCGGTATTCGCCGCGCAGGTAGAGCAGACCTTTGTTCGCGCCCACTGCCAGGCCGGCGATGGTCATGCCTTCGAAGACCAGGTCGGCGTAGCTCGTCAGCAGCACCCGGTCCTTGAAGGTGCCGGGTTCGCCCTCGTCGGCATTGCACACCACGTAATGGGCCTCGCCCGGCGCATCGCGGCAGGCCTGCCATTTCATCCCGGTGGAAAAGCCCGCGCCGCCGCGACCGCGTAGGCCGGACAACTTGATCTCGTCCAGCAGCGCCGCCGGGCCGCGGGCCAGGGCGGCAGCCAGGGCCTGGCCGGGCACCAGGTCGTTATCCAGCAGCACGTCGCGCAGGCGGATGTTGTCGTCCACCTGGAACCACTCGGCAGGCCACTCGGCCAGCGGTACATGGTTGCGGATCAGGTTCACCATCTGGTGCACCCGCTCTTCGGTCATCCGCGTCACGGCGCGGTAGTTCACCAACAGCGCCGGGCCCTGGTCGCCCATGCCGGTACAGGAGGTGGCGCCGACATTGACCAGACCGTCTTCCGAGGTGCGCCCCGGTTCCAGCCAGAGCTGGCGGCACATGGCCTGCATCAGGTCGACGCTGCCGGCCATACGGTCGGTGATGTTGTCGCTCCACAGCACCCGGTAGTCGCCCATCGGTTTGGTGTGGAAAAAACTGTAAAAGCCCACGGTGCTTTCCACCCGGGCGCGGGGCCAGCCGATGCCCTGGGCGATGGCCGTGAGGGTTTCCGGGGCCAGCCAGCCGAGGGCTTCCTGGGTTTCCCGCAGGATTTGCATCAGGCGCGTGCCATCGCGTTGATGGCGTTCGAGGATTGCATTCAGATCGGCCAAGACAAGTTCCTCTCCAAGTGATCCGGGGCAGAATAGTCTGCGCCCCCGGCGATGCGTTTGCGAAGGATCAAATTCCGTCGATTTGGGCGAAGCAGGGTTGTAGCTCGTCGATTTCGATCAGTACCAGCACCGGCCAGGGCATCACCAGCGGGCCCATCTGCGGCAGCACGCGGCGCCGGGTGTGGAAGCGCAACCCGTCCACCACTGTGCTTGCCAGGCAGAAATTGGCGGCCTTGGCCCAGTGCCCGATGACGTCGGCGGTGTAGTCGTGGCGGCGCAACTGCAGGTCGGCGTCGAGGTGGAAGCGCTGGTGCATGCTGTGGGTCGGCAGGCCGGACGGAAAGCCCACGTCCAGTACCGTTCCATCGGCCTCGGGCTGGGTGCCGACCGCTACTTCGGGCAGACCCAGCAGGAAGGGGAAACTGAGGTAGTTCCACAGCGCGTAGCCGCAGAAATACAGCATGTCCAGGCGGTCCCAGAGAAAGGGCCGGTCGCTGCGGGTTAGCCAGGCCCTGGCTTGATCGCGGGTTTCCAGCACTTCGCCGGAGGCGGCCATCAGGCTGACCCGGTCGCCGGCCCATTCGCCCACCAGGCCGGTGCCGCCGAAGTGGCTGAAACGCACCCGCCGCTGATGAGGGAAGATGCTGGCCTGCTTGTCGAGCAGGACGCCGCGCTGGCCCTTCAGCAGAAAGGCGGCGCCGTCGGCGCTGATGCGGCAGTCGATGCGTTGGCATTGCTGCCAGCGGGCGAGCCCGCCATAGGCATCGAACAGAGCAGTGACGAGGTTCGCGCTCATAATGGTTCCGCGAAACTGGGGCGAGGAGGACGCATCATGCGACTACTGACGTGGAATATCCAGTGGGGCAGGGGCCGTGACGGCCGGGTGGATCTGGCGCGGGTGGCGGCCACCATCGCCGGGCACGGCGCCGATCTTGTCTGCCTGCAGGAAGTGGCGGTGAATCACCCGGGCTTGCCGGGGGCGCCCGCAGGCGACCAGACGGCCCATCTGCAGGCCCTGTTGACCGGTTACACCGCGGCCTACGCGGTCGGTAGCGACCTGCCGGACGGGCATGGCGGACGCCGCTGCTTCGGCAACCTGATCCTCTCGCGCCGGCCCTTGCTGCAGGTGTTCCGCCATCTGCTGCCCTGGCCGGCGGACCCGGCGGTGCCGAGCATGCAGCGGGTGGCGCTGGAGGCCGTGGTCGATGCGCCCGGCGGTCCCTTGCGGGTGCTGACCAGCCATCTCGAGTTCTATTCGCCAAGCCAGCGGGCGGCCCAGGTGGAAGCCCTGCGTACGTTGCAGGCGGAAGGGCACGGCCATGCCTGTCACCCGGCCGCCGCCGGGGACGACGATCCGCCTTTTGCGGTGTTGCCGCGGGGCCAGGCCACGGTGATCTGCGGCGATTTCAATTTCGCTCCCGGCAGCGCCGAATACGCCCGCCTGCAGGCCCCCTTCGACGACGACGTGCCCACCTTGTGCGATGCCTGGCAGGCCCTGCATCCGGCCCAGCCCCAGCCGCCGACCGCCGGACTGGTCACCACCCCGTGGCTGGCGGCGCCGGGGTGCTACGACTACTTTTTCGTCAGCGCAAACCTCCTGCCGCGCCTGGGTGAAATGCGGGTGGACGACGGGGCGGATGGCTCCGATCACCAGCCTGTGGCGCTGACACTGGTCTGACCGGTAACGGGGAGGGGGTGGTTAGTCACTTTCCATAGGCGGAAAGTAATAGCGCGGTGCACCAATCGCGCAAACCCGGGCGAATCCAGGGAATTTTCAAATCGTCGGTGAGTGGCACGGAAGTTGTTATCCCTATCGTTGAAGTTTTAAACAAACCAACGGAGGGGACAATGACCGAAACCTTTTACGACGTATTGCGGCGCCAGGGGATCAGCCGCCGCAGCTTCCTGAAATTCTGCTCCCTGACGGCGACCTCGCTGGGCCTGGGTTCCGCCTTTGCGCCGAAGATCGCCAATGCGCTGGAAACCAAGCCGCGCACCCCGGTGCTCTGGCTCCATGGCCTGGAGTGCACCTGCTGCTCCGAGTCCTTCATCCGCTCGGCCCATCCCCTGGCCAAGGACGTGGTGCTGTCGATGCTGTCCCTCGACTACGACGACACCCTGATGGCCGCCGCCGGCTACCAGGCCGAAGCGATCATCGAAGAGATCAAGAAGAAGTACAAGGGCAACTACATCGTTGCCGTCGAAGGCAATCCGCCCCTCAATGAAGACGGCATGTACTGCATCCACGGCGGCCGTCCCTTCGTCGAAGTGCTGAAGGAAACCTGTGCCGACGCCAAGGCGATCATCTCCTGGGGCTCCTGCGCCTCCTGGGGCTGCGTCCAGGCCGCCAAGCCGAACCCGACCCGCGCCACGCCGGTGCACAAGGTCATTACCGACAAGCCGATCATCAAGGTGCCGGGCTGCCCGCCCATCGCCGAAGTGATGACCGCCGTGGTCACCTACATGCTGACCTTCGACAAGATTCCCGAGCTGGACCGCCAGGGCCGGCCGAAGATGTTCTACGGCCAGCGCATCCACGACAAGTGCTATCGCCGCCCGCACTTCGATGCCGGCCAGTACGTGGAAGAGTGGGACGACGAGGCCGCACGCAAGGGCTACTGCCTCTACAAGATGGGCTGCAAGGGCCCGACCACCTACAACGCCTGCTCCACCACGCGCTGGAACAACGGCGTGTCCTTCCCGATCCAGTCCGGCCACGGTTGTATCGGCTGTTCCGAAGACGGCTTCTGGGACAAGGGCAGCTTCTACGACCGCATCACCGACATCAAGCAGTTCGGCATTGAATCCAACGCCGACAAGATCGGCGGCACCGCCGCCGCCGTTACCGGTGCCGCGGTGGCCGCTCACGCCGCCGTTACGGCCCTTGCCCGCGCCAAGAAGAAGACGGGCATCGATATTCCCGGGGGAGATAAATAATCATGGGCGCTTACGAAACCCAAGGCTTCAAGCTCGACAACTCCGGCAAGCGCGTGGTCGTCGACCCGGTTTGCCGCATCGAAGGCCACATGCGTGTGGAAGTGAATCTGGACAGCCAGAACGTGATCCGCAACGCGGTGTCCACCGGCACCATGTGGCGCGGCCTGGAGGTCATCCTCAAGGGCCGCGATCCGCGCGACGCCTGGGCCTTCACCGAACGTATCTGCGGTGTGTGCACCGGCACCCACGCCCTGACTTCCTGCCGTTCCGTGGAAGACGCGCTGGGTATCAAGATTCCGGCGAATGCCAACCACATTCGCAACATCATGCAGTTGAACCTGCAGATCCATGACCATCTGGTGCACTTCTACCACCTGCATGCGCTGGATTGGGTGGACATCGTTTCCGCGCTGAAGGCCGACCCGAAGAAGACCTCCGAACTGGCCCAGAGTATCTCCGACTGGCCCCTGTCTTCCCCCGGCTATTTCCGCGATCTGCAGAACCGCCTGAAGAAGTTCGTCGAATCCGGCCAGCTCGGCCCCTTCACCAACGGCTACTGGGGCAACCCGGCCTACAAGTTGCCGCCGGAAGCCAACCTGATGGCGGTCGCCCACTACCTGGAAGCCCTGGATTTCCAGAAGGAAATCGTCAAGGTGCACACCATCTTCGGCGGCAAGAACCCGCACCCGAACTGGCTGGTCGGCGGCATGCCCTGCGCCATCAACCTGGACGGCACCGGTGCCGTCGGCGCCATCAACATGGAGCGCCTGAACCTGGTCAAGGACATCATCGACCAGACCCGCGAGTTCGTCGAGAAGGTGTACATCCCCGACATCATCGCCATCGGCTCCTTCTACAAGGACTGGCTGTACGGCGGCGGCCTGTCGTCCAAGGCGATCATGTCCTACGGCGACATTCCCGATAAGG
>DATDMT010000023.1:0-5501 GCA_036518635.1 Rhodocyclaceae bacterium | reverse complement strand
GGCAAACATCTGCTCCAGGTCCGGCGTCAGGTTGGCGAACACCGAGCGGCTGACGCGGCGCTGCGGCAGGCGCTGGCGGATTTGTGGCTGGTAGGCGGCGGCGGTGAGCTGGATCGCCAGCACCCGCAGCGCCGCCTTGATTTCCTGGCGCAGGCTGGTGCGGGCAGCGGGGCGGCGCAGCAGCAGGGCGCCCAGGCTGACGATCAGCGGATCGGGCAGGTTCGACAGCCAGCGGCGTCGGGCGGGATCGGCGAAGAGTTGTTCCATCAGCCACTCGCCGCTGTCGCCGTCAGGGGCGGCCGGCAGCAGCTTGCGCCCCAGGCGGCCGCTGACTTCGCCGAGGAAATCGGTTTCCCGCGGCAGGCCGGTACCGGCGAATAGCTGGGCCCAGTGGGCGCGCTGGACCCAGGCGGACATCAGGTCGGCCAGGGCATTTGCCGCGGGGCGGTGCTGATCCAGCCAGAACAGCAAAAAGCGCAGGCGGATTTCCGGCGCTGGGCGGTCCACCGCCTGCTCGTAGCCGATGGGTTTTTCCAGCCAGCTCAGCAGGCTTTCCAGCCAGGCCAATATTTCTTCCTGGGTGCCGGCGTCGGGGCAGCGGGCAAACAAGGTGCCGAGGTCGGCATTGTCCGCCGGCGGGGCCGGTGGCAAGACGCGCCGTAGCAGCGCGCCAAAGCAATGTCCAAGCGTCATCATCGGTGTCTCCGATCAATGAAATGTGCCCTGGTGGGCGGGGATTGGCGGGTGCGGGCCGGCGGCCCGCGATCAAACGAGGGCTGCGCCGGGCCGCGCGAAGGCGAAGGCGATTCGGGTCCAGGCGACGCCGGCCTGATAGAGGCACAGCACCCCCGACAACCGCACGGTGGCTTCGCCGATGGGCAAGGTGCCGCCCATCAGGGCCACGGCGATTTGCCCCGGGCTGGGCTGGGCGATACCGAGGCCGGCAAGCCCGCTACGGGCGAGGTTGATGATGCGTTGTACCGTGCCCCAGCCGATGACCTGCGGCGGCGGCGCGAAGTTGTATTCCAAGTCCTGCTCGTAAAGGGTGATGGGGCAGCCGGTGCGCAGCCCGGCCACTAGATTCAGCGCGTTGCGGGCGCTGCCGGCAAACTCGGCATATTGGCTGGTTAGCCGGATCAGTTCCGCCTCGTACACGCTGCGCACCGGCAGGCTGGAAGTGGCGATGGGCTGATCCGCCGGAGGGATGGGGCGCGCCTGGTCGAATGGGTTCATCGGGTGCTCCTGGGGGAATGAGGCCGCGACCAAGCGCGGCCCGGGTGGCCGGCGTGTCAGTGATGGGCGCTGTTGCCAGGGTGGCTCGAGAATGCCGGCCCGGCGGCATGCGTCACGCCTTGGAGCGAGGCGGGTGCCAGGGTGCCGTTCGGGGTCAGTCCGGCCTGGATCACGGCGCCGCTGCTGGCATGAGTGACCACGGGGCCGGGGCGCGGCGAGGGATTGCGCGGCACTGCGTCGTCGGTGTCGGCGAAGCGATGGCTGTTGGCCGAAGCGCCGGCCCGTTCGCCGGCCGCGGTGATGATCTGGCCGTGGGCCGGGCGATGCAGGAAGGGCGGCGTCGGCGCTACAGGGACGAAGCGGCCATTTGGCGTCACCCCCAGGCGGTGGCTGATCTGGCCCCAGCCCATGCCCTGCGCGCGCAGGGTCAGGATGCCGGGCAGGGCGGCACTACCGCCGGCGGTGAGCACCGTGCCGCCCATCAGCGCCGTCTCGATCTGCACCGGTGTCGGGTTATTGATGCCTTGGGCGGCCAGTTCCGCGCGGGCCAGGCTCAGCGCATGGCGCACGTTGCCCCAGCCCATCACGTGGTCGGGCGGCTGGAACTGGACGATGCCGCCGGTGGTCGAGCCGCCACTGCTACCACCGTGATCGCTGAGAGTCACGGTGCTGCCGCTGCGCAGGCCGAGCACCAGGCTGGTGGCGTTCTTGTAGGAGCCGGCGAACTCCGAGTATTCCTTCACCAGGCGCATCGCTTCATGCCCCTTGGTGGGGACGGCATGGGTCGGTGCTACCGGCTGCCAGCTTCGGTCCACATCGGCGTGCGGCGCGCCGCTCGGTACCTCAGCGGCGGCGTTCCCCGTCGCCAGCAGGGCGCCGACGGAGAACGTGGCGGCGCCGGCGGTGAGAAGCTTGATCGCGGTTCTGTTCATGGTGAATCCTCCTTACGTTGGGGAGTGCGCAAGCGCCGACTCCGTCTGCAGAATGATTTCCACGGCGGTGGCGCTGTCATAGAACAGCCCTTGCTTGACCACCGTGCGCATGCGCGTGCTGGTCGGGCTCAGGCTCTCCAGTTCCACTTCGATTTCCCGGTCGTTGGCCTTGGCGAGCACGGTTTCGCTGCTGCCCTTGCCGCGCTCCGAACCGATCTTGAAACCCATCCGGGCCATGGCATTGATCGCCCCCAGCTTCACCTTCGCGCGGGGCAGGGTGAAGGTGCGGTAGGCGATGCCGTTCATGGTGTGCGACACCCCGGTCGAGGCGCCGACACCGAAAGCGGTAACCGCCATCGACTCGCAGCCGGCCAGCGCCACCGCGCCGAGCAACAGCGGGATCAGGGCGGCGGCGTGGGTGTTCATTGCTTGGGCGCTTCGTCGTTGCGGGCGATCACCTGGCCGTTCACCAGCTTGACCTTGTCGCCGGCCGCCACGTCGGGCTGGGTGCGGCTGCTGACGGTGCGGTAGCTGCCGTCATCGAGGCGTACCCGGGTCTGCCAGGTGATCGACTTGTGGGTGTTCTTTTCGATCTCGTTGCCGGCGTAGGCACCGGCACCGCCGCCGATCAGGGTCATCGCGGTGCGGCCGTTGCCCTGGCCCATGGTGTTGCCCAGCAGGGCGCCGGCGACACCGCCGGCCACCGCACCGACGCCGGAGGCGTTGCCGCGGACTTCGACGGCACGCACCGATTCGACGACGCCGCATTGCGAACAACTCGCTGCCGCGGCCTTGGCATGGGCGGCCTGCTGGGCGCTGTCGGTCTTCGCCAGCAGAGTGGGGAAATGGCCGGTCAGGCCGGCGATGCCGAGCAGGCTGAAGATCGCCACGCTCACCGCGGCGACGATCAACGAGGGATACAGCAGGCGCGGAATCGGCCGCGGCGTGAGCGGCGGCTTGTGGGTCAGATGGGCAGTGGTCATGGTGTTCTCCTCTTGGGTGAAATCAGCTCGCGCGCCTACTTGCGCTCCAACTCGTGGCCGATCCGGTTGCCGATGTAGCTACCCGCAGCCGCGCCGCCGACGGTGCCGACGCCGCTACCACCGGTCAGCGTCGAGCCGACGATGCCGCCGACCACGGCGCCGGAAACGGTGCCGATCTGTTCCTTCGTGGGGTTGCTGTTGCAGCCCGCGAGCAGCAGGGCGGCGGCGATGGCGGTGAGGCTGGCGTGACGTTGTAGGGTGTTCATGTTTTCCTCCACTGGTTAAAGGCCAAGGGCCTAGCTGGCTAAGCGCAATGCCTGTGCCAGCGGAGGAAACGCTATTGATTCAACGCCTTGCTGAAAATCGTCGGGCGGTGGGAATGCCCGACCTGTCGCCTGGCGGCGACAGGGATTCCGGGCGCTGCCGGCAAGTGCCTGAATTCGTGGGGTTCGCACCTGTCGCCGATTGGCGACAGGTGCGGTGCGGCTCATGGTCGCGGGGCAGGCGACCGGATTCGGCCGGGCGCTATGCTATTGGCCTGCCTATCTCGAGGAGCAAGGTCATGAAACCCCACGCCCTGTTCGCCTGCGCCCTGGCATTCGCCGCCAACGCCGCCTTGGCCGGCGATTGCGTCACCAGGGAAATCGAGCAGAACGACAAGATGCGCACCTACGACCACCTCTGCCTGCCCGGCGACGGCGCCCCCATGGCCAAGCGCGGCTGGCGCGCCTTCTACGTCATCGAAGGCAGCATGATCGAGCGCCGCTACGAGGACGGCAGCAAGGAAGTCATCGACTACAAGGCCGGCGACTCACGCAGCCTGATCGACGACAAGGCCTTCAGTTACCACAACGTCGGGAAGACGCCGTTCCATTTGTATGTGGTTTATCCCAAATAGATTGCGGTGGAGTGGCTGAGTTCAGTCAGGATCGGACGGTGGTCAAACGGACTGAAAGCGGCCCTACAATGCCAACGGCAATTCCCTCCGTATGCAGGGTTTGCCTGATCGTTTAATACTGCACGCAGACTTACAGACCTCGAATTTACGTTTAGTGCCAATCCATTGAACAAATGAACATTGCCAGGTTATACGTCACGAGCCCGAGAAACCCTGCAAATATGCAGTCCACTTTACGTTAGGTGCTGTTCCACCATGCCCGCTCCTGCCTTCGAGCTGATAGACAACGAAACGTTTCGCGTTGGGGAAAGGGTTGTGTCTTGCCACTTCTCTGACCCGCCATTCAAAGGGAAATATCGCTACCTCGCGGACACCACCTCAGACGAGCGGGATCGCATATGCCAACACCTGTTCGTTCACGATTTCAGAGAAGTTTGCCCTTCTGATTTGCCAAACGGCATCTCAATAAACATTCAATCTCCACGATCTGATTTTCGTCAGATCAATTTCGCTGAGATTAAGAAGGCCAACGACCAATCCGAACTCATCATCGTTCTATGCTTCGACTATGTTGATTGGCACCTACCTATCAACCTCCAGCATTTCGCTGAACGCTACCGCGATACATTGCTCCATCAAGTGGAAAGCGCGCTTGAGTGCCACATCGATCATTCCGATCCAGGCTTATTCATCAACTGTTCGATTTCAGTCGCTCCAAACACGGACTACTTGTCCGCGTACAGAAAGGCCGTAAGTCAAATCCTCGCCACCTACCGGAAATGTTTGGAGGACATCTACAAACAGCCGTCGCCGAAAGAGACAAAGACGCCCCTGGCTGACGATACTGCCGGAGCAAAATGGTGGTTTCGGTATGTAATCGTTCCACTATTGGGGAGTGGTGCTGTCGCAGCAATAGCTGCGGGTCTCATAGCGCTAGCGAAATGACAACAGCACCTAACCATGCGCTCAAGCGGACCTGCGCGAAAAGCCGCGCAGGACGGTTAACTCCACTTTAGGCGGCAGCCCGGCATGCGGACTCCCACAATGAAGATACTGATCGCCTTGCGGGGCTACGCGACGCGATTTTTCGACACTTAGTTAATACCGAAAGGGGAACAGTGTGAAAACTCTTTGGTTTCGCCAAACTCTTGCGGCGTTCATCGTCCTCTCGTTCGCCGTTGGCGATTCATGGGGAAAATCGTCGGAGAATGACGATTGGGAAGCCGCACGCAAAGCGAGTTGCCCAGAACTAGTCGATGCTTACAAGACTACGAGCGATGCGGAACGCAAGGTGGTGGCCGCCATGAAAGCGTCCAAAGACGGCACGATTGCAGCCAACGCGTTGGGCGTGGCAAGTTTGGCCATCTTTGGAATCGGCTTTTTTTCCTGGAACGATGACGCCAGCGCCGAAGAAAACCTGGCTGATTTGCGCAATGACCTGAACATCATCACAAC
>DATDMT010000022.1:0-13853 GCA_036518635.1 Rhodocyclaceae bacterium | reverse complement strand
AAAGGGCATCGATCTGGTGCTGGTGGATGCCTTCGACACCGAGGGCTTCGCCCCGGCGCTGTCCAACCGGGAATTCCTCGAGACCGCCCACGCCAAGCTCTCCGGCAGCGGCATGCTGGTGATCAACCTGGCCGGCGACGAAGCCCGCTATGCCGGCCTGGTGGCCATGGTGATGGACGTGTTCGACAGCCAGGTGATCGTGATCGCCGTGCGCGAGGACGACAACCACGTGCTGCTGGCCTTCAAGGAACGGGACTTCACGCCCGACTGGCGCCGCGTGCAGGCCCAGGCCAAGGTCCTGCGCAGCCGCATGGGGCTGGATTTCCCGCTGTTCGCGCAGATGCTGGAACGCTCTATGAAGCTCGGCGTGGCCGAACGCGAGGCGCTGCGCAACCGCTGAGCAGCAAGGCAATCCTTGAGGCTTCAATAGGCGCTGGGCCCTGGGGTGGCTATCATGCGCATCCCCAGGGTCTGTCCTCATTCAGTCGACCGTCGCCTGAATGAGAACAGACCCTAGAAAGCCCCACCCATGATTACCCTGAAGAATGTCACCCTGCGCCGCGGCTCCAAGGTGTTGCTGAACGACACCTCGGTCACCCTCAACCCCGGCGAAAAAGTGGGTCTGGTGGGACGCAACGGCGCCGGCAAATCCACCCTGTTCGGTCTGCTCAACGGCACGCTGCATGAGGACGGCGGCGAGTACTCGATCCCCAAGCAATGGCGCATGGCCCAGGTGGCCCAGGACATGCCGGAGACCGAGCAGAGCGCGACGGAGTTCGTCATCGAGGGCGACACCACCCTGCTCGCCGCCCAGGCCGAGGTGCATGCGGCCGAGGCCAGCGACGACGGCATGCGCATGGCCCATGCCTACATGGAACTCAACGACGCTGGCGCCCACGATGCCGAAGCCCGCGCCCAGGCGCTGATCCTCGGCCTCGGCTTCAAGACTGCGGAGCTGAACAATCCGGTGAACAGCTTCTCCGGCGGCTGGCGCATGCGGCTGCAACTGGCGCGGGCGCTGATGTGCCCCTCCGACCTGCTGCTGCTCGACGAACCGACCAACCACTTGGACCTGGATGCGCTGGTGTGGCTGGAAGCCTGGCTCAAGCGCTACGCCGGCACCCTGATCATGATCAGCCACGACCGGGAATTCCTCGACGCCATCACCCAAGTCACGCTGCACATCGACAACGCCCGCCTGGTGCGCTACGGCGGCAACTACAGCGCCTTCGAGGACATGCGCGCCGAGCAGATGCTGCTGCAACAGTCGGCCATGGCCAAGCAGCAGGAAAAGATCGCCCACCTGCAGAAGTTCATCAACCGTTTCAAAGCCAAGGCGAGCAAGGCCAAGCAGGCCCAGAGCCGGGTCAAGGCCCTGGAGCGGATGGAAAAGATCGCCCCGGTACTGGCCGATGCGGAATTCAATTTTGAATTCCAGGAGCCGCTCAACCTGCCCAATCCAATGCTGGCAATGAGCGCCGCCAGCATCGGCTATCCGCCGTTGCCGGATTCACCGGCGGGAACGCCGCCGACGGTGATCGTGCGCAACATCAACCGCTCGGTCCATGCCGGCCAGCGCATCGGCATCCTCGGCGCCAACGGCCAGGGCAAGTCCACCCTGGTGAAGACCATCGCCCGCGCCATCGCCCCGATCAGCGGCGAGGTGACCGAAGGCCGCGGCCTCAACATCGGCTACTTCGCCCAGCAGGAGCTGGACGTGCTGCGGCCCCTGGATACGCCGCTGGAACACATGATCCGCCTCGCCAAGGACACCATCGCCGCCGGCCGCAGCGGCTACGTCGCCGGCCGCGAGCAGGATCTGCGCAACTACCTGGGCACCTTCAACTTCAGCAACGACATGGTCAAGCAGCCGGTGGGCACCATGAGCGGCGGCGAGAAGGCGCGCCTGGTGCTGTGCATGATCGTCTGGCAGCGCCCCAACCTGCTGCTGCTGGACGAACCGACCAACCACCTCGACCTGTCCACCCGCGAAGCCCTGAGCGTGGCCCTCAACGAGTTCGAGGGCACGGTGATGCTGGTCAGCCACGACCGCGCCCTGTTGCGCTCGGTCTGCGACGAATTCTGGCTGGTGTCTCGCGGCGGCATCGGCGATTTCGACGGCGACCTGGACGACTATCAGCGCTACCTGCTGGACGAGGCCAAGCGCAGCCGCGAAGCTGCCTAGCGCGCATGCTTTCCGTGAGCACCGGCCATCCGTGGCCGCGCGCAAGGCAACAACGACGCCCGCCCCCTCCCATCCTCCCCCTCGCGGGGGAGGCTACTAAACTGCTCGCTGCGCTCGATATCACCGGGCGCTTTGTTCAATCTCTTTCACGCTAAGACCGCTCCCCATGCGTCCCTGCTTCCTCATCCCGCCGGAAGAAGTCGAGATCACCGCGATCCGCGCCCAGGGAGCCGGCGGGCAGAACGTCAACAAGGTGGCCAACGCGGTGCATCTGCGCTACGACATCAAGGCCTCGTCGTTGCCGGAGGCGGTGCGCGAACGCCTGCTGCAACTGGGCGACCATCGCATCAGCAAGGACGGCGTGGTGATCATCAAGGCCCAGGAATTCCGCAGCCTGGAAAAAAACCGCGCCGAGGCGCTGCGCCGCCTGGAGCAGTTGATCGAACGGGCCGCCGTGCTGCCCAAGGCGCGGCGGGCGACCAAGCCGACCCGTGGTTCCGTCACCCGACGGCTGGAAGGCAAGGCGCGGCGCGCCTCGATCAAATCGGGGCGCGGCCGGATCGACGACTGATCGCCCTCTCGCCGATGGGCTGATGTATCGTTACATCATCACCATCGCCCAGGGAGCGGGCCATGAGCCACAAACACCGCAATGTGCTGATGACGATTTTTCATGATCCGGTGAGCAGCAATATCCAGTGGCGCGAAGTCGAATCGCTGCTGCACCACCTCGGCGCCCAAGTGGAGCCCAGCCACGGCGCGCGCTTCCGCGTGGTCCTCAACAAGCGCGAATTCTTCGTCCATCATCCGCACCACAGCAACGAATTCGCCAAGCAGGAAATCAAGCATCTGCGCGAGGATCTGGCCTCGGCCGGGATCACGCCGTCGAGCTACGATGAAATGAACAAATCCTCAGAATGAGTGGAAGCCAAGCCAACAACCCGCTCCACGGCCTGACCCTGGAGACCATTCTGAACCAGCTCGTCTCCTGGTATGGCTGGCAGGAGCTGGGGCAGCAGATCGACATCCGCTGCTTCCAGGAAAACCCCAGTATCGCCTCCAGCCTGAAGTTCCTCCGCCGCACGCCCTGGGCGCGGGACAAGGTGGAGGCGCTGTATCTCTACACGATTCGCGCCGACACAAAAAAATGACCATGACCTACGAAGAACACCTCGACGAAGTCACCACCCTGATCACCGAGAAATACGGCCTCGAAGACAATGCGGCGATCCAAATGGTGATGCGCGCCCAGGCCGACGGCTTTTTCAGCGGCCACGACGACAACCCGAAAATCTGTACCCTGGACCGCGCCCACGAGGACGCCCGCACCGTGTTCAAAAAGTACAAGTAAGCGGAGACCCCATGAGCCACACCAAATCCTGCGAAGTCGGCCTCGCCATCACGGTGAGCGAGGAACTCAGCCAGGCCCTCGAGGCCATGCGCGCCGCCTGGAAGCAGGACCCGGCCAGCGTGCCGCGGGGCTTGTCCTGCAGCGAATCGAAGGAAGGCCAGTTCGTCCTGGTGGCGGCTGAATCGGTGTTCGTCACCCTGCCCGGCGCCTGCGTGGTCAAGGGGCTCGGCGCCATCGAGCTGCAGGGCACGGAGCCGGTATTCGAGGAGGGCGCAAACTCCAAGTCCTTGATCCTCAAGGCCACGCCGGAGGGCTGGAAGTTCTCGGTCAAATACATGATGCCGGTAGTGCGCGAACGCAAGGCCAAATAGATCGGTACCGGACTTGCCAAAGCGCTGCGCCCGGGGCGATGATGGCTGCAGCCGCGACCGTGAGAACAGCCCCATGAAAATCAGCCTGCAGCGTGCCATTTGCTCCCTGACCAGCGCCCTCGATTTCGTCGGCATCGACGAAGTCCACCACGGCAAGCGCGTCGCCCTGATGGCCCAGGGCATCGCCAGCGAGATGGGCTGGAGCGAGGCGCAGTGCCTGGAGATGCTCTACGCCGGGATGCTCCACGACTGCGGCGTGTCGCGCACCCGCGAACACAAACAGCTAACCGAAACCCTGGAATGGGAAGGCGCCCAGGAGCACTGCCTGCGCGGCGAGCAGTACCTGCTGGCCTGCCCGCCCCTGGCTCACTACGCCCCCATCGTCCGCCGCCACCACACCCGCTGGGAAGTGCTTACCGCCTTGCCGGACAGTGAGGAATATCGCGTCCGCGCCAACCTGATCTTTCTCGCCGACCGGGCCGACGTGCTGCTCGCCCCCTACGTTTCCGGCCGCGCCCTGCAGAATGAAATTCTCTGGGAATACCCGCGGATCGTCGAGCGCCTGAGCGGCCTCGCCGGCACCCTGTTCATGCCCGAACTGGTGGCCGCCTTCACCCGCGCGGCCAAGCGCGAGGCCTTCTGGCTGCGGCTGGATCCTTCCTACATCGTCGACATCGTCGAGGAGCAGCTACAGCGCGAGGAGCAGACCGACCTCAACATGAGCGACGCCCTCGCCGTCGCCATGCTGTTCGCCCGCACGGTGGATGCCAAGAGCAGCTACACCCTGGAGCACTCCACCCGGGTCGCCAAGATCACCCGCTATCTGGCTGCCGCCAGCGGCAGCCGCGGCGCCGACCTAGACAAGATCGAGATCGCCGGCCTGCTGCACGACATCGGCAAGCTGCGGGTGCCGGAGGCCATCATCGACAAGCCGGGGGCCATCACCACCGAGGAGCGGGCCTACGTGCAGCGTCACAGCTACGACACCGGGCGCATCCTGAAGCAGGTATTCCCCGGCGAGCCGATCGCCGACTGGGCCAGCATGCACCACGAAAACCTGCTCGGCACCGGCTACCCCGACCATCTGCCGGCCTCGGTGATCCCGTGGGAGGCCCGCCTGCTCTCGGTGGCCGACATCTTCCAGGCCCTGGCGCAGGAGCGCCCCTACCGGGCGCGCATGAGCTGCCAGGATGTGTTGCGCAAGCTCGAGGAGCTGAAGACCCTGGGGCGGGTGGATGCGGAAGTGGTGGCGCTGGTCAAGACCCACGCCGACGACTGCTACACCCTGGCGACCAGCGGCTAGCGCTCGTGCGACCCCTGACGCGGCCTTAGCGGCCCGTCGCCTGAATGGTCAGCAAGCCGCGGCCGAACAGGGTAATCCGCGCCTGATCCCGATAATCCAATTGCCGATAGCGCAGCATCAGCTCAGGGAGTGTCGTGCCGGTCGCTTCGCCCGCATCCGCCAGCGCCAGGACCAACTGGCCCAGCTCGGTGCGATGGGCGCCACGCAGGCTCTCCCAGATGTCCAGCAACTCGTATTCGGCCAGGGACGGAACGATTAAATCTTGATCGACGGATTGCATGACTATGCCTGGTCAGCTCCGGCCCGCTGCCAGCGCCCCTCGGGGCTTGCCGCGAACCTGTTTTTTTTGCGGGGGCAGATTATGTCGTGATCTTACTCCGGGCCCGGCGCAATCCGCTGCCGCCGCTCGTAGCCGGTAAGAATCTGCGCCCTATCCCCACCACCTGAGTAACCCGGACACAATGGACCGAACACGACCCGCCGTCGGCAAGGCCGGAAAATTTCCCCAGTAGCAGGAACTCGTCGGCACAATCGCGGTCTGCCCTGGCGGTATCACGAGCCCCCACCGGCGACGGCGGGACGGCCCGACAAATCAAAAAAAGGAGTACAGCAAATGCGCAGCAAATCGAATATCGGCCGCTGGCTTGCCCTGGGCTGCGTCCTCGCGGCACTGTCCGCCGGCGCCCAGGCCCACGGCGACGTCACCCCGCACCCGGTGGACACCACCGGCCTGCAGCCCCTCGGCAGCGAATGGCTGGCGGAGAATCCCTACCGCGGCAACAAGCTGGCCATCGAGCGCGGCGCCGAAGGCTATCTGCACAACTGCGCCGGCTGCCACGGCCTCAACGCCGTCTCCGGCGGCGTCGCCCCCGACCTGCTGCTGCTCGCCAAGGACTGCCTCAGCGCCGCCTCGGCCAGCCAAAAGGCGGCCTGCCTGAAGGACAGCGACGAGTACTACAAGGCCATCACCCTGAACGGCAAGACCCGCAACGGCAAGGTCTACATGCCCGAGTACAAGAGCGTGTTCACCCAGGAAGCGGTCTGGGCAGTGAAGGCCTATCTGGACGCCCGCACCGAAGAGACGGCGAAGTAATTTCGAGTTACGCCAGCGGCGCCTCTATCGCGTCCGTTGGGCACTGCTGGAACTAGGTCTGCGCGGCAACCACATCCGCGCAGTGATCTACGGCACAGAGAAACGCCTCGGCGCCACCATCAGCAGATCGCGCGGGCAATCCGCCTGCTGCGGCCAGGGCGCTAGGACAGGCCCTTATTCATTACGCCGATTTCCGGTGGTGATTGCTTTAGACCGAAGACGACCCTGAGCGGAAGTAGCCGCCAGGGGAAAGCGGACGTTCAACGTGGAGTTGAGGCGCCTGCGCGGCTTTTCACGCAGGTCGCCTTGAACGACGTAGTGTTAGGCATTGTTTTCAGCCTTCGCTATCAAACCAAGAAGAACGGTTGAGCTAACAAAATGAGCAGTGGAGCTTGACGACGTACCACGAAGTAGCATTCCAACAAGCATTGGAAACTCCACGGCCCGCCCTTCGTGAACACTCGACCGCATGTAGAAGACTGGCCCGCCACTTAGGCCATCAAATGATTCCAACTGTATCGAGCTTTCTACCCTTAATTCATGGCAATGAGCAGAAATACTATGCCCTTGATACACGCCTCGTAGAACGCTCCTCGTGTTCCTTATCTTTTGGGCATCGTAGTCAACAAAATTGCTCTCGCTCGGATAACCCATAAGCCACAATTCATCGCCAGGTACAAGGTTTTCCGCTGGTAAAGCGCCTTGCTCGATGTCTTGAGCAACAAGTGGCGCATCCCCTGACCTATCAAAGTCGTCTAGGGCAACACGGAGAACGAATACATCCTTGTAGTCTTCGTCATCGGTAGCACCTCTTGTAATTACATACTGCTCATTAAACGGCAACGATATTCGCGAGTGATCAGACGGAAAAATGCGTAGCGTTTCAGCCCGCCCACCTAGATTTGAAAGTACGTGAGACGCGGTAACCCAATAGTAGGCGCGCGAATTGGCAATGAGAAAGGAAGAGCCCTTTCCCCAATATGGAAACGCCCCATGTTCTTCTTCGAATAAAACGGGGCGACAGGCGTCTTCAAAGCTGCTCATCACAATGTCTAACGTTTGAATTCACCGGGTTGCCGCGGCAGCTCCGGTGGAATGATGGGTTAGCCCTGCTGTCCACCTTGATTGAAGGCTTGCCGCAGATTGGAAAATTCGTCATCTGATACATCCGGTGTGCTTGTATTGTGATCCGGATCAACAATGTGTATCTGAGGGCGAATTGCCTCGATACGGTGTTTGTATCCGACATGGACTGCATTCGGCAGATATATCTTGGCAATGAACGGCTGCGTTTCCCATTCCTTCTTGATGTATATCTCACCTGGAATGGTAGTGATAAACCATGGTTGAGTCCCCCAGCCAGAAAACTGCTCGCCAATAATGGCTTGCAAAGTCTTGATGGCGTCGAGGGCAAGCTCTCTTGAGTTATGGTCTGTTTCTGGCCTGAAATGAATCGCCTTATGGCGTTGCTGCATAAGTGTTCGGAAGTCCTGAACTGCTTGTGGCAACAGTACGCCCCATGCTTCCAGCGTACCGATGGCAAGACTCCAATCATCAAATGAATCTTTGCGGTAGACGGCTTTGTATTCTGGTGTTGATCGGTAGTCGTTCCGTAGAGAGAGAATAAGATGGTTCAAGATTCTTTCACCCAGAGCACAAGCACCAGTAAGCGCTGGGTAGTAACCACCCATCACGAAAGCGGTTCGTACTTGAGCAAAGAACTCATTGTGAAATGCGATAACGGAGTTCGGCTTTGCTTCAAGGTCGATAAAGTTTTGAACTTTGATCTCTGAGTGAAGCTCTCCAAACTCCGCTTTGAGTCGAAGAATGGTGTTCTCTCTATTCTTGTAATGCAGTGCCTTGACTTGTTCCTCCCATTTCTCGTCTATGGGATCGACAAGCGTGCGCACTCTAGTGTCGAAATCAAAGAACGGAAGGACGCGGTATCGCTTCATTGCGGGGCTAACGGTTATTCAGACGCAAACGTCCGGTTATTGTTAATAACACAGACACGATTGAATAGCCTTAAAGTGTTGAATGACATGGAGATTATCTGATGCCGGTCTCCTTATCAATCAAGAATCATACGGACAGAGCTAGTGTCCGCTATGCCGAGGTTTCTTGAGAGACCGCTTCTGGCCGACAGCAGCCCTATTGGGTCACTTGATTCCGTTCGCGTAGCCAGCTCAGCCGGCGGTTTCCCACAGCACGTTTTCGATCAACGCCTGCTCCTCCTCCGGCCAGCTATCGCCGGCGGCGGCCAGGGCGCGCTGCGGGCGGCCGAGCAGGTAGCCCTGGGCCCAGTCGATGCCGGCGTCGTTGGCGATCTGCAGGTGGACGGGCTGCTCCAGCCCTTCCAGCACGGCGATGGCGCCGAGGTCGTGCACGATGTCGGCCAGGCGGCGCAGCACGCGGCGCACCCGTCTATCCTCGGTGGCGCGCAGCAGCAGGCTGCGGTCGAACTTGACGATGTCGGGTTCGAGGATCAGCAGGCGTTCGAAGTTGGAATGGTCGCGGCCGAAGTCGTCCACCGCGATGCGATAGCCACGCGAGCGGTAGTTGCGCACCGCGCGGCGCAGCAGCCCGGTGTCTTCGATGCCGCTTTCCAGCACTTCGAGGACGATGCGCCCGGGGCCGATGCCGCAATGCTTGAGGATGGCCTCGAAGGCCTTGCCGTGTTCCTCATGCACCGCCAGCAGGTGGCGCGGATGGACGTTGAGGAACAGGCGGCCGCCGTCGCCGCTTTCCTGGCGCAGGAAGTTCAGCGCGTGCAGGGTGCGGCACAGGCGATCGAGGCCGACCAGTTGCGCCGGATCGTCGGCGGTGGCGAACACCACCTCGGGCGACAGCGTCGCGCCGGAAGGGCCATGGGCGCGCAGCAGGGCCTCGTGGCCGATGGTGCTGCGCCGCTTCAGGTCGAAGATCGGCTGGAAGGCGCTGTGCAGGCTAAAGCCGGCAAAGCTCGCGGCCACTTCCTGCGGGCCGAAGGCCAGCGCCTGCCAGAGGTCGTCGAAGCCGGGCAGCAAGGCCTGGCCGCGCGGCGTGAAGAACTGCTTGAGTTGGTGGACGGTCATCCCTGCTCCCTATGGATTGTTGTTGTCTGTTTTCAGCGGACTGCTGGGCGCAGGAATGCCGGTGCCTCCCACAGCATCGAGTTGCCATCGATCTCGCCGCGCGGCGCGGCGGCGACGCTGCGGGCGAAGTCGCGGAACAGCCCCAAGCCCTCGATCCAGGGACCGAAGCCGGAGGCCGGATTGACATGCCCGGCGGCGCCGATGCTGACCAGCCGCGAGCCCCATTGCTGGCCCCACCAGGCGGCCTTCAGCAGCGACAGCCAGGGATCGTTGCTGCTCGCCACCAGCAGCGAGGGCGCCGCCAGCGGCGGGCCTTCGAGCTGGCGGCGCAGATCGAAGCGATCCGGGTCGGCCGGCGCGGCGAGGAAGGCGCCGGCCACCCGCCCCGGCCGGGCGCGAATCGCCGCCACCGAGGCGAGGCAGCCGAAGCTGTGGGCGACGATCCACACCGGTTCTTCCTCGGCATCGATGGCGGCCGCCACGGCGTCGCGCCAGCGCGCCAGATCGGGGGTTTCCCAGTCCTGCTGTGCCACCCTGACGGCGCCGGCATCCGTCGCCTGCCACCAGCTTTGCCAGTGGTCGGGGCCGCTGCCGTGGAGGCCGGGGACGATCAGGGTGGTGGTCATGTTGCCTCCGCGCGGCCGCCCGAAGGAGGCGACGGCGTTCGAAAAAGGAAGCCGCAACGCGGCTGAACCGGTGTCACCCCTTTCCACGGGAAAGGGGCTGGGGGCAAGGCTCTCACTCTCGCTCACTTGACCGCGATCTGGTCGAAGATGCCGCCGTCGGCGAAGTGGGTCTTCTGCGCCTGCTTCCAGCCGCCGAACAGGTCGTCGATCTTGAACAGGTTCACCTTGCCGAACTGCTTGGCGTACTTGGCGGCGACCTTCTGGTCGATCGGCCGGTAGTAGTTCTTCGCCGCGATCTCCTGGCCTTCCGCCGAGTAGAGGTAGTTCAGGTACTCGGTGGCGAGCTTGCGCGTGCCCTTCTTGTCCACCACCTTGTCCACCACGGCCACCGGCGGCTCGGCGAGGATCGACAGGCTGGGGGTGACGATCTCGAACTTCTCGGGACCGAGTTCCTTGACCGCCAGATAGGCCTCGTTCTCCCAGGCGATCAGCACGTCGCCGATGCCGCGCTCGACGAAGGTGGTGGTGGAACCGCGGGCGCCGGAATCCAAGACCTTGACGTTGGCGTAGAGCTTCTTGACGAAGTCATGGGCCTTGGCTTCGTTGCCACCAGGCTGCTTCAGGGCATAGCCCCAGGCCGCCAGGTAGTTCCAGCGGGCGCCGCCGGAGGTCTTGGGGTTCGGCGTGATGATGTCGACGCCGGGCTTGACCAGATCGCCCCAGTCCTTGACGCCCTTGGGATTGCCCTTGCGGACCAGGAAGACGATGGTCGAGGTGTAGGGCGAAGCGTTGTGCGGCAGGCGCTTCTGCCAGTCGGGCGCGATCAGGCCCTTGTCGGCGATGGCGTCGATGTCGTAGGCCAGGGCCAGGGTAACGACGTCGGCGTCGAGGCCGTCGATCACCGCGCGGGCCTGCTTGCCGGAGCCGCCATGGGAGGCCTTGAGGCTGACGTTCTCGCCGCCCTTGGCCTTCCAGTGTTTGGCGAAGGCCTGGTCGTAATCCTGGTACAGCTCGCGGGTCGGGTCGTAGGAGACGTTGAGCAGGGCGGCGTCGGCCAGGGCATGGCCGGCGAAGGCGGACAGCAGGGCGGCGACGAGCAGGGTGCGGCGGGGGGCGTTGAAGCGCATGGTTTCTCTCCGAAAAGGTTTGGTGTGGAGAGAAATTTACGGAGTCGCCCGCCGGCGGAGAACCAAGAAATCCTGCGTTGCTTATTCCTGCTTTGCTTAGAACCCGCTGCAGCAGCCTATTACTTTAGCTATAAACACCGAGAGCCGTCGGCCGGGGGGGGGGGTGTGACTATAATCACACACCCCCAAGCCCCGCCACGGAGCCCCCCAATGCAAACAAGAAGCCTACAGGCCAAGTTCATCCTGCCGGTATCCGGCCTGATCGCCGTCACCATGCTGTTGCTGGTTGCCGCCGTCTCGGTGAGCCGGAGCCGCAGCATCGAGCAAGGCGCCCAGAATGAAATCGAGGAGAAGCGCGCCACGGTGCGGCGGATGCTGACCATCACCGACGCGATCATGATGGAGCGGGTGAAGGGCTCGATGAAACTGCTGATGGAGCGCGGCCAAGGTCTCGGCGCGGCGCGCCAGGGAGGCGAGGTGACGGTGGGTGAAAAGCAGGTGCCCGAGCTGCTGCTCGGCAGCCAGGCCCAGGCCAACCATTTCGAGCTGGTGGATGCCGTCACCGCGACGCAGGGCGGCACCGCCACCCTGTTCTCCAAGGCCGGCGAGGATTTCGTCCGCGTCAGCACCAACGTCAAGAAGGACAACAAGCGCGCCATCGGCACGGTGCTCAACCCGCAAGGCAAGGCCATCGCGGCGATCCGTGAGGGCAAGGCCTTCTACGGCCAGGTGGACATTCTCGGCAACCCCTACCTGACCGGCTACGAGCCCATCCTCGACGCCCAGAACAAAGCCATCGGCATCTGGTATGTGGGCTACCTGATCGACATGCAGCCACTGAAGGAGGCCATCGCCAGCAGCCACATCCTCGAGCGCGGCTTCGTCGCCCTGCTCGACGACAAGGGCAAGGTGCGCTTCCAGTCGGACAATGCCGGCCCCGATTTGGTGGCGGCAGTGCTGAAGGGTGACCCGGGATGGGAAGTGAAGCGCGAGACCTTCGGCCCCTGGGGCTTCGAGATGGTGACCGCCTATCCGCGCGAGGAAGTCAGCGGCATGGTGAAGAAGGAAGTGTTCGCCGTAGTGGCGGCCGGCGTCGCCCTCGGCGTGCTGCTGGTCGGCCTGCTCTCCTGGCTGTCGCGCACCCTGGTGATCCAGCCGCTGCGGGAGGCGGTGAAGATCGCGGAAACCATTGCCCAGGGCGACCTGACCTCGAGCCTGCGGGTGCAGCGCGACGACGAGATCGGCACCCTGCAGAAGGCCATGGCCAGCATGCAGGACGGCTTGCGGCAGATGATCGACAGCGTCAGCAGCAGCGCCAGGAACATCATCGACTTGTCGGCCACCATGTCCGCCACCGCCCACAACGTCAAGGCCCACTCCGGCGAGCAGGCGGCAGCGGCCATCGCCGCTGCCGGCGCGGTGGAGGAGCTGACGGTGAGCATCGAGCACGTCACCGAGAACGCCCAGGCGTCCCTGTCACTGACCCAGGAGGCGGGCAGCACGGCGCGGAGCGGCGAGGGCATCGTCAACCGGGCCTCGGCGGAAATGTGCAGCATCGCCGAGAGCGTCAATCAGGCGACGCAGCGGGTGCTGGTGCTGGGCGAGCACTCGGTGAAGATTTCGTCCATCGCCAATGTGATCAAGGAAATCGCCGACCAGACCAATCTGCTGGCGCTGAATGCGGCCATCGAGGCGGCACGGGCCGGCGAGCAGGGCCGCGGCTTCGCCGTGGTGGCCGACGAGGTGCGCAAGCTGGCCGAGCGCACCGGCAGTTCCACCGAGGAGATCACCGCCACCATCGCCGCCATCCGCGCCGAGATCGAACAAGCCGTGGAGTCCATGCACACGGGCCAGGCGCGGGCCAGCAGCGGCATGACCATCGCCGGCGAGGCCGGCACGGCCATGGCCGAGATCAGCGGCGGCTCGGACCGGGTGGTGCATGCGGTGAACGACATCTTCGCCGCCCTGCGCGAGCAAACCACCACCAGCGGCCAACTGGCGATCAATGTGCAGGACATCGCCACCATGTCGGAAAAGAACGCGAAGAACATCGAGGACGTGGCCAACGCCGCCGACCACCTGCGCCAATCGGCCAACCTGCTGCAGGGCGCGGTGGCCCGCTTCCGGGTTTAAAAGCGGGGATGGGGAATGAGGGAGCGGGGATGAGGGTAAAACTGGCGCGCATCAGGCGCGCAAACTAAGCCCATCCCCCATTCCCCATCACCCATTCCTCGCTGGCTGCAGCGCGTGCTGCGCCATCGCGGCGATCACCGCGGCGGCCTCGCCCACCGGGTCGGCCAGGGTAATAGTCAGGCCGGGGTGGCGATCCATCGCCTCGGCGGCCATTTGCGGCAGATCCTTTTTGACGTGGGAACCGGCCGCCATGAAGATCGGCACCACGTTGATCTCGCGGATGCCCTCGGCGCAGAGCGTGGCGACCGCCTCGGCGAAGGTGGGCCGCATCAGTTCGAGAAAACCCAGCTCGACGCGGGCCGTCGGGTCCATCGCTTCGATGGCGGCGCGGATGCGGTGGAAGGGCTCGGCCCATTCCGGATTGCGCGCGCCGTGGCCGAACAGGACGATGCCTTTCATCGGAGTTCTCCGTGGATGTTGCGACAGCCGGTTTCGCGGATGAAGAAGGTGGACAGGCAGCCGAAGAGGGCGACCAGCGCCAGCAGGCGGATGCCGTTGTCGTGATCGGTGGCGTGGTAGAGGCGCGCGCC
>DATDMT010000021.1:0-15180 GCA_036518635.1 Rhodocyclaceae bacterium | reverse complement strand
GTCGGCGGCTCGCTGCCGTTGCAGGCCGACGATCCGGCCAAGCTGCGCAACACCCTCTTGGTGTTCGATCCGCAGGGCCGGCAGGCGGCGCGCTACGACAAGATGCATCTGTTCAGCTTCGTCCGCGGCGAGGAGCGCTACGACGAATCGGCCACCATCGAGCCCGGCGACCGGCCCCTGGTGGCGGACATCGCCGGCCTGCGGGTCGGCGCCGGCATCTGCTACGACCTGCGTTTCCCGGAACTCTTCCGCGCCATGGGCCATATCGACCTGCTGGTGCTGCCCGCCGCTTTCACCGACACCACCGGCCGCGCCCATTGGGAATTGCTGCTGCGGGCCCGCGCCGTCGAGAACCAGTGCTATGTTCTCGCCTCGGCCCAGGGTGGGCGCCACCCCAACGGCCGCATGACCCACGGCAACAGCATGATCATCGACCCCTGGGGCGAAGTGCTGGCGCGCATCGACAAGGGCGAAGGGGTAGTCTGTGCGGAACTGGAGCGCGCCCGCATTGCCGAAGTACGTAGCAGCCTGCCCGCCCTGAGTCACCGAATTCTTTGAGCAAACCATTCATGACCGACAACGACCTCTTCAAGACCGCCGAGCAGTGCCTGCTGACGCCCTACGACCTGACGCCGCTAAAGCTCGAGCGGGTGTTCGGCCAGATTTTCAATCAGCGGGTGGACTTCGCCGACCTGTATTTCCAGTACAGCCGTTCCGAGGCCTGGAGCCTGGAGGAGGGCATCGTCAAGTCGGGCAGCTTCAACATCGAGCAGGGCGTCGGCGTGCGCGCCATCTCCGGTGAAAAGACCGCCTTTGCCTACTCCGACGAGATCAGCATGCCGGCCCTGGAGTCGGCGGCCCGCGCCACCCGCGCCATCGCCAGTGCCGGCGGCGACAAGCTGGCGCCGCCGCTGCGCCGCGGCCGCAGCCCGGCGCGTTATTTCGATCACGATCCCGGCCCCTCCCTGTCCGACGTGGACAAGGTGCGCCTGCTGGAGCGCCTGGAAGGTTTTGCCCGCGCCGAAGACCCGCGGGTCAAGGAAGTCATGGCCCATGTCGCCGCCACCTGGGACGTGGTCCTGGTGGCCCGTTCCGACGGCCGCATGGCGGCCGACGTACGCCCGCTGGTGCGGGTCTCGATCACCGTTATCGTCGCTGAGGACGGTCGCCGCGAGCAGGGCTCCAGCGGCGGCGGCGGCCGTTACGACTACAGTTATTTCAGCGACGAGGTGCTGCGCGACTATGCGCACCGCGCCGTGCATCAGGCCCGCGTCAATCTCAACGCCCGTCCGGCGCCGGCCGGCAACATGACCGTGGTGCTGGGCAATGGCTGGCCCGGCATCCTGCTGCACGAGGCCATCGGCCACGGCCTCGAAGGCGACTTCAATCGCAAGGGCAGCTCGGCCTTCGCCGGCCGCGTCGGCCAGCGGGTTGCCGCCAAGGGCGTCACCGTGGTGGACGATGGCACCCTGGTGAACCGCCGCGGCTCCCTGTCGGTGGACGACGAAGGCAACCCGACCCAGCGCACCGTGCTGATCGAGGACGGCATCCTCCAGGGCTATCTGCAGGACAGCCTCAACGCCCGCCTGATGGGCGTGCCGCCGACCGGCAACGGTCGCCGCGAATCCTTCGCCCACCTGCCGCTGCCGCGGATGACCAACACCATCATGCTGGCCGGCGACAAGACCCCGGAAGAGATCATCGCCTCGGTGAAGAAGGGCCTCTACGCCGCCAACTTCGGCGGCGGCCAGGTGGACATCACCAGCGGCAAGTTCGTCTTCTCCGCCGCCGAGGCCTACATGATCGAGAACGGCAAGATCACCTACCCGGTCAAGGGCGCCACCCTGATCGGCAACGGCCCCGACGCGCTGACCCGGGTCAGCATGATCGGCAACGACCTGGCGCTGGATTCCGGCGTCGGCACCTGCGGCAAGGAAGGCCAGAGCGTGCCGGTCGGCGTCGGCCAGCCGACGGTGCGCATCGACGGCCTCACCGTCGGGGGCACTGCTTGAGGCCTTGGCTGGCGGCAGCGGCGCTGCCGCTGTTGCTGCTGTTGGCGGGCCTGGGCAGCTTCGGCCTGCTCAACAACGTCGAAGGCATGTATGCCGAGATCGGCCGCGAGATGCTGGTCGGCGGCAACTGGCATGGCTGGGTGATCCCGCATCTGAACGGCCTGCCCTATATCGAAAAGCCGCCGCTGCTGTATTGGGCCACGGCGCTCAGCATGGCCCTCTTCGGTCCCCACGACTGGGCGGTGCGCCTGGCGCCGGTGGCCGCCGGCCTGCTGACCCTGGCCGGCGTCGCCTGGTGGGCGGCGCGCCTCGGCGGCCGTACCCTGGGCGCCAGCAGTCTGTTCGTGCTCGGCACCACCGGCGGCTTTTTGCTGATCGCCCGGGTGGCGCTGACCGATGCCCTGCTCACCGCCTTCCTGACCCTGGCCTGCCTGCTGGCCTACCTGGCCCTGGCCGAGCAGCGCCGTCTGTGGTGGCGCCTGGCCCTGGCCTGCGCCGCCCTGGCGATGCTGGCCAAGGGCTTCGTCGCCCTGGCGCTGTTCGGCCTGATCGGCGTTTGCCATCTGCTGATCAACGAACGGGCGCATTGGCGCCAGCATCTTCGGCTGATCGCCGACCCGCTGGGCTGGGGCCTGTTCCTCTTGCTGGCGGTGCCCTGGCATCTGGCTGCGGCGCGGGAGCTGCCCCAGTTCACCTGGTTTTATTTCGTCAACGAACACTGGCTGCGCTTCCTCGGTCAGCGCGAACCGAAGGATTACTACTCGGGCAACGTCTTCTACTACCTGCCGCGCCTGGCGCTGATGGCCCTGCCCTGGTGGCCCCTGGCCCTGGTGGCACGCTGGAAGCGGCCGGCGACAGACGACGGACAGCGGGCCGCGGCGCGCTTTCTCTGGGTCTGTGTGCTGGCGCCGCTGATCTTTTTCAGCATCTCCAAGGCCAAGGCCAACTACTACGCGGTGGTCTGCCTGCCGCCCCTGGCCCTGCTGGCGGCCCTGAGCCTGGAGCGCTGGCGCCAGGCCGGCACCCTCCTGCTGCGGACGCGCCTCTTGGCCTTGCCGGGCCTGCTGCTGATTCCCGCCCTGGTGCTGTTGCTGGACCAGGCGCAACGCAGCGAGGCGGAGTTTTCGGCGCGGCCTCTGGCCAACGAGATCGCCCGCCGCGGTGGCCTGCCGCTGTTCCTCTACCAGGATTATGAAAACGCCTCGGCGCTGCCCTTCTACCTGCAGCGGGCCGACATCGGCATCATCGACAGCCAGAGCGACGATCTGCGTTTCGGCCTCTCCTTGAAACGCGATCCGCAGCGCTATCCCAGCCTTGCCGCCTTCGCCGCGCGGCGCGAGCCGGCCCTGGTGCTGGTCTACGATTCCCGCGCCCGCAACGGCCTGCCGCCGCCGCTGCAGGCCGGATTACAGAAGGAACTGCGCGTCGGCAACGCCACCCTGTATCGCTTCCAGCCGCCGCCGCTGCACTGAGGCGCTTAGGCGTCGGTCGCCTCGTCGCTGCGGCAGCGGGCCATCACTGCGCGCAGATGGGGCACGAACTGGAGGTCGTCGGCGAGTACATGGCCGACGAACCAACGATCGAAAAATTCCACCAGATCCTGGGGTGAGCGGGAATTCCGCAGCCGGCTCTCCAAGCTGGCCACGGCCTGGCTCAACAGTTCATGGGCGGCGCGATGCTCATCTGCCTGCGGATAGCCGAGGATGGTCAGCAAGGCGCCCTCGACGGCGAGGTGGTGGGCCAGGCAGTCGGTCAGTTGGTCGATCAGGAAGCCCAGCACATGCCAGGGATCACGCTTGGTCAGGGCGTTCTCGATCGCCAGCAGGCGTTCGAACACCGCCTGGTGCTGTTCGTCGATCACCTCGATCCCGATCGAGTATTCCTTTTTCCATTGCATGCTGGTTCCGCCCCTGGCGTCGGCCCGACGAGAATCCAAAATGAATTCCGGCCACGCTGACGCAGCGCAATGTACGCCGCGAGATCGGGATGGAAACTCACCAATTATTTCCATGGGCATCGACCGCCGGCTTTTGCCTGCGCCTGTGGCAGACTCGGGGCTCTATGAGCCGCCTTCTGCGCCTGCTGGCGCGCTACCTCGATTACCGCCAGCGTACCGTCTGGGACATCGGCATCATTCCGGCCGCGGTGCTGCTGATCGTCGGCGCGACCCTGAGCTGGGTCGCCTACGACGGCTATCGACAGGCCGAGGAGGCGGAGTTCCGCTTGCTCGAAGCCCACGCGCGGAATGCCGACGCCCAGGTCTCGGCTGCCCTGGGCAAGGTCGAACGGCTGCTGAACAAGATTGCCGCTGCCTGGCTGCAAGGCCGCCCCTCCCAGCCCCAGGCTTTCGCCGCCACGCTGCGGCGCTACGACGACGAAATGCCCGGGCTCGGCGCCCTGCTGCTGGCCGATGCCGCCGGACGCATCCAGGCGGCGACGACGGCGTTGCTGGTGGGTCGGAACATCGCCAGCGAAGCCTATTTCACCGAGCAGCGCGAACGCGGCTCGCTGCCGCGGATGTCGATGTCGCGTCCCGATCAGCGCCTGCTGGGCAAGTCGGTCGTCGTGTTCTCGCTGCCGCTCATCGGTGCCGACCGGCGCTTTCGCGGCATCGTCGCCGTCACCATCGATTTCCGCTTCTTCCCGCGGGTGCTGCAAGTGATCAACCCGGACGACTCGGCCAGCATGACGGTGATCTACAACCGCTACGGCGACATGCTGTTCCGCCGCGCCGACCCGGAAAAATTCTTCGGCTTCAACATCGTCAAGACCAGCACGGTATTCCAGCCCCATGCCGCCGCGGCGACGGCGGTGACGCGCCATGTCGGCCCCTCGGCGATCGACGGCAAGCCGCGCCTGTTCCTGGTCCGCGACGTCGGCGAGAGCGGGCTGAGCCTGGTGCTGTCGCGGCAACGCGACGAGGTGCTGGCGGAATGGCAGCGCAACGTGCTGGTGTATGCGCTGATCTTCGTGTTCACCACCGTGGTGGTCACCGCCCTGGCCATCGTCGCCGCCCGGCGCAAGCGCCAGGTGCTGGCCGGCAAGGCCTTCAGCGAGCAGTTGATCGCCACTGCCAACGTGATGGTGGTCGGCCTCGACGGCGCGGGGCGAATCGCGATCTTCAACCAGACCGCAGAGCGCATCAGCGGCTATCGGCACGATGAGGTGCTGGGGCGCGATTTGCTCGAGTCGGGCCTGCTGGCGAAGGATGATCTGTGGGCGCGGGAGATGTTCCGCCAGTTCCAGCGCGGCGGCGAACTGCCGCATACGGTGGACTTTTCGATCCGCAGCAAGCTCGGGGAGGAGCGCATCGTCTCCTGGCAGAACAGCGTGATCGAGCAGCCCCGCGCCGCCATCTGCTTCGGTATTGACGTCACCGCGCGGCGGCAGATGGAAGCGGAGCGCGAACGCTTCGTCGCCATGGTCTCCCATGAATTCCGCACGCCCCTGGCGACCATCGACGGCGCCGTGCAGCATCTGGAAACCCATGCCGAACAGGCCGACGAGGCGACGCGCAAGCGCTACGGGAAAATTCAGAAGGCCGTCGACCGCCTGATTTCGCTGCTTGACGACTACCTGCTGCAGGAGCGCATGGGCCCGGCGGAGCAAGGCTTGCGGCCGGCACCGGTGGCACCGGCGGCCCTGTTGCAGGATTTGCAGGCGGCGGCGGGGGCGCTGTCGGCTGACCATCGGATCGTACTCGAGGACGAAGGGTTGCCGCCGGCGGTGGCCTGCGATGCCGACCTGATGCGCCTGGCGTTGCGGGTGTTGGCCGACAATGCGGTGAAGTACACGCCGCCGGGTTGCGAAATCCGCCTCGCCTGCCGCCACGCTGCCGAGGGCGGCATCGAGTTCCTGGTGCGGGACAACGGCCCCGGCATCGACGACGACGAGTTGCCGCAGTTGTTCGACAAGTTCTTCCGCGGCCGCGCCGCCGCGGCCCAGTCGGGCAGCGGCATCGGCCTGCATTTGGCGCGCTCGGTGGTGGCCTCCCACGGCGGCCGCCTGACCGTGCGCAACGTCCCAGAGGGCGGCGCCGAGTTCCGCGTCTGGCTGCCCGATCAGGCGTTGCCCGATGCCGCGGTGAGAATTGGTTAGATTCCCCTTGCAGACGATTTTTATACTCGGGCAATGATCAAAATCGTCATTGCGGAAGACAACGTGTCCTATGCCGAGGATGTCGTCGAATACCTGACGGACATCGGCTATACGGTGCGTGCGGCGGCCTCCGCGGCGGAGCTGTGGCAAACCCTGGCCGCCGAGGCGGCCGACGTGCTGCTGCTCGACCTGGGCCTGCCGGACCAGGACGGCTTCCACCTGATTCCGCAGTTGCGCCAGCTCTATCCGGCCATGGGTCTGATCGTGCTGACGGCGCGGGTCACCTTCGACAACCGGGTCCAGGGCCTGCGCCTCGGCGCCGATACCTATCTGACCAAGCCGATCAAGTTTCCCGAACTGGCGGCCCATATCGAGGCCCTCTGCCGCCGCATCGCCCCCCAGCCGGATGAGGCCGCGGCGTCGCCCTGGCGCTTGCGGACCACGGAGCGGCAGATCGAATGCGCCGGCAAGGGCGTGCTGTCCCTGACCGAAAAAGAATTCGGCTTTCTCCATCTGCTGGCGCAGAACCGCCTGCCGGTGCCGCGGGCCTCGCTGCTGATCGGCATCGGCGAACGGGACGATCTGGCGGCAGCGAAGCGGCTGGACATGCTGGTCTACCGCCTGCGCAAGAAGATTCGCAGCGCCTGGGAGATCGAACTACCGCTGCGCAGTTCCTACGGTGGCGGTTTCGCCCTGCTGGCGGCCATCGCCCTGAGCTAGGCCTGGTCCGGCCTTTGCGTAAGGCTCTCCAACACGGGCCCGTCGGCCCGTTTCTGTCGGCTTTGCGCCAAGGGAGAGTTTCCATGAATGCCGTCGCCACGCTCAACGATGCCCGCGGCGTGCCGGTCGCCGCCGGCGACCGGGTGCGCATCCTGGCGGTCAGTCCCGATCCGGACATGGACGAGGACGACCGCGACATGATCGAGTTCATGATCGGTTCGGTCTGCGAGGTGGACCGCATCGATGCCGCCGGCCAGGCCTGGGTAACCATGTGGTGGAGCTGCGCCGACGGAGTCGCCACCAGCTCGGTGGCCCTGGAGGGCGAGCAGATCGAGCGGGTGGCGGGCTAGCTCGCCGCTGTCGCTAGCTGGACTTGATTGCGTCCGCTTAGTTTGGCCCGGCTCATCGCCAGGCCGGCGGCCTCCAGCAGGGTGTCGACGTCCTCGCCGACGCTCAACGGTGCGACACCGAAGGACAGGGTGATGCTGCCGACGGCGGCGCAATCCTTGGGCAGCGGCGCGGCGGCGACCGCCACCCGCAGCCGTTCGGCGATGGCCAGGCCCTGCTCGGTTTCGGCGAAGGGCAGCAGCACCGCGAATTTCTCGCCGAGGCGGGCCAGCAGGTCCTGCGGCCGCAGGCCGTCCTGCAGAGTGGTGGCGACGCTTTGCAGCGCCGCGTCGCCGGCCAGGTGGCCGTACTGTTGATTGATCCGGCCGAGTTCGTCGATGTCCGCCAGCAGCAGGCAGAGCGGCGCGCCGTCGCGTATGCAGCGCTCTATCATGCGCGGGAAGGCGTCGTTCAGCCAGCGCCGGTTGTGCAGCCCGGTCAGCTTGTCGACGCTGCTGGTCTGTTCGAACTCCAGGCTGCGCATGTTCTGCTGCACCAGCGCCAGGTTGTTGCTGCGCACCCGCCCGGCGAGGATCGCCAGCAGGTTGCGGGCAACCCCGTGGGAACGCTCCACCAGGGCCCACAGGGTGTCGTGGGGAATCACCAGCAGTTGCGAATCTTCGGCGGCGATCACCAGGGCGGAGACGCCGGCGCCGTCAATCAGGGACATCTCGCCGGCACATTCGCCCGGCAGCAGGGAGGCGTGGTCGAGAATCTCCTCGCCGCCGGGGTAGACCCGCAACTCGCCGGCCAGCAGCAGGTACAGCCGGTCGTTGCCGGCGCCCGGCTCGAGCAGGCGGACGCCGCGGCCGATCTCCATGCGCCAGCACTGCATCAGCATCGGCGCCAATTCTTCCATGGCGGCGGTGGCGAACAGCCGGCTTTGGGCGATTAGCAGGAGGTCTAAGTCGGTCAGCATGGTCGATCCAGACAATACCTGAGCTTATTGTTATAAGCCACTGTTTTTCAATGGGCTATGTTTAGTTTTTGGCAATCCGTTGAATAAGCCGGAAATTCACCCCGGCTCACCCCGCAAACAGGCTCAGTTGGCCACCCACGGCGGGTGGCTGGAAGGCTGTGCAATTCAGGGTTGGCAAGGGGCTATCCAGCCCCAGGCGGCGCTTCGCCAGGTTGAAACGCTTGCGCAGTAGCTCGGCCAGGGCGCCCTCACCGCGCATCCGGTGGCCGAAACGGGCATCGTTGTGGCCGCCGCCGCGCATCTGCGTCACCAGGCTCAGCACATGGGCGGCCCGGTCCGGGTAGTGGGTCTGCAGCCAATCGCGGAACAGGGGTTCCACCTCCCGCGGCAGGCGCAGCAGCACGTAGTCGGCGTGGGCCGCGCCGGCCGCGGCGGCGGCTTCGAGGATGCGCTCCGGCTCGTGGTCGGTGAGGGCCGGGATCACCGGCGCCACCATCACCATCGGCTTGATGCCGGCCTCGGCCAGCATGCGCAGCACCTCCAGCCGCCGCTTCGGTGCCGCGGCGCGCGGTTCCAGCTTGCGCGCCAGGTCTGCGTCCAGCGTGGTGACGGACACCGCGACATGGGCCAGGCCTTGCGCTGCCAGCGGTGCCAGCAGGTCCAGATCGCGCAGGATCAGGGCCGACTTGGTAATCACTGTCACCGGGTGGCGAGTTTCGGCGAGCACCTCCAGTACCTGGCGGGTGATGCCCAACTCCCGCTCCGCCGGTTGCCAGGCGTCGGTGTTCACGCCGAGGGCGATGGGCGCCGGGCGGTAGCCGGGCTTGGCCAGTTCCGCCCGCAACTGGGCAGCGGCATCGGCCTTGTAGCTGAGCCGGGTCTCGAACTCCAGGCCCGGCGACAGCCCCAGCCAGGCGTGGCTGGGCCGTGCATAGCAGTAGATGCAGCCGTGCTCGCAGCCCCGGTAGGGGTTGATCGAACGGTCGAAGGGCAGGTCCGGCGACTCGTTGCGGCTGATCACGCTCTTGCTCGTGTCCGGCGTCAGCGTGGTGCGCGGTTTGGCCGTCTCATCCTCCCGCTCCCAGCCGTCATCCGCCGCCTCGCGCGCCCAGGCGGCGTAGCGGTTGTCCGGGTTGGCGGCGGTGCCGCGGCCCTTGACGGGCGAGGTAGGGAGATTCACCTGCCTATGATTGCCCAAAGCCCGCCCCCTCGCTAGACTCGCCCCCTTTGTTTGCCGCCCCATCCGTCATGAACGCACCCGCCGCCAAGCCCATTGAGTTCAAGGGCACCTCCCTGTCCGTGGTTTCCGTGGAGCTGTCCACCCTGGCCATGGCCGCCCTGGAGGCTGCCGTGGCGGCCATGCCCGGCGGCAAGCGGCGCTTTTTCGACGGCGATGCCGCCGTGCTGAACCTCGGCGCGGTGCCCGGTCAGACCCCGGACTGGCCGGCCCTGCTGGGCCTGTTGCGGGATTACGGCCTGCAGCCGGTGGCGGTGACCAATGCCGATACGGTCCAGGCGGAGGCCGCCGCGGCCCTGGGCCTGTCCCATCTTTCCGCCGACGAGCTGGCGCGGCCGACGCGCAAGGCGGTGGAAAAGGCCGCGCCTGCCCCCGCCGCCCCGGCGGCGGCGCCGACCATGATCGTGGACAAGCCCCTGCGCTCCGGCCAGCGGGTCTATGCCCGCGGCGGCGACCTGGTGCTGCTGGCGATGGTCTCCGCCGGCGCCGAGGTGATCGCCGACGGCAGCATCCACATCTATGCCCCCCTGCGCGGCAAGGCCCTGGCCGGCGCCACCGGCAATGCCGCGGCGCGGGTGTTCTGCACCTGCTTCGCCGCCGAGCTGGTCTCCATCGCCGGGGTGTACCGCACCTTCGAACAGGGCCTGGCGCCGGACCTGGCCCAGCAGCCGGTGCAGATCAGCCTCTCCGGCGATGACCCGGCCAAGCAGCGCCTGGAGATCGTGCCGCTGGCGTTGAAATAGGCGCCAAATGCCCTGATTTCGAAGGAATCCCGCAAGTTCCGGCGGGTAAAATTGCGGCTTCCCCATTCAACGAGAGTCCGTTCATGACCCGCATCGTCGTCGTGACTTCCGGCAAAGGCGGGGTCGGCAAGACCACCACCAGCGCCAGTTTTTCCTCCGGCCTCGCCCTGCGCGGCTTCAAGACCGTGGTCATCGACTTCGACGTGGGCCTGCGCAACCTGGACCTGATCATGGGTTGCGAGCGTCGCGTGGTCTATGACCTGATCAACGTCATCAACGGCGAAGCCACACTGAACCAGGGCCTGATCAAGGACAAGCACTGCGACAACCTCTACGTCCTGCCCGCCTCGCAGACCCGCGACAAGGATGCGCTGACCGAAGAAGGCGTCGAGAAGGTGCTGAAGGATTTGGAGCACATGGGCTTTGACTACATCGTCTGCGACAGCCCGGCCGGCATCGAGAGCGGCGCCGTGATGGCCCTGCGCTTCGCCGACGAGGCCATCGTCGTCACCAACCCGGAAGTCTCCTCGGTGCGCGACTCCGACCGCATCCTCGGCATCCTCCAGGCCAAATCCAAGCGCGCCCAGGCCGGCGGCGAGGCGGTCAAGGAACACCTGCTGGTGACCCGCTACTCGCCCAAGCGCGTCGAGGACGGCGAGATGCTGTCCTACAAGGACGTGCAGGAAATCCTGCGGGTGCCGATCATCGGCGTGATCCCCGAATCCGAAGCGGTGCTGCACGCTTCCAACCAGGGCACGCCGACCATCCACCTGGAAAATGCCGACGTGGCCGAGGCCTACAAGGACGTGATTTCCCGCTTCCTCGGCGAGGCCGTGCCCCTGCGTTTCGTGGACTACGAAAAACCCGGTCTGCTGAAGCGCCTGTTCGGAGGCAAGTGACATGTCCCTGCTCGAACTGATCTTCGGCAGCAAGCCCAAGTCGGCCAATGTCGCCAAGGAGCGTCTGCAACTGATCATCGCCCGCGAACGCGCCGGCGACGGCAGCAGCGCCCCGGACTTCCTGCCGGCCCTGCAACAGGAGCTGGTCCAGGTGATCTCCAAGTACGTGCGGGTGAACCCGGACGACATCAAGGTCTCCCTGGAAAAGCAGGACAATTACGAAGTGCTCGAAGTGAACATCGTGCTGCCCGACGCAGTGCGCCTCTGAACCAAGCCCTAAAGCCATTGCCATGAAACACGCCATCGACGACGTCCGCATCAAGGAAATCAAGGAACTCGCCCCGCCGGCCCACGTGCTGCGCGAGTTTCCCGCCAGCGAAGAGGCGGCGACGACGGCCTATGAAGGCCGCGATGCGGTGCATCGCGTGCTGCACGGTTCCGACGACCGCCTAGTGGTGGTGATCGGCCCCTGCTCGATCCACGACCCGGCCGCCGCCATCGAATACGCCCATCGCCTGAAGGCCCAGCGCGAGCGCCTGGCCAAGGACCTGGTGATCGTGATGCGGGTCTATTTCGAAAAGCCGCGCACCACGGTCGGCTGGAAGGGCCTGATCAACGATCCGGGCATGGACGACAGCTTCCGCATCAACGACGGCCTGCGCCTGGCGCGCAAGCTGTTGTGGGAACTCAACGAACTGGGCCTGCCCTGCGGCACCGAGTTCCTCGACATGATCACCCCCCAGTACCTGGCCGACCTGATCTCCTGGGGCGCCATCGGCGCCCGCACCACCGAATCGCAGGTGCACCGCGAGCTGGCCTCCGGCCTGTCCTGCCCGGTGGGTTTCAAGAACGGCACCGACGGCAACATCAAGATCGCCGTGGATGCGATCAAGTCCGCCGCCAGCCCCCACCATTTCCTCTCGGTGACCAAGGCCGGCCACTCCGCCATCGTCTCCACCAAGGGCAACGAGGACTGCCACGTGATCCTGCGCGGTGGCAAGGAGCCCAACCACGACGCCGCCTCGGTGGCGGCTGCCTGTGCCGAACTGGGCAAGGCCGGCCTCGCCGCCAAGCTGATGATCGACTTCTCCCACGGCAACAGCCGCAAGCAGTACAAGCTGCAGGTGGACGTGACCAAGGAGGTGGGCGCCCAGATCGCCGCTGGCGACGACCGCATCTTCGGCGTGATGGTCGAGTCCAACCTGAAGGAAGGCCGCCAGGACCTGACCCCGGGCAAGCCCCTGGAATACGGCCAGAGCATCACCGACGCCTGCATCGGCTGGGAAGACAGTCTGGTCGTGCTCGACACCCTGGCCGAGGCCGTGCGCAAGCGCCGGCTGGTGCTGGAAGCGAAGTAGGAGCGGCCCTTGGCCGCCAGCCTCAAGCCCGGCAATGCGAAAGACGGCGTGAATCCACGCCGTCTTTTCTTTTGGCTGCTGGCGCCGCTCTTGGCTTTCCGCCTGTGGCTGGCGGCGGCGCTGCCGATCACCGGCGACGAGGCCTATTTCATCTGGTGGGGCAAGGTTCCCGACTGGGGCTTCTACGACCATCCGCCGATGATTGGCTGGTGGCTGGCCGGCCAATTGCTGCTGGGCGATGCCGAATGGTGGCTGCGCCTGACTTCGGTGCTGCAGCCCTTCGCCCTGGCGGTGGCCACCGCCTGGTTCGTGCCGCGCATCTGGCCCGAGGCGGCACCGGCCCGGCGCTGGTGGGCGGCGCTGCTGGTGCTGCTGGCGCCGGCCTTCGTCTGGAACGTGCTGATCACCACCGACACGCCACTGATCTACTTCTCGGTGCTGTCCGGCCTCTGCTGGCTGCGCGCGCGCCGGGACGACGAGCTGCGCTGGTTTCTCGCCAGCGGTCTGCTGCTGGCCGGGGCGGTGCTGTCCAAGTATTTCGTCGTCTTCCTCGGCTTCGCCTATCTGCTCGACCTGCTGCTGCGACCTACCCGCCGCGGCTGGCTGGGCCTGCTGATCGCCTACGCCTGCTGCGTCCCGGCCCTGGCCCTGATGGGCTGGTGGAACGCCGGCCACTGCTGGCCCAACTACATGTTCAACTTCGTGAACCGCCACGAGAACGCGGCCCTGGGCTGGAAGAACAGCGCGCTGTATCTCGGCATGATGCTCTACCTGCTGACGCCGCCGGTGGTCTGGGCGCTGCTGCGCGGCGGTGTGCTGGCCGGCCGGCGTTCGCTGGCCCTGCTGGCTCTGGTGCCGCTGGCCCTGTTCGCCCTGCTGTCCCTGGAAAAGACCGTGGGCCTGCACTGGGTGCTGTCCTTCCTGCCCTTCGTGCTGTTGCTGCCGGCCCTGGCGCTGGCGGAAGAGAAACTGGCGCGGCTGGGGCGCTTCTTCATTGGATTTGCCGCCATCCACGTGCTGCTGATCGTCGGCATCAGCTTCACCCAACTCGACGCCTACAAGAAGACCCGCTGGTACGACAGCGCCGTGCTGGCCTTCGAGGCCCGCGACATCGCCCAGCGGCTGCAGCCCTATGCGGCAGACTACGCCTTCGCCAGCAACGGCTACGCCGACGCGGTGACCCTGGGCTACAACGCCCGACGCTATTTCCTGGTGTTCGGCGAGGCCAGCAGCCATGCTCGCCACGACGACATCCTCACCGACTTCCGCGCCCTCGACGGCAAGAACATCCTGATCCTGAGGAAGAGCGAGCCGGGCGCCGACGAGTACCGGCCCTATTTCCGTGAGCTGAAGGTGGAGACTTTCGAGCGTCACGGCGTCACCTTCTACCAAGTCTTCGGCCGCGGTTTCGACTACCCGCGCTACCGAGATGCGATCCTCGCCAACGTCGGCCGCAAGTACTATCGGATTCCCGGCTGGCTGCCCCAAACCGGCTGCTATTTCTTCGAACGTTACGGAGCGCCCGCCCGATGACCCCTTTGCTGAAGCTGCTGCGCCCCCATCAATGGGTGAAGAACGGCTTCGTCCTGGTGGGCCTGCTGTTCGGCCATGCCTGGAGCGACGGCAGCAAGCTCAGCCAGGCCCTCTGTGCCTTCGCCGCCTTCTGCCTGCTGTCCTCGGCGGTGTATGTGTTCAACGACATCCAGGATAGGGCGGCGGATCGGGAGCATCCGCAGAAGCGCCTGCGTCCCCTGGCGGCGGGTACGGTGTCGGTGCAAATGGCGACGATGCTGCTGGGCTTCTGCCTCGCCGGCGGCCTGACCCTGGCCTTCGGCTTTGCCGGCCAGGCGCCCTGGGTCTTCGTCGCCTATCTGGCGATCAATCTGGCCTACAGCCTGGGCGCCAAGCATGTGGTGATCCTCGACGTGTTCATCATCGCCGCCGGCTTCATGCTGCGCCTGCTGGCCGGCACCCTCGGCCTCGGCATCGCACCCTCGCAATGGCTGCTGCTCTGCGGCCTGATGCTGACCCTGTTCCTCGGCTTCGCCAAGCGCCGCGCCGAACTCTCGGCGGTGGCCGACGATCCGGCGGCCCATCGGCGGGTGCTGGAGGACTACTCGGAAAACCTGCTGGACCAGTTGATTACCGTTGCCACCGCCTGCGCCGTGATCAGTTACAGCCTGTACACAGTCAGCGCCGACACCGTGGCGCTGCATGGCAGCAGCCACCTGATCCTGACCGTGCCCTTCGTCCTCTACGGCATGTTCCGTTACCTGTTCTTGCTGCACCGCCGCGGCGGCGGTGGCGATGCGGCCAGCGAAGTGATCGCCGACCGCCATCTGATCACCGCCTGCCTCGGCTGGTTGGCGACGGTACTCGCCGTGCTGGGCGGGCGGCTATAATGAATCTGCCATGAACGCCCCGCCGCGCAAAACTCACATCGCCAACCTCGAACCCTTGGGGGATGCGGCGCCGTTTGTTTTGCGCATTCTCGAGATCATGGGGCCGATCAACCTTTTCGAAGGTTTCGAGAAGGAGGAGGTGGAGCAGCTCAGCAAGTACATGACCTGCTACCACGCGCCGGAAGGCACCGAGATCATCCGCGAGGGCGACACCGGCGACTTCCTGCTGCTGATCATCGAAGGCAACATCGAGATCGTCAAGATTGGCAGCAACGGCCTGCCTTCCCGTGTCGGCATGGCCGGCCCGGGCAAGACCCTGGGTGAGATGTCGGTGATCGACGGTGAACCGCGCTTCGCCAGTTGCATCGCCGACAGCGAGGTGCTGATGGCGGTGCTCGACCGGGA
>DATDMT010000020.1:0-2973 GCA_036518635.1 Rhodocyclaceae bacterium | reverse complement strand
CCGTCGCTGCCGGCGGGCTGGCTGTTGCGTTGCTGAAGGTCACCGTCGTGCTGCTGCCGGGGATGACGGACTGGACACGGGTGTTCCATGCGCTCGTATCGAAGCTGGCGGGGGCGGCGGTGCTGACCCACATTTCGCCGATCAATTCACCGGCCAGATAGCTGGCTTCATTGCGCGACCGGCTCTGGCCGGCCTGGTTCATCGCCTTGCCGGCGAGGTTGACCAGAGCGATCAGGCCGATGGAAAAGATCAGCAGGCTGATGATGGCTTCGATCAGTTGGGAACCGGATTGGGTGTGTTTGCGCTTCATGATTCAACAGGCCATCGGGTCGGGGGAGGACTTGTCGGGATCGCAGAACTTGAGGCTGCCGTTGCCGCTACCGATGCGTATCGCCCAGCGCTTGGCGCGGGTGTCGCTAGTCGGTGAAACGAGGACGAAGCCGAGGGGAGCCGCGCTGTCGAAGTTCGTCAGTACCTGGCCGATCGGGCCGAAGGTGATGACGGCTGCCGCTGCGCCGCTGCTGCTCGAGGTGGTGGCGGCTACCGTGGCGTCGCTGCTGGCGATGCCACCGCTCTTGTAGGCGATCCATGGGTCATTGGTGCAGGTGACCGGATTGCCGATGGGGCGGCAGTCCTTGTTGGCCGCATCGTTGCCGTTGGGGTCGGTGGCGGGGCAAATGCCGGGATTGGGGTTGCAGGGGTCGGGGCGATCCGGTGGGACATAGGGCAGCGATTCGCAATAGCCGGTCACCACGCCGCGCGATACCTGGTCGGTTTGCGTGACGGCCCAGAACTGCCCGGAGGCGGCGGGGGCACAACTCGCGGTGAGGCTATCCAACAATGCGAAGCGCATCGGGGCATTGCGCCGAATGGCCTCGGCCCGGGCCATCTGCAGGCCGGCGAAGATGGACTCGGCTTTGGCGCGCACCTTGTTGTTGACCAGCATGGTGTTGACGCCACTGAGGCCCAGGCCAAGAAGGATGGCGGCAATCGCAATCACCACCATCAGCTCGATCAGGCTGAAGCCGCCTTCGCCGGCCATGGAATTTGCTGACACGGTCAGCAGCCTCCCTTGCTGGTGACCCAGCAGTTGTTGGGGCTGGGGGTGGCCCAGCCGCTTGGAACAGCCGGAGTGCTTTTTGCGCCTGTTTCGGTAATTTGAAAGGTGAATCCTGCAGCGCTACCTGTGCCAACAGCTTTCCAGGTAAATCCTTGATCGACGCTGCTGAGAGAACAGTTAGTCGTATTGGTGAAATCAAAATATTTGGTAGAGGCTGGCGGCGGGATACTGGTCGCCGCACAGGTGTATTTCCGGTTGTCCTGGTAGTACTGCTCCATCCGGTTCTGCAGGTCGGTCAGGCCGCTGAAGGCCTCCGATAGTTTGCCTTTCAGCACATAGTCGTTGTAGGCGGGTAGGGCGACACCGACCAAAATGGCGATGATTGCGACCGAAATCATCAATTCCAGCAGGGTGAAGCCCCGGTGTTTGTTATGGCGCGGCATGCGTATTTCCTCCTTTGCGCAGCAAGCTAGCACTGAGGAAAACCTAGGGGTTTCCCTATGCGACAAACGGTAGGCTTCAGGGGGACGAACGGTAGGGGGCGGGGTCTTGGGCGGGAGTCATCAGTCGATTTACGTTGGCCTGCCCGATGATTCCGGCGGTTTTGCTTGGCGCCAGATTCGAGCGGAAGGGAGATTCTTCAAGCGCCGCGAAGTGCGTATAATCCGGCCCCGCGCTGCTGTAGCTCAGTCGGTAGAGCAACTGATTCGTAATCAGTAGGTCACCAGTTCGATTCCGGTCAGCAGCACCAATCGAGTCCAATCTCCCGCGAAACAGGGCCTGCCGCCGGCGGGCCCTTTTCTATTTGAGGCACTGTGGCTGATAACTGCTACCACTGCGGGTTGCCGGTTCCCTCCGGCGCGGAGTTTCCCGTGGAGATCGCCGGGCAACGGCGCGAGATGTGCTGCCTGGGCTGCCAGGCGGTGGCCGAGGCCATCGTTGCCGGGGGGCACGGCGACTACTACGCCCATCGTGACGCGATGCCGGAGAGCCCGCGGGAAGCGGTGCCGGTGGCGCTGCGCGATCTGGGTCTGTTCGATCATCCCGAGGTGCAGAAGAGTTTTGTCCAGCCGGTGGGCGAGCACGAGCGTGAGGCTTCCCTGATGCTGGAAGGCATCACCTGCGCCGCCTGCGTCTGGCTCAACGAATCCCATTTGATTGCCCAGCCCGGAGTGCGTGCGGTATCGGTGAATTACGCGACGCGCCGCGCCCGGGTGCGCTGGGACGAGCGGGAGACCAAGCTCTCGGCGATTCTCGAGGCGATTGCCGCCATCGGTTATCGCGCCCACCCCTACGATGCCGAGAAATCCGAGCAACTGGCGCGCAAGGAGCGCAAGGAGGCGCTGTGGCGCCTGTTCGTTGCCGGCTTCGGCATGATGCAGGTGATGATGTACGCGGTGCCGGTGTATCTGGCCGACGAGGGCACGATGACGCCGGACATCGAGCTCTTGATGCGCTGGGCCAGCCTGATCCTGACTCTGCCGGTGGTGCTGTATTCGTCGGCGCCGTTTTTCCGCAATGCCTGGCGCGACCTGGCCCTGCGCCGGGTGGGCATGGATGTGCCGGTGGCCATCGGCGTCGGCGCGGCCTTCACTGCCAGCTTGTGGG
Organism: Rhodocyclaceae bacterium; assembly: GCA_036518635.1. Lineage (GTDB taxonomy): Bacteria > Pseudomonadota > Gammaproteobacteria > Burkholderiales > Rhodocyclaceae > AWTP1-18. Next base: position 305 of record DATDMT010000020.1, on the reverse strand, counting down.
GCACCCTGGCCGGTCACGGCGAGGTGTATTTCGATTCGGTCACGATGTTCGTGTTCTTCCTGCTGACCGGACGCTTTCTCGAATCCATGGCACGGCAGAAGGCGGCGCGCGGTGTCGAGACCTTGAACAAGGCGATGCCGGTGTTTGCCTCGCGGCTGAATCAGTTCCCCGCATTAGATGTGGAGCGCGTGGTCGCCACCGATCTGGCGCCGGGCGATTTGGTGCTGGTGCGGCCCGGCGAGGTGTTCCCGGCGGACGGCGAGGTATTGCAGGGCCATAGTGCGGTGGACGAATCGCTGCTCACC
>DATDMT010000019.1:0-18927 GCA_036518635.1 Rhodocyclaceae bacterium | reverse complement strand
GATCAGCCACAGCGCCACGGCGAAGACGGCGGCTATGGCGTACTCCGCGCCGATCTTGAAGGCGGTGAGGCCGCTGCCCTCGACGAAGCAATCGGGGAAGTGGCCGGACAGCACCAGCCAGCCCAGTGCCGCGCCGGTGCCAAGAAAGCCCAGGGCGATGGCCGCCACCGGCAGATTGCGCCAGGCCAGGAGGCTGGCGGCGATCAGCATTGCCAGACTCTCGTAGCCGCGAAAGGCGATCCACAACTGGGTCGGCAGATTGGCATCGGCGGCAAAGATGCCCATGCCCTTGTAGGCCAGGGTATGCAGCAGTTCCAACAGGCCGACGGCGGGATAGGCCAGGCCGCTGACCAGCAGGAAGGGATGGTCGATCTGGCTGCGGGCATTCCAAGCCAGCGCAGCGATGCCGAAGATGACGACGATGCGGAAGATTTCCACCAGGCTGTGGAACAGCACATAGCTGTGCAGGCTGGTGGCGGCAATGACCGCCAGCAGGGCGGCGAAGCCGCCCCAGCGGGCCAGGGTTTTCATCAGGGGGTTGGCGTATGGGTTCACGGTGGACTTCCTCCAGCTCGGGCTGCGGATTTTCCCGTCTCGCCCAAGTCGGAAATGCGGTCGACAAGCCGCCGCATCTGGGGGCTACCCTAAGGGATCGCCCGCCCCAGCGTCTATGCGCCAGATCAAATCCCGCCGGAATAGGCCGCCGCCGTTGCGCGCCGGCGGCGGCCTTGTCAGGACTGCGTCAGGCTTGGGCCAGGTGGGCCTGGGCCTCCACCGCGCAGGTGTACAGATGCGGATCGATATCGCCCTTGCTCAGAGCCTCACCGAGTTTGAGGCGGAGGAAGGTGCTCGAGGTGTAGCGGGTGACGTTCAGGTAGTGGCGTTCCATCAGGCCCTTGACCATGCCGATGTAATCGTCGATGAGTTCCGGGCTGATGCTGAAGCGGTCGTAGTTGATCACCGCGTAGACCTTGTGCCCCACCGCCGCCAGCCGGTCCTCCACCGCCAGGCGGATGCGGTCGATATCGAGATCGCTGCGCACCGCCAGGCCCTCGAAATTCACGAAGAACAGGTTGCCTTCCGGATCGTAGGACAGGCGGTCCTCGAAGGGCACCTCCAACAGATCGGGGCGCAGGTTCATCGGCCCGTCGGCGAACACCCGCTCGTCCATCGGCGCCGGCTCGCCCTTGATGATCGGGCGGAAGGCCATGTGCGCCAGGATGTCACGCTCCAGGTCCACGCCCGGGGCGATCTCGGTCAGCTCCAGGCCCTCAGGCCCAAGGCGGAAGACGCAGCGCTCGGTGATGTAGAGCACCGGCATGCCGCGCCGCAGGGCCTCGGGGCCGCTGAAGGTGCGGTGTTCCACCTGCTCGACGAACTTCTTGGCGCGGCCGTCGTTGAGGATCGCCAGTTGGCCGCTGCGCACCGCGATTTCCAGATTACCGGCGGTGAAGGTGCCGACGAAGACCACCTTCTTGGCGTTCTGGCTGATGTTGATGAAGCCACCGGCGCCGGCCAGGCGTGGGCCGAACTTGGAGACGTTGATGTTGCCCTCGCGGTCAGCCTGGGCCAGGCCGAGGAAGGCGATGTCGAGGCCGCCGCCGTCGTAAAAGTCGAACTGGCTGGGCTGGTCGATGATCGCCTGGGTGTTGGTGGCGGCACCGAAGTTCAGCCCGCCGGCGGGGATGCCACCGATCACGCCGGGTTCGGCGGTCATCGTCAGCAGGTCGATGACGTTCTCTTCCGCCGCCACCGCGGCGACGCCCTCGGGCATGCCGATGCCGAGGTTCACCACGGCGTTGGCGCGCAGCTCCAGGGCGGCGCGGCGGGCGATGATCTTGCGCTCGCTCATGGCCATCGGCGGCAGGGTGGACATCGGCACCCGCAGCTCGCCGCTAAAGGCTGGGCTGTACTGCTCGATGAAGGTCTGCATGTGGTATTCGGGCTTTTCCGCCACCACCACGCAATTCACCAGGATGCCGGGAATCTTCACCTGGCGCGCGTTGAGCGTGCCGCGCTCGGCGATGCGCTCAACCTGGGCGATGACGATGCCGCCCGAGTTGTGGGCGGCCATTGCGATGGCCAGGGCCTCCAGGGTCAACGCCTCCTTCTCCATGGTGATGTTGCCATCGGCATCGGCGGTGGTGCCGCGGATGATGCCGACGGTGATCGGGAAGGCCTTGTAGAACAGGTATTCCTCGCCATCGATCTCCATCAGCCGCACCAGGTCGGCGGTGGTGCGCTCGTTCAGCTTGCCGCCACCGAAGCGCGGATCGACGAAGGTGCCGAGGCCGACCCGGGTCAGGCTGCCGGGCTTGCCGGCGGCGATGTCGCGGAACAAGTGGGAGATCACCCCCTGCGGCAGGTTGTAGGCCTCGATCCGGTTGGCCACGGCGAGCTGCTGCAGCTTCGGCACCAGGCCCCAGTGGCCGCCGATGACGCGCGACACCAGGCCATCGTGGCCGAGATGGTTGAGGCCGCGGTCGCGGCCGTCGCCCTGCCCGGCGGCATACACCAGGGTCAGGTTGCGCGGCACACCGAGGCCCTGCAGATCGCCGCCTTCGCTTTCGAGAAACAACTCTTCCAGGGCGACGGCGATGTTCTCGGGAAAGCCGATGCCGACGAAGCCGCCGGTGGCGACGGTATCGCCGTCGCGGATCAGGCGCACCGCTTCGCGGGCAGTGACGATCTTGCCGGTATCCGAGGCGCGCAGCGAGGCCGCAACCGGGTGACGGGAAAGGGACATGGCGGCTCCTTGGTGGGGACGGCGCGACATCAAACGATGCCGGTCAGGTAGTAGGCGGCGATCACCACGAACACCGCCGTGGTCTTGATCACCGTCACCGCGAAGATGTCCTTGTAGGACTGGCGGTGGGTCAGGCCGGTGACCGCCAGCAAGGTGATCACGGCGCCGTTGTGGGGCAGCGTGTCCATGCCGCCGGAGGCCATCGAGGCGACGCGGTGGAACACCTCCAGCGGAATCCCGGCCGCCATCGCGTTGGAGATGAAGGTCTCGCCCATCGCCGCCAGGGCGATGCCGAGGCCGCCCGATGCGGAGCCGGTGATGCCGGCCAGGGAGGTGACGGTGATGGCCTCGTTCACCATCGGATTGGGGATGCCCTTCAACGCGTCGGCGATCACCAGGAAGCCCGGCAGCGCCGCGATCACCGCGCCGAAGCCATATTCCGAAGCGGTGTTCATGGTCGCCAGCAGGGCGCCGCCGATGGCCGACTTGCTGCCCTCAGCGAACTTGGCGACGACGGTCTTCCAGGCGAAGACGAACACGGTGGCGATACCCATCAGCAGCGCGCCCTCCACCGCCCAGATGGCGGTGATCTTGGAAATCTCCTGCACCACCGGCGCGGCCTTGCCGATCACCGCCGGAACGAAGGAATGGCTGGCGCCGTAGAGCTGGGGAATGGTGATGGTGAACACCTTGTTCATCACCCCGACCATGATCAGCGGCAGGATCGCGATCAGCGGATTGGCCAGGTTCTCATGCTCGAAGGGCTCCGGCTCGTTCACCAAGTTGCTGCCATAGCCTTCGCCGGCAGCGACGGCCTTGCGGCGGTTCCATTCCAGATAGGTCAGGCCGGCGACCAGGATGAACACCGCGCCGATGGTGCCGAGGATGGGCGCTGCGTAGATGTTGGTCTTGAACACCGCGGTGGGGATGATGTTCTGAATCTGCGGCGTGCCCGGCAGCGAATCCATGGTGAAGGTGAACGCGCCGAGGGCAATGGTGCCGGGGATCAGCCGCTTGGGAATGCCGCCCTGGCGGAACATCTCGGCGGCGAAGGGATAGACCGCGAACACCACGACGAACAGCGAGACCCCGCCGTAGGTAAGGATGCCGCAGACCAGCACGATGGCCAGCATCGCCCGCTCGCTGCCGATCAGCTTGATCACCGAGGCGACGATGGCCTTGGAGAATCCCGACAGCTCGATCACCTTGCCGAACACCGCGCCCAGCAGGAACACCGGGAAGTAGAGTTTGACGAAGCCGACCATCTTGTCCATGAACAAGCCGGTGAACATCGGCGCGACCAGGGTCGGGTCGATCAACAACACGGCGCCGAGGGCGGCCACCGGGGCGAACAGGATGACACTGTAGCCGCGATAGGCGACGAACATCAGGAAGCAAAGTGCTGCCAGTACGATCAGGAATGACATGGTGTGGTTCTCCTCTGTTGGGACTTATGTGCCGATACAGATGGCAGGAACCATGCCCAGGCTTAGATTGTTGAAACCACAAGGATTTTTAAAACGGGTGGGATTTGAGCTGTCCGCGGTGGTGGGCAGGGTGTCTGGTGTGGCGGACAGGGGAGGCGGAATTGGAGCGCGGTGAAGCGAGCAGCAAGAAGCACAGAAACCACGCACCCTCCAGGGACTCACGCGTCGCCCCTGCCCCGCCCATAGTGGGCCGCCGAACCCCACCCCACACCGTTCGTACTGAGCCGCCCCCAACACCGTTCGTGGTGAGCCTGTCGAACCATGAACGGAATACGAAGGACACCCACCACTCCGCGACATCGTCATTCCCGCGAAAGCGGGAATCCAGGTTTTGAACTTGAGCCGTTAATCAGAACCGCAGTCTTGATGTAACCGCCGGTGCCGGGACTCGCCCCGGCGGGCGACCTACTTTCCTGTTATGCGACGAGGAAAGTAGGCAAAGGAGCGCACCCCGCCGCCCCGGCCCGACTGCGTCGGGCTTCCCTCGCTCCAGAAGCTTCGCCGGGCCGGTGGCTAAACTCGCCGTTGGCTCGGACAACGCCACCGGACTTCCCCCGTCGAAGCTTCCTCCGCTCGGCGTGGCAGAGGGGGAGCTAAAAACCATCCGCATTGACACGGACATTCTCCGTGGGTCCGCTCGGAAATATCAAACTGACCCTATAGTTTCACCCGTCCCTCTGGATAAATCGACGCTGACTCCGATGGCAACAATTACTTTACGCAGTTCTCAATTGCATAAGCGCACTGCTCGCCTTTGGTGAGCAGACCACCAGTAGGGCCCTGATAATTGACACGCGAAACCCTACCGTCTGTCATAACGACATTGACGGTACACGACCTTTTTTTACTCATAGAGTGCGCATGGGCATCCGTCTGACTGTTGGCGGTGGCGGAACCTGCCGCAACTGTGGCAGGACCAACATTCGCCGCCGCAGCGACAGCGGCAACTTTGGTGGTTGTGTTGGAATTCGCAGTAGAAAAAGTATCCGTTCGGCCGTCGCCAGAGCCATAACTCCACACCTCCACGCTACCTTCGACCGATTTCGATTGCGGAATACCCATACACGCTAGAACTGCGTCTTTCTGCATACCTACCATAGACACTTGCGCGACCGCTGCCGTCTGTGCGCGCTCGATGGCACAGCCAGGCAGCACCAGAAACAACAACGTCGCAACCGAGACAAATGAGTAATGCATCTTCCGTTTCATCGATTCCACTCCTTAATAGGTTACCGTCAGTCCACGTAATGCGTTAGCTATGGGAAAGAAGTACAGCCACATCATAAGCCATTCGCATGTCGGCAAACGGCAGTAAAGGGGCAGGTTGATTTGATTCTTTAGCCGCCCCGCACCGCCCATTCCGTTGCTATGTGATCGGTGTTTAGCTTCCCCTCTGCCACGCCGAGCGGAGGAAGTTTCGACGGGGGAAGTCCGGTGGCGTTGTCCGAGCGCAGCGAGTTTAGCCACCGGCCCGGCGAAGCTTCTGGAGCGAGGGAAGCCCGAAGGGCCGGGGCGGCGGGGTGCGCTCCTTTGCCTACTTTCCTCGTCGCATAACAGGAAAGTAGGTCGCCCGCCGGGGCGAGTCCCGGCACCGGCGGTTCCATCAAGGCAGCGGTTCTGATTAACGGCACAACATCAAAACCTGGATTCCCGCTTTCGCGAGAATGACGGCTTCATCTTGGGCGTTGATCCAGCATCCCGCCCTTCGACAAGCTCAGGACGAACGGAGTTGTGTGGAGGTATTTCCTCTCACCCCGCCGCATCGATCCCCAACGCCGCCAGCTTCTCGTACAACGACGCCCGAGAAATACCCAATCGCCTCGCTGCCTGGGCCTTGTTGCCCTGACAGGCGGCGAGGGCATCGGTGATGGCTTGACGTTCGGCGGCGCGCTGGATTTGCTCCAGGGTTTGCGGCGCGTCGCTGGCCGCTGGGGCGGCGGCGGGGGCGAGGCGCGGTAGCACTTGTTCGAAGTCTGCCTGGTCTAGGGCGTCGGCGTCGGACATCAACAGCGCCCGCTCCAGCACGTTGGCCAGTTCGCGTACGTTGCCCGGCCAGGGGTAGCGGGCCAGCAAGTCCAACGCCGGGCGCGAGATGCTGCGCGGCGGTTCGCCGAGGCGCCTTGCCAGGGCATCGGCGAGGGCTTCGGCGATCAGCGGCAGGTCGTCGAGACGCTCGCGGAGCGGCGGCACGTCGAGGGTCAACACATTGAGGCGATAGAACAGGTCGGCGCGGAAGCGGCCGTCGTCCACCTCGCGCTGCAGGTTGCGGCTGGTGGCGGCGATGATGCGCACGTCCACGGCGATCAGGCGGTTGGAGCCGACCGGCTCCACTTCCCTCTCCTGCAGGGTGCGCAGCAGCTTGACCTGGAGCGAGGGCGACATGTCGCCGATTTCGTCGAGGAACAGGGTGCCGCCGTGGGCCAGTTCGAACTTGCCGCTGCGGCCCTTGCGGTCGGCGCCGGTGTAGGCGCCGGGGGCGACGCCGAAGAATTCGGCCTCGAGCAGGTTCTCGGGGATGGCCGCGATGTTCACCGCGACGAAGGGGCCGCCGGCGCGGGGGCTGGCGGCGTGGATGGCGTGGGCCAGGAGTTCCTTGCCGGTGCCGGTTTCGCCGAGGATCAGTACCGGCGAGCTGGTGCGCGCGGCGCGGCGGGCCTTGTCCTTGACCGCCATGCAGCGGTTGCTGGCGCCGATGAAGCTGGCGAAGCTGTACTTGGCCTGGCGCGCCTCGTCGAGCTTGCGCCGGGCGTCGGCCAACTCCAGCCGCAGTTGCTGGTAGCGCGAGACCACCGGCGCCAGTTGGCGGGCGTCGTCGAAGATCATCATGCCGACGCCGCCGATGATCTCGCCGGCCTCGTCGCGCACCGGCAGGCGCATGACGACGAAGGATTCGCTGCCGAAATCCATGATGTCGAGCATGATCGGCTTGCCGCTGCTGACCACTTCGCGCATCAGGCTATTGGGGATGATCTCCTCCACCGAGCGGCCGATCACCGCCTCCGGGTCGGCAATGCCGAGGCGCTTCGGATAGCGCTCGTTCATCCACACCACCCGTGCCTCCCGGTCCACGATCACCACACCCTCGCAGAGGTCGGAGAATTCGACGAGCAGGGTTTCCATCGCCCGTTTGCGGATGCGTTCGGTGTCAATCACGGTGGCGGCGGGACTGTTGAGGGGCATTTATTTTAGAGTGCCTGCAGTTTCCATTCCATGGGGTTCGCGCCGGCCGCACCGGGCAGGCATCGGCCCAAGGCGGCCAGCGGCGACCGGCAGGTGTCGGCGCCGCCGGACACTCTGTATGGAATTCCGGACGCTCACGATTCGAGCATGCGCAGTTCGGCGTTGGTGTAGCGCAGGCGGCTTGCCAGCACGCTGGCGAGGCCCTCCATCAGGCCGAGGCCGATCTTCTTGTGTTCCTCGGCGAATTTGTCGAAGGCCCGGCGCGACAGCACGTAGAGATCGGTGTCGGTGAAGGCGATGGCGTCCGCCGAGCGCGGATCGCCGTCGAGGAAAGCCATCTCGCCGAAGAAGGCACCACGGCCGAAGGTGCCGAGGTGGTGGCTTTGCTTGTCGTTGATCGGCAGCATGATGCGCACCGCGCCGCGACGGATCAGGAACAGTTCGTCACCGGTGGCGCCGCGGTCGAAGATTTTCTCGCCGCTCTTGTAGCTGCGGCTTTCCATGATCTGCTCCAGCGCCGTCAGGGTTTCCGCCTTGCGGCCGCTGAACAGTTCGATCTCGCCCAGGGCCAGCGCCTGCTCGCTGAGTTCGCACATGGCCTCGTGCAGGATGCGGTCTTCGACCCATTCCAGCGCTTCATCCAGCTCGTCGAACACCCGCACCGGGCTTTCCGCGCGGACCAGGCCGACCTGGTCGAAATACTGCTGCATGTCACGGCCGGAGGGCAGGTCCTGCGGCAGGTGGCTGAAGATCAGGAAGCCCTGGCGCTCGGCCAGCATGTCCTTGACCAGATCGAGCATGTGGGCGGCGGTGACGTCCACCGACTGCACCCGGCGCAGGTCGAGGATGATGAAGTCGCGGCTTTTCAACTCGGGCTCCAGGGCCTTGTAGAGCTGGTTGGTGGTGCCGAAGAAGATGCTGCCCTGCAGCTCCAGCACCACCGCCCGGTCGCCGCGCTCGGTAAGGATTTCCATCTCGTCGTGGGTGCGCACGCGCTTGGAGAAATTCTGGTTGCCGTAGCTCTTGCGGCGGACGATGGCACCGCCGATCTGCTCGCGCAGGAACAGCAGCACGGCGAGCAGGATGCCGACGCCGGAGGCGGCGATCAGGCTCACCGTCAGCGCGGTGACGACGACGCCGGCGATCACGCCGAAGTCCAGCACGGTCGAGCGCTGCCGCAGGAACTGTAGGCTGTGGCGGTCGATCATGCGCACGCCGACGACGATCAGGATGCCGGCCAGGGCCGCCACCGGTATCCAGGAAATCAGCGAGCCGACCAGCAGGAAGGCGGCCAGGCCGAGCACGCCTTCCATGATCCCCGACAGTCGCGTCTGGCCGCCGCTGGAGAGATTCACCAGCGTCGCACCCATCTGGCCGGCGCCGGGCATGCCGCCGATCACCGCAGAGGCGACGTTGCCCAGACCCTGGCCGATCAGTTCCCGGTTCGAGTTGTGGCGCGAGCGGGTCAGCGCGTCGAGCACGACGCAGGTCTTCAGGGTGTCGATGGAGAGCAGCACCGCCAGGGTCAAGGCCGGGCCGGCGATGCCCATGATCTGGTGGAAGCCGAGCCCGCCCATGGCCTGCCAGCGCCCGGCGATGGCATCCAAGAAACTGACGCCGCCACCGCCGAGGGCGCCGATCACCAGGCGGTTGCCGGCCAGCGTCAGCAGCGCCGGATCGGCCAGCCCCAGGGCGAAATAGGCGGCGACGCCGCCGAGCAGGCCGAGAATCGCCGCCGGCACCTTCTTGGTCAGGCGCGGCGCGCCGAGCATCACGGCGATGGTCACGGCGCCGACCACCATGCCCTGCCAGCGCCAGGCCGCCGGAGCGCCGAGGGAGGCCCAGAAATGCAGTTCCTTGGGCACGCCGAGGAACTTCGGCACCTGGCCGGCGATGATGTAGAGGCCGACCCCCGACAGGTAGCCGCTGACCACCGGATAGGGCATGTATTCGATCAGCTTGCCGAGGCGCACCGTGCCGAACAGGATTTGCAGCAGGCCGGCCGCCAGACCCAGCATGGAGAGCATCAGCACGGTCAGCGCGACGTCGCTGCCGCCGTTCATGAACTCGATGGCGAAGGCCGACAGCACCGCCGCCGCTGGCGCGCAGGGCGCCGAGATCAGCCGGTTGGTGCCGCCCAGGGCCGGCGCCACCAGGCCGAGAGCCGCCACGCCGAGGATGCCGGCCAGGGCACCCTGGGCCACATGGGCGGCGCCGAGGGGCGCGTAGATGGTGACGCCGAAAGCGATGGCGGAGGGCAAGGCCACCAGCATGGCGGCGAGGCCGCCCCACAAATCGCCGGCTGCGGGTCTAGGGATATTCATGGCGCGGTCCCCCTGTTGTTTTTTTGAACCCTACACCCGCGGCCGGAGAACCGCGAGTTTCACGTGCAGGAGTTTGAACAACGCGCCTGAAAATTTCGAGCGCAGCGAGCCATCTAGTAGCCTCCCCCGCGAGGGGGAGGATGGGAGGGGGCGGGCGTTTATGCCCAGGGCTTTGAAGCTCTGACCGTTCCGGTCAGAACTTCAAAGCCCCAGTCAGCGAAGCCACTTCCTCGGCCGATTCTTCCAGGATCGCCGATAGGGTGGTGTCGCCCAGCACCATGTCGATGTTCGCCGCGGCGGCCTCCAGCCGCTCGTCGTCGCCCAGCCGATGCAGCGGCGACGGCACCGGCGACAACTGCTCGGCCAGCAGTAGGGTATCGCCCAGGGTCGCCGGCGGCATCGCCAGATAGCCGGTCCAGTAGGCATCGATGGCCTCCTGCACCGGCTCGGGGACGCCCAGCACCTTGAGTACGGCGCTTCCCACCGCGGCCTCGCCGGATTCCAGCCAGGCATCGAAATCGCCGTCGAGCAGGCCGGGATAGTCGCCGGCGCGGGACAGCATGTAGAAACCGCCGACTTCATGGACGATGCCGGCGAACATCGCCGTTTCGGCGTCGATCTTGGTCACCCGGCGGGCGATCACGTGGGCCAGGGAGGCGACGTGGGCGGTATGAATCCAGAGCTGTGCCGCCAGTTCCTGATGGGCGTGGTTCGCCGGCGTGCCGGCCAACTGGCGGGTCACCAGGGCCATGGCGAGGGAACGCACGGCGCCGAAGCCGAGGCGTGCCACCGAGGTGCGCACGTCGGTGATCTCGCGCCCGGAACGGTTGAAGGCCACCGAGTTGGCGATGGCCACCACCCGCGCCGCCAGCAGCGGCTCGGCCTGCACCAGCTTGGCGGCCGCCTCGATGTGGCATTCGGGGTCGTCCAGGGCCTGCTTCACCTTCATCGCCACCCGGGCGCTGGTAGGGAAAGCCATTTCACCCTGGCCGACGGACGCCGCGATGGCGTGGAACGCTTGGTCTTTTTCCATGGCCCGATCATACATAAGGGAATCCTTCTGGCCTAGTCGGGCAAGGGCTGCGGCGGCTGATCCAGATCAACAAGCCGGCACCGATGCCGGTACCGTGCTGGCGACCGGTAGGCCCGGCGCCGACGGCCCGCTACAATCCGCGCCATGAATGCGCGCCTTGCCCTGCTGATCGTCGCCACCATCGTCGCCGGACTCGCCGTGGATGCCCGCGGCGGCGCCTGGGCGCAGCCCCTGGTGAATCTCTGGGCCTGGGGCGTGTTCGCCTGGCTGCTGATTCGTAGCGCCGCCGTGGAACGGCCGGCGCTGCTGGCCTGCGTGCTGATCGCCAGCCTCGGCGAAGTGGTGCTGTCCCTGGTCTGGGGCCTCTACGACTACCGTCTGGGCAATATTCCGCTGTTCGTGCCGCCGGGCCACGTGCTGCTGTTCGCCCTCGGCGGCTGGCTGGCGGCGCGCCTGCCGGCGCGGATGCCGGCGGCCACGGCCGGCTTCGCCGTGGTGGTGGCCCTGGCGCTGGCCTTCAGCCAGCGCGATCTGCTGAGCGTGCCCCTGGTGCTGCTGTTCCTCGCCAGCCTGCGCTACGGCCCGACACCGCGGCTGTACAGCGCAATGTTCGTGCTGGCCCTGGCGATGGAACTGTGGGGCACCTGGCTCGGCAATTGGGCCTGGCGACCTGTCGCCCCGGGCCTGGGCTGGCCGACGCTGAACCCGCCCTTCGCCGCCGGCGCCTTCTACTGCGTGCTGGACTGGCTGGTGGGCCTGGCGACGGCCAAGCCGGCGCCGCCGCTGACGGTGGCCGGCGAAACCCAGACCTGATTCGCGGCGCGGCTGGGCGCCGAGCAGTCCTTGCCACTCAAGGCGCCGGGCGACTCGATGAGCCGGCCTGCTGCGCGACCTTCTCGAAATCCTCGATCGGCAGCGGCCGCCCGAAGAAAAACCCCTGGTAATTGTGGCAGCCGTGCCGGTCCAGGCACTGGCGCTGGGCTTCGGTTTCGACGCCTTCGGCAATGACCGTCAGGCCAAGGCTTTCCGCCAGGGCGACGATGGTGCGGGCAATCGCGACGTCATTGGCGTTGCTCGCCAGGTCGCGGACGAAGGAGCGGTCGATTTTCAACTGGTCCACCGGCAGTTGTTTCAGGTAGGTCAGGGCCGAGTATCCGGTGCCGAAATCGTCGAGGGAGAAGCTGACGCCCTTCGCCTTCAGGGCGAGCATCTTGGCGATGATGTCGTCCAGGTTGTGCAGCAACATGGACTCGGTCACCTCCAGCTTGAGTCGCTGCGGATTGGCGCCCGTGGCCTCGATCACCGCCAGCACCTGGTCGACGAAATCGACCTGCCGGCATTGGACGGCACTGACATTCACCGCCATGCAGAGCTGTGCCAACTGCGGCTGCTGCGCCCAGGCTGCAAGTTGGCGACAGGCGGATTCCAGCACCCATTGGCCCAGGGGCAGAATCAGCCCGGTTTCCTCCGCCAGGGGAATGAACTCGCCCGGGGCGACCAAACCGCGTTCCGGGTGTTGCCAGCGCACCAGGGCTTCGGCACCGATGAGTTTCCCGGCGCCGTCGACCTGCGGCTGGTAGTAAAGACAGAACTGCTTATCGCGCGCCGCTTCGCGCAGATCGGCTTCGAGCACGGCGCGGGCGCTGATCACCGACTGCATGTCCGGATCGAAAAAACTCAAGCGATTGCGGCCCGCGGCCTTCGACTTGTACATGGCCAGATCGGCTTGTTTCAGCAATTCCTCGACGCTGTGCTGGTGGCCGAAAAAGACCGTCGCGCCGACACTGGGGCTGCTGTGATACTCGTGGCCGGCAAGATCGTAGAGGCCGTTCAGCTTGGCGAGAATTTTTTCGCCGATGGCCTTGGTTTGCTCGACGGCGGCGTCCGGATCGGTACTCAGGCCTTCGAGCATGACGACGAACTCATCGCCGCCGAGGCGCGCCACGGTGTCGCCTTCGCGCACGCAGCCGACCAGCCGCTGGGCAACCATCTGCAGCAGCAGATCGCCCTTTTCGTGGCCGAGGGTGTCATTCAGCGTCTTGAAGTTGTCTAGGTCGATGAACAACAGCGCGCCGCCGCGTTGACTGCGGGCGCTGGAGGAGAGCGCGTGGCGCAGCCGGTCGAGCAGCAGGCGGCGGTTGGGCAGGCTGGTCAGCGGATCGTAGAACGCCAGGTGCTTGATTTCGTTTTCGGCGGCCTTGCGCTGGGTGATGTCGGTCAGGGTCGAGACATGGTGCGTGACCCTGCCCGCCCCATCGCGCACCGCGGTAATGGTCAGCCACTCGGGGAATATCTCGCCGCTCTTGCGGCGGTTCCAAATCTCGCCCTGCCAACTGCCGGTCTGCTCGATGGCTTGCCACATCGCCGCATAGAAGGCGGCGTCGTGGCGCCCCGAGCGGAGCAGGTGCGGCGTCTCGCCGACGGCCTCTTCCGCGGTATAGCCAGTGATGTGGCTGAAGGCCTGATTGACCCGCAGGATGACGCCACGGGCATCGGTGATGAACATGCCCTCCTGCGCCTCGAAGGCAGTGGCGGCAATACGCAGATCGGTTTCGGCGTGCTTGCGATCGGTGATGTCGGAGAATACGCCGACATAGTTGAGCACCTTGCCGCGGGCATCGAACGAGGTGGTGATCGACAGCCACTCCGGGTAGATTCTGCCGTCCTTGGCGCGGTTCCAGATTTCGCCGGACCAGAATCCGCAGTTGTCCAACTGATTCCACATCGCCCGATAGAAGGCCGCGTCATGGCGCCCCGACTTCAAGAGACTCACCGTCTGGCCGATGGCTTCCGTCGGCGTATAGCCGCTGATGCGCGTAAACGCCGGATTGATGGAAACGATGCGGCGCTCCGCATCGGCCACCACGACCGCTTCGGACATCACGTCGATCGCACAGCCCGCCAGCCTTAGCTCGCCCAGCGAAGCCGTCAGCGCCTTGCGCGATTCCTGCAGTTCGCCGATCAGGGACTGGAAGGCATCGCCCAAATCCTGCAGTTCCGCCGGCTGGTTCGTCGGCAGGCGGACCGGCCCGTCGGGGAATTTGCGCAACTGGTCGATCGATGCCTGCAGGGTGCGCAGCGGCTGCACGATGGTATGCATGACGAGCCAGGCAATCACCGCGAACAGCAGCAGCCAGAGCCCCGTTTTGACGAGGTCGAACTGGGCCTGGCGCCAGTAGTCGGCCTCGAACTCGTCCATGTAGATGCCGGAGCCGATGACCCAGCCCCAGGGTTCGAAGCGCTTGACGAAGGAAAGCTTGGGATACAGCGCCACGCTGACCCCGCCAGCGGCCAGCGGTTTGGGCCACGAGTAGGCGACAAAGCCGCGCCCGGCCGGCGAGGTCGCCACTCGATTCATGGCGACAAACAGGTTCTCGTTGTTCAAGGGACGGAAGTCGTCCTCTGCCCCGTTACGGCTTGAGCTTGCGCGGTGAAAGGCCGGCTGGTCGAGTACGCGGCCTTCCAATTCCGGCGCCGTCGGGTGCATCACCATGCGTGGCACCGGCTGAGCCAGATCGTGAATCCAAAAATATTCCCGCTCGCGGTAACGCATCTGGCGCACCGTATTCGCCGCCTGGCTGCGCGCGACGGCATCGCTGATGTGCCCGGCCTGCGCCTCGCCGTGGTAGTAGCTCAGAATCGAATAGGCGTTCTCGACCAGATGTTCAAGCTGCTGCTCCCGCTCGACCCGCAGGCGCTTGCCATGCAGGGTAATTTCCGTGATGGCGCCAAACAGAACGGCAAATGAAAAAAAACCCACCAGCAACCAGAATCGAGTCGAGATCGGCAAGGACTTGAGGTAGCGAAACATGAATCCAGAGTGCTATCGGGTTGGCGGGCGGGTCTTGGCGAAACGGCTTTAGCTCGCGCCAAGCGCTAAGTACCGCACGTATCGTTGAACGCCGTGGAATTGTAGGGCTTTCGCCATGGTTATAGCCGCCATGCTTAGCGCCTATTTGATAGGGATCAGGCCGAGCGCAGCGCGGCGACGATATCCATCCGCGCCGCCCGCGCCGCCGGCAGGAAGCCGCCGACGAAGCCCATGGCAAGGGCGAACAGCAAGACCTCAACGACGATGCCCGGCGTCAGGCGGAAGCTGAAAGCGAGTTCGGCGAAGGATTGGAAGTTCATCGTGGACACCGTCATCCATTGCAGCCCCGAAGCCAGCACCAGGCCGACGACGCCGGCCACCAGGGCGATCAGCAGCGACTCGACAAGGAAAGCGCCCATCACCGCCCGGCGGCGAAAGCCCAGGGCGCGCAGGGTGCCGATCTCGCCGGTGCGGCTGGCCACCGCCGCGTACATGGTGATCATGGCGCCGATCACCGCGCCGATGGAAAAGATCACCGTCAGGGTCAGGCCGAGGATGTTGATGAATTTGGCCAAGCCCGCCGACTGGTCGGTGTAGTACTGGCGCTCGCGCTTGGCCTCGATGGTGAAGCGGGGATCGCGCTCCAGCCGCTCCTTCATCGCGGCGAAGCCTTCCGGCTGCGCCAGGCGCACCAGCACCGAGGAATACACCGGGCGGCGGAAGGCCGGCAACAACTGGTCGGCATCGCCCCAGATCTCGGAATCGAAACCGCTGCCGCCGGCATCCAGCACGCCGCTGACCACCCACTCGCGGCCGCCGAAACGCAGGGTCTCGCCGAGGCCGGCGCCGCGAAACTTCTTGGCGATGCTGGCGCCGGCCACCACCTCGTTGCTGCCGGAGCGGAACATGCGGCCCTTGGCCAGCCGCACCTGGGGCCGCAGCTCGGCGCCATAGGGGCCGATGCCGCGCACCATGACGTTGGAGGGCTTGCCCTCGTCGCGGGTGAACAGGGCGATCAGCACCACGGTTTCCTTCGAGGCCAGGGGCAGGCCGCCGGGGCCCAGGGCCACCTCCGGCTGGCTCGCCACTACCGCCGCGGCGGCGCGGTCCACGCCGCTTTGCATCTCGGTCTCGGAACCGCGGCGGATGATCACCGCGTTGTCGTCGGCGCCGGTATCGACCATCGCCTGGTGCAGGCCGGCATCCAGCATCAGCACCGCGGCGAAGACGAACACCACCAGGGCCATGCCGCCGGCGGTGAGCGCCGTGGTCATCCGCCGCGCCGACAGATTGCGCAGGCTGTAGGAAAGGGGGATGGCCCTCACACCACGCTCCGCAGGCCTTCGACGATCGGCACCCGCGCTGCGCGCCGCGCTGGCAGCCAGGCGGCGAGCAGGCCGACGAGCAGGGCGCAGGCCAGTTGCAGCAGCACGGTATGCGGGGCGACGCGGAACACCGGGAACAGGGTGCCGACCGCCTGGGCGAAACCCTGGGCCACCGGGTAGGTCAGGGCGATGCCGATGGCGCCGCCGATCAGGGCGATGGTCAGCGATTCGGCCAGCACCAGGCCGGCGACGAAGCTAGGCGAGAAACCCAGGGCCTTCAGCGTGGCGTATTCGGCGGTGCGCTCGCGGGCGGTCATCGCCATGGTGTTGGCCATCACCGCCATGATGATGAAGATCACCACATAGGACACCAGCTCGACGGCGGTGACGATGGCGCCGGTCATGGCGACAAAGCCGAGCTGGAAGGCCTTCTCGGTTTCCGACAGGGTCTCTGCCGCCGAATTACGGAACTGGCCGTCAATCTCCAGGGCCACCCGCGCCATGTCGTCGGGATCACGCACCGAACTGACGAACACGCCCACCTGGTCGGCGCGGCGGGCGTAGCGCTGCTTGACGGTCTCGTTGAGGAAATCCCAGTGGAAGAAGAACTGGGTTTCGTCGGTGCTTTCCTTGCGACCGTCGTAGATGGCGCGGACGACGAAGGTCCAGTCGCCGGGGAAGATGGTGCCCTTCAGGGTCACCGCGTCGCCGATCTTGAAGCCATAGGTGTTGGCCAGCTTGCGGCCGACGATGCAGCCGCGCCGGTCGCGCCGGTAGTCGCGCATCTGGTCCTCGTCGATGATGAACTCGGGATAGATGGCGAAGTAGTCGTCGGAGACGGCGAACTGGGCGAAGAAGTTTTTCGGCTCCTTGTAGATGGCGCCGAACCAGTTGGCCAGGGAGACCTGATTCAGGCCCTCGACGGCGCGGATCTTCTGCCGGTAGTTGAGCGGCATCGGGAACACCAGGGAGATCGAGTTGCGGGTGATCAGGCGGGTGTCGGAGGCGTTGTTGGCGTTGGCGTACCATGCACCGACCACCGTCTGCAGCAGGCCATAGGCAAGGATCGCCACGACCATGCCGAGCACCGTCAGGCCGCTGCGCAGGCGGTGGCGGGTGGCGTTGCGCAGGGCGTGGCGGAGGACGGCGCCGAGGATCACGGGTTATCGACGCGGGCGGAGAGCTCGCCCTTTTCCAGGTGCATCACAGCGTGGGCGTGTTCGGCGGCACGGGCGTCGTGGGTGACCATGACGATGGTTTTGCCGAGGTCGCGGTTGAGGTGCTGCAGCAAACGCAGGATGTCCTCGGCGGATTCGCGGTCGAGGTCGCCGGTGGGTTCGTCGGCGACGATCAGGTCCGGATCGGTGACCAGGGCGCGGGCGATGGCGACGCGCTGCTGCTGGCCGCCGGAGAGCTCGCCGGGGCGATGCTCCATGCGGTCGCCGAGGCCGACCATATCGAGGACGAAGGCCACATGCTCAGCCCGCTCGCGGCGCGACAGGTGGGTCAGCAGCAGCGGCAGCTCGACGTTCTCGAAGGCGGTGAGCACCGGCATCAGGTTGTAGAACTGGAAAATGAAGCCGACATGGCGCGCGCGCCAGTCGGCCAGATCCGCTTCCGACATCGCGCCGAGGTCGTTGCCGGCCACCGCCAGGAGGCCGCTGTCGGGCCGATCGATGCCGGCGATCAGGTTCAGCAAGGTGCTCTTGCCGGAGCCGGAAGGCCCCATCAGGGCGAGGAACTCGCCGGCGGCGATGTCGAAACTGATGCCGCTCAGCACCGCCACCCGCTGCGCGCCGCGGCGGTAGGACTTGGTGATGCCAGCGAGGTGGACCAGGGGCGTGCCGGGGAGCGGGCTCGGGCTCATGCCGGGCTCACTTCTGCGCGGCGGTAACGCGGCTGCCGTCGCGCAGCTTCTCCGACGGATGCAGCACCACCTTGTCGCCCGGCTTGAGGCCGGACACCGCCACCAGGTCGCCGATGGCACGGCCGACGCTGACCGTCACCGCCTTGGCCTCGCCCTCATGCACGATGAATACCTGGCTACGGCCGTCGCGCTGGGCCAGGGCATCCTTGTGCACCACGGTCAGCGGCTGGCGTTCGGCCTCGGGCACGGCGGCGGAGAGAAAGGCCACCTTGGCGCTCATTTCCGGCAGCACCCGCGGGTCTCGGTCGACGAAGCGGACCTTGGTCATCACGCTGGCCTTGGCCCGGTCCACCGTCGGCACCAGGCGGCTGACCTCGCCGCGCAGTCGCAGTTCGGGGAAGGCGTCGAGGGCGATCTCGCAGGGCTGGCCGACCTTGATCTTGGAGAGATTGGCTTCGGCAACGTCGGCCTCCACTTCCAGGGTATCCATGTCGGCCATGGTGACCACCGCGCCCTTGCTCTCCAGGGCTGAGGAGAAGGGGGTGACGATGTCGCCGACGTTGGCCGCCTTGGTCAGCACCACGCCGTCGAAGGGGGCGCGGATCTGCGTCTGGTCTACCGCCACGTCGGCGCCGCTGCGGGCCGCCTCGGCCACCGCGACGGCGGCGCGGGCCTTGTCGAAGCGCGCCTGGGCGGCGTCGAGGGCGGAGACGGCGATGAATTTCTTCTGCGCCAAATCCTTGGCCCTATCCAGGCCGACCTTGGCGTCCTGCAGTTCGGCCTTGGCCGACTGCACCCCGGCGGCGGCCTGGCGGGCGCTGGCGGCGACGTCGAGTTGTTCGAGGCGGGCGATCACCTGGCCGGCCTTGACCACGCTGCCCTCCTGCACCCCCAGCCATTCGAGGCGGCCGGTGGCCTTGGTAGCGACCGCCGCCTTGCGCTGAGCAACGACGTAGCCGGTGGCGTTCAACAGGGTGACGCCCAGGTAGGGATAGGCGGTGGTGACCGAGGCAGTTTCCACCGCCACCGTCGAGCCCTTGATCAGGAAGGTGCCGAAGGCGGCGACGGCGACCGCCGCGATGGCGGCCCAGCCGCGCCAGGACCGCGATTTGCGCGGCGCCGCGCTGCGCTCGATACGCAGTTGCTGCAGGGCG
>DATDMT010000018.1:0-2818 GCA_036518635.1 Rhodocyclaceae bacterium | reverse complement strand
GGCACCCAGCGCCACCCCGCGCGACCATGCCCGCGCCCTGCAGTTGTTCGAGCAGATTGAAAAGGAACGCCGTGGCGATGCCCAGTTGCAGAACCTGATCGGCGCCCTGCGCGCGGAACTCGCCGAACGCCGCCGCCTCGAAGAGAAAACCCGCGACGAAGCCCGCCGCGCCGACGATGCCGAGCACAAACTCGACGCCCTCAAGGCCATCGAAAAGAACCTGATGGAACGGGAACAACGCCCGCGCCGACCATGAGCAATTCCCTTCCGCAAATCCTCCTGGTAGACGACGACCCCGACCTGCTGCGGCTGCTGTCGATCCGCCTCGAAGCCGCCGGCTACGCCATCACCGCCGTATCCAGCGCCGAAGAAGCCCTGCAGCGGCTGGCGGTGGAGCGGCCGCAACTGCTGATCACCGACATGCGCATGCCGGGCATGGACGGCGCCGCCCTGTTCGAGGCCGTCCATCGCGAACAGCCGACCCTGCCGGTGATCATCCTCACCGCCCACGGCACCATTCCCGAGGCGGTGGAAGCCACCCAGCGCGGCATCTTCGGCTACCTGACCAAACCCTACGACCCGCAGGCCCTGCTGGCCGAGGTGGCACGGGCGGTCAAACTCGGCGCCGGCAGCGGCGGTGGCGGCAGCGACGAACAATGGCGCAGCGAAATCGTCAGCCACAACCCGGCGATGGAAGCCCTGCTGGCCAAAGCCAAGCTCGTTGCGGCAGGCGATGCCAGCGTCTTCATTCACGGCGAATCCGGCAGCGGCAAGGAACTCATGGCCCGCGCCATCCACCGCGCCAGCCCGCGCCGCGAGCGGCCCTTCCTCGCGGTGAATTGCGCCGCGATCCCCGAGGCACTGCTGGAGTCCGAACTCTTCGGCCACGTCAAAGGCTCCTTCACCGGCGCCGTGCGCGACCACCGCGGGATGTTCCAGGAGGCCGAAGGCGGCAGCCTGTTCCTCGACGAGATCGGCGACATGCCGCTGCCCTTGCAGGTCAAGCTGCTGCGGGTGCTGGAAGAACGCCAGGTGCGGCCGGTGGGCAGCGCCCAGAGCGTGGCGGTGGACATCCGCATCATCTCCGCCACCCATCGCCAATTGGACGAGGAAATCGCCGCCGGCAACTTCCGCGAGGATCTCTACTACCGCCTGCATGTGGTGTCGCTGGAACTGCCGCCCCTGGCGGAACGGCGCGACGACATCCCGCTGCTGACCAACCATTTCCTGCAGCGCCTCGGCAGCCGCTACCAGAAGCCCATCAGCGGCTTCGCCCCCGACGCCATGGAAGCCCTGGTCGGCGCCCCCTGGCCCGGCAACGTGCGCCAGCTCTACAACGTCGTCGAGCAGGCGGTGGCCCTCACCACCACCGAGCTGATCCCGGCCAGCCTGGTGTGCCACGCCATCCGCGACATCCAGGAAGTCCCGCCGCTTGAGGAAGCCCGCGCCGCCTTCGAGCGCGACTACCTGGGCAAGCTGCTGCGCATCACCGGCGGCAACGTCAGCCAGGCCGCGCGCCTGGCCAAGCGCAACCGCACCGAGTTCTACAAACTGCTGGCCCGGCACCGGCTCGATCCGGCCTTGTTCAAGTAGCGGGCGGAGCCGCTATCGACCCGTCCTGTCGTTCGCAGATAATCAACGCGGACATCCACTCCAACGAATAAGTCATATCGCTTGCGCAGCACGCCAGGACGGCAAGTTCCATGAGTTTACGGCCCCCAAGGATTTCCGATGAGATTGCTCTTGTCAGTTCTATTTGTTTTGGGAGCCTTGCTGCTGGGATGGTCGGTTCGCGACCTGATCAGCGCACCCTCGGCAGACGAGATTCGCCGCGAACGTGCCGCCATGGCCGCCTGGCCGTCCGTTTCAGGCGATTTGCGAGAAATCCGGTTGCAGCAGGTCAAGTCGACCGGGCGGGGGCAAAGCTATTTTGAAGCCGCGGTGAGCTACCGTTACCTTGTCGATGGCGTCGTCCACGAGGGGAGCCGGCTCGGCGTGCAGGATTTCCGCGAGGACACGGCCGAGGCCCTTGAATCCAGGCTGAGTATTTTCTTTTCCCCGGCCAATGTAGTCGGTCGAAAAGTCACCGATACCAACACCCCCATTTGGAACGAACAGACCATTGCCCTTCAGCTCGCCAATCAGCCGGTCACCGTTTACTACGATCCAGCCAAGCCTGACTCCTCCATCCTCGACCCCCAGGATCGCAACCCAATAACAACGCTGGATTTGCTAGCGCCCCACTTGGCGTTGATCCCGATCGGCTCGCTCTTGATGATTGTTTCCTTTCTTCGATGGCGTCAGCGTTCAGGCGTGACAGTCACGCGACCGCAGAAAGTGAAACAACGCTCCTTCGAGATCAACGATAAGGATTGGTTCGAATGCGGCGAGATCGGCGATTCGCTATTGCAGCAGCAGGCTTACAAGGAAGCGCTGGCAGCGTATGAGCGCGCTTATGCTGAATCCCCTGGCGAAGCAGGAACCTTTCAGTCGGAGATCAGATTTCTCCTTTGCCAGGCAGAGTGCCTGATCGGCCTGTCCCGGGACAGCGAAGCGGAAAAATTGATTGATAAGGCAATCTCTGGGGTCGACAGCAGGCAGGGTGCGTGGGCCGACGAAATACGCGACCAGGCGGCTTCGTTGCGGCAAGCCATCTTTGCGAAAAAGAACTGACCAATGGAACGCCGAGTGGCTGCGCGGCGTGGCCTAGGTGGCCGGGATGAAACCGATCGCCGGATACAACGAGCTAGCTAACCGGCGTGGCGACCCGACATCATTGTTTGTTGGTGGTGGTCACTGGCAGATCGCACTTTTTCTC
>DATDMT010000017.1:0-2819 GCA_036518635.1 Rhodocyclaceae bacterium | reverse complement strand
CGGAGCGACAGGCTTACTGCTTGGTGCCGATCACTTCGATTTCGACGCGACGGTCAGGCTGCAGGCAGTCGATGACCTTCTTGCTCTTCGGGCCCTTGCACTCGTTGGCCGCGGTCTTGGGCTGCTTCTTGCCCTTGCCTTCGGTGTAGACGCGGTTGGATTCGATGCCCTTGCCAACCAGATATTCCTTGACCGCAGCAGCGCGCTTCTCGGACAGCTTCTGGTTGTAGGCGTCGCCGCCGATGCGGTCGGCGTGACCGACGGCGATGATCACTTCCAGCTTGATGCCGCCGACCTTGGAGGCCAGGTCATCCAGCTTGGACTTGCCTTCGGGGCGCAGGGTGGCCTTGTTGAAATCGAACAGGGCGTCGGCAGCCAGGGTCACCTTCTCGGCGGAGGGCTTCGGTGCGGCGGCCTTGGCGGCGGCGGCGGGTGCGGCGGCGGCTTCTTCCTTCTTCACCAGGTCCGGGTCGCATTCGGCGATGGCCATGGCCGGGGTCCAGTAGCCGGTGCGCCAGCACAGGCCGGTGCTGTTCTTGACGACGTAACCACGTTGGTCGATGGCATAGCCGACGGTGCCTTTCAGGTCGACGCCGGGCGTTTGGGCGATGGCGGAAACGGCGCTACCCAACAGGGCAACGATCAGGAGCGACTGCTTCATATTCTTCATTTTCTTCCCCTCTGACGGAGCGTTTGTGAAATCAGACCAATCTATTCTGCCACAAAGAACTGGTCGCTTGGAGCCGTGAAATATCGATGTCATTCAATCTGCCGTCAGCCAACCGTAAGCGTCCGCCGACCCAGACGTGACTTACTTTTTCTCTACCTAACACATAGACCAGATGGGACGCCGGGTCAAAGCGGGGCTGATCGATCCAGTCGTCCAGACGCACGGCGCAGAGGTCGGCCAGCTTGCCCGGCAGCAGGGAGCCGATCCGGTCGTCCATGCCGAGGGCGGTGGCGCCGCCCAGGGTGGCCATCCCCAGCACGGCATGGGCATCAAGGGCTGCGGCGTCGTTGGCGGTCAATTTGCCCAGCAGGGCGGCGTGGCGCATTTCCTGGAGCAGATCGAGGCGGTTGTTGCTGGCGCTGCCATCGGTACCCAGGCCGACGCAGGCGCCGGCCTGGAGCAGGGCGGCGATGGGCGCGGCGCCGCTGGCCAGTTTCATGTTGGAAGTCGGGCAGT
Organism: Rhodocyclaceae bacterium; assembly: GCA_036518635.1. Classification (GTDB taxonomy): domain Bacteria; phylum Pseudomonadota; class Gammaproteobacteria; order Burkholderiales; family Rhodocyclaceae; genus AWTP1-18. The sequence continues at coordinate 1,633 of DATDMT010000017.1, read as the reverse complement.
GGGCAATGCGGCAGCCGTGGGTAGCCAGGGTCTCGATTTCGCCGGGCGTCAGGTGCACCGCGTGGGCGGCGATCAGCTCCGGGCCGAGCAGGCCCAGGCGCCGCAGTCGCTCCAAGGGCCGTACGCCATGAGCCTTGAGGCTGTCGGCCACCTCGCCGGCAGTTTCGTGCAGGTGGGTGTGGATCGGCAGGTTGAGCTGGGCCGACAGCGTGGCGATGCGTTCGAAGGTGCGGTCCGACACCGTATACGGGGCGTGGGGGGCCAGGGTGAAGCCGATCAGCGCCTCATCCCGCAGCTTGTCGCGGGCTTCCAGGCCGCGATCCAGGTAGCTGGCGGCATCGGCGGCGTAGTTGGTCGGGAATTCCAGGGTGACGAGGCCCAATACGGCGCGGATACCGGCTTCGATGGCCGATTCGGCGCTGGCTTCCGGGTAGAAATACATGTCGCTGAAGGTCGTTACGCCACCGCGTAGCATTTCCGCTGCCGCCAGCAGGGTGCCGTCGCGGACGAAATCTGCCGCCACATGCTTGGCCTCGGCCGGCCAGATCTTTTCCTGCAGCCAGCGCATCAGCGGCAGGTCGTCGGCATAGCCGCGCAGCAGGCTCATCGCCGCATGGGTGTGGAGATTGACTAGTCCGGGAATCAGCACATGCTCCGCCAGATCGACTCGCTGCCGGGGCTGGAAGCGGCTTTGGGCCTCGGTCTGAGGCAGCAGGGCGACGATGCGGCCCTGATTTACCGCCAGGGCGTGGTGTTCGAGGACGGTGTTGCGGGGTTCGACGGGGATGATCCAGCGGGCGTTGATCAGCAGGTCGATGGCGCTGGGGCCTTCCCAAGCGGGCGTCATGGCATTGGTCATGGGTCGATTTGAGCATACCTGCCGGGCGGAAACAACGGCTTTTGCCCCTTTCCAACGGGCTTGGCGCGGTCCGGTGGGGGAGGGTGCGCATGATAGAATTGCCCTCTTTCGGCCGTCCCTTTTGCCAGCTTGCCCATGACCGCTCAATTCGCCAAGGAAACCCTGCCGATCAGCCTCGAAGAGGAGATGCGCCACTCCTACCTGGATTACGCCATGAGCGTGATCGTCGGGCGGGCGCTGCCGGATGCGCGGGATGGCCTGAAGCCGGTGCACCGCCGGGTGCTGTTCGCGATGCACGAGTTGAACAACGACTGGAACAAGGCCTACAAGAAGTCGGCCCGTATCGTCGGTGACGTGATCGGTAAGTACCACCCCCACGGCGACACCGCGGTGTACGACACCATCGTCCGCATGGCCCAGGATTTCAGCCTGCGCTACATGCTGGTGGACGGCCAGGGCAACTTCGGCTCGGTGGACGGCGACAACGCGGCCGCGATGCGTTACACCGAAGTGCGCATGGCCCGTATCGGCCACGAGCTGCTGGCCGACATCGAAAAGGAAACCGTCGACTTCGGCCCCAACTACGACGGTTCTGAAAAAGAGCCGCTGATCCTGCCGGCACGCATCCCCAATCTGCTGATCAACGGCAGCTCGGGCATTGCCGTCGGCATGGCGACCAATATTCCGCCCCACAACCTGAACGAGGTACTCGACGCCTGTCTGGCCGTGCTGGCCGATCCGGCCATCGATATCGAGGAACTGATCAAGATCGTC
>DATDMT010000016.1:0-20305 GCA_036518635.1 Rhodocyclaceae bacterium | reverse complement strand
CAAGAACCAGCGCACGACGCCTGAGAAGCTGGAGTTCATGAAGTACGACCCGAAGGCCCGCAAGCACGTGGCCTACAAGGAAGTGAAGCTGAAGTAAGCTTACTCCGGCTACCAAGACAAAAGCCCGCCTTTCGGCGGGCTTTGTTTTTGGGCATCGGCTACCGCCGACGCGACCAAAGCGCAATCAAGCCTTCTGGATGTTGGAAGCTTGCTTGCCCTTCGGCCCCTGGGTCACTTCGAAGGAAACCTTTTCGCCTTCCTTCAGCGTCTTAAACCCGGACATGGTGATAGCGGAAAAGTGCGCGAACAAATCTTCGCTGCCATCGTCGGGAGTAATGAAGCCATAACCCTTGGAGTCGTTGAACCACTTAACGGTACCAGTTGCCATAAACCCTCTTCCTTAAACAATAAAACGATCTGGACAGATGTAGGCTTTGCTACGTCCACTCCAGGACATATCTAGACGACAAGCTCACGACTGCGGAAGGGGCCAAGCGGTGATTCAGTAGGCTGAAGAACTGCGGGGCGTTCATCACTGCACTGCGACCTTGCACTAGACACGCCTCGCCTTTTACTGACGTTTATAACAAGCGTCAAGCATTTTTTATGCTGCACGCCAGCAATCAATTGGCCTATTAAATGGAGCGCATTAAGGGGTCTGTTCGATGGCAAAGGGTTTGCTTAGCAATCGTTGAATGGAATTAGAATCAAATCATGTCTGAACGGAAGGAAGATCATGGGCGCGGCGGCAATGCGGCGCTAGCACCGGAGAAGAGTCGCGTCAAACCGCCGTCTCTTTATAAGGTGCTGTTGCTCAACGACGATTTCACTCCGATGGATTTCGTCGTGATCGTGCTGGAAAAGTTCTTCTCCATGACCCGGGAACAGGCGACACTGGTCATGCTCAAAGTCCATAGGGAGGGACGCGCAGTTTGCGGTATCTTTCCCCGTGACGTCGCCGCAACAAAGGTTGAACAGGTCGGGGCATTCGCCCGGCAACATCAGCATCCGCTGGCTTGCGTGATGGAGGAAAACTAGATGATCGCCCAGGAACTGGAAGTCAGCTTGCACATGGCCTTTGTGGAAGCGCGGCAGAAGCGGCATGAATTCATCACCGTCGAGCATCTGCTGTTGGCGTTGCTCGACAATCCTTCCGCGGCCGAGGTGTTGCGCGCCTGCGCCGTCAATATCGAGACCCTGCGAAAAGAGCTGGCGACCTTTATCGACGAGCACACGCCGACAGTATCGGGAACCGGGGATATCGACACCCAGCCGACCCTGGGCTTCCAGCGCGTGATCCAGCGTGCCATCCTCCACGTCCAATCCTCCGGCAAGAAGGAAGTTACCGGCGCCAACGTGCTGGTGGCGATCTTCGGCGAGAAGGATTCCCACGCGGTGTACTTCCTGCACAAGCAGAACATCAGCCGCCTGGACGTAGTGAATTTCATTTCGCACGGCATCTCGCGCGCGCCGCAACCCGCAGGCAAGCCGGAGGAACCGCAGGAGCAGGAAGCCGAGGCCACCGACAAGTCGCCGAGCGCCCTGGAGCAGTTCACCCAGAACCTCAATGTCCAGGCCCAGAACGGCAAGATCGACCCGCTGATCGGGCGCGACAAGGAAGTCGAGCGGGTGATCCAGACCCTCTGCCGCCGCCGCAAGAACAACCCGCTGTTGGTCGGCGAAGCCGGCGTCGGCAAGACCGCTATCGCAGAAGGTCTGGCGCGGCGCATCGTCGAGCGGCGAGTGCCGGAAATACTGGCCGAAGCCACGGTGTACGCCCTCGATATGGGTTCTCTACTGGCCGGGACAAAGTACCGCGGCGACTTCGAGCAACGGCTGAAGGCCGTGCTGAAGAACCTGCTGGACAACCCCAAGGCGATTCTGTTCATTGACGAGATTCACACCCTGATCGGCGCCGGCGCAGCTTCTGGCGGCACTTTGGATGCATCCAACCTGCTTAAGCCCGCACTATCTTCGGGCAGCCTGAAATGTATTGGTGCAACCACCTTCAACGAATTCCGCGGCATCTTCGAAAAGGACCACGCCCTGTCGCGGCGCTTCCAGAAGATCGACGTCAGCGAACCCTCGGTGGAAGAAACCATCGCCATCCTGCGTGGCCTCAAGACCCGCTTCGAGGAACACCACGGCGTCAAGTACTCCAGCGCTGCGGTGATCGCCGCCGCCGAGTTGTCCGACAAATACATCAGCGACCGCCATCTGCCGGACAAGGCCATCGACGTGATCGACGAAGCCGGTGCCGCCCAGCGCATCCTGCCCCGCTCCAAGCAGAAGCGCCTGATCGGCAAGCAGGAGATCGAGGATGTGGTCGCCAAGATTGCCCGTATCCCGCCGCAGCACGTATCCGCCGACGACCGCTCTTCGCTGAAGAACCTCGAACGCGATCTGCGCAACGTCGTGTTCGGCCAAGACGAACCGATCGCCGCGCTGGCGCGGGCCATCAAGATGTCCCGCTCCGGCCTGGGCAACCCGCAGAAGCCCATCGGCAGCTTCCTCTTCTCTGGCCCCACCGGTGTCGGCAAGACCGAAGTGGCGCGGCAACTGGCCTATTGCCTGGGGATCGAACTGATCCGCTTCGACATGTCGGAATACATGGAGCGCCATGCGGTGTCGCGCCTGATCGGCGCGCCGCCGGGCTATGTCGGCTTCGATCAGGGCGGCCTGCTGACCGAGGCTGTCACCAAGAAGCCTCATGCGGTGCTGCTACTGGACGAAATCGAAAAGGCTCACCCGGACATCTACAACATTCTGCTGCAGGTGATGGATCACGGCACGCTGACCGACAACAACGGACGCAAGGCCGATTTCCGCAACGTGATCATCATCATGACCACCAATGCCGGCGCCGAGGCACTGCAGAAGACCACCATCGGCTTCACCACCACCAAGCAGGCAGGCGACGAGATGGCCGACATCAAGCGGATGTTCACGCCGGAATTCCGCAACCGGCTGGATGCGATCATCTCCTTCAAGGCCCTCAGCACCGACATCATCCTGCGGGTGGTGGACAAGTTCCTGATGCAGTTGGAAGGCCAGTTGCACGAGAAGAAGGTGGATGCGGTATTCACCGATGCCCTGCGCGCTTGGCTGGCGGAAAAGGGTTTCGACCCGCTGATGGGGGCACGGCCGATGGCTCGATTGATTCAGGACGCGATTCGCGCGGCCCTGGCCGACGAACTGCTGTTCGGCCGACTGGTCAATGGCGGCAAGGTGATCGTGGATCTGGATCCGGACAGCCAGGAGGAAGACAAGATTCGCCTAGTCTTCGACGAGCAGGTGCCGGTAACGGCCTGAACAACGGACCCATGGAAGCAAAAGGGCAGCCTAGGCTGCCCTTTTCTTTTCTGCCTGGAGGTCTTCCGGTAGGCAAAAAAAAAACGCGCGGTGATTCCTCACCGCGCGCTGCTGGATGACGAGCAAGCGCTAGCTCACCCGTCCGCCACCCACCTATCAGGACGGACGCGAACCCGTCGGGAAAGGCCAAGCCGCCGCAGGATTCAGCGAGGACTTCAAACCAGGAGCGGCAGCAGTGGAAGGAGTCGCAGCAGCAGGCGCGGGGGCAGCGGCAGCGGGCTTCTTCGCAGGAGCAGCCTTCTTGGCTTCCGGCTTGGCAGCAGCACCGGGCTTCTTCGCGGGAGCAGCCTTCTTGGCTACCGGCTTCTTGGCAGCAGCAGGCTTCTTCGCGGGAGCAGCCTTCTTGGCTACCGGCTTCTTGGCAGCAGCGGGCTTCTTCGCGGGAGCAGCCTTCTTGGCTGCCGGCTTCTTGGCAGCAGCGGGCTTCTTCGCGGGAGCGGCCTTCTTGGCTACCGGCTTCTTGGCAGCAGCAGGCTTCTTCGCGGGAGCGGCCTTCTTGGCTACCGGCTTCTTGGCAGCAGCGGGCTTCTTCGCGGGAGCAGCCTTCTTGGCTACGGGCTTCTTTGCAGGTGCAGCCTTCTTGGCCGCGGGCTTCTTAGCAGCAGCGGCCTTCTTAGTCGCCACCGGCTTCTTGGCTTTCTTTTCTTCAGCCATGTTGAACCTCCTAAATGGACAAAGTCATGGGAACACCACTACTGCACTTTCGTATTTCTTCACCCTCACGGGCTAGCATGGATTATCAATGAGTCCCAAGCAAGGGAAAGCGATGAATTCCTCACCTTTTTCCACTCATCATTGCGTTTAAAGATAAAAGCGCAACGACACATGCCGAGCGGAGCGTAGCAAAGACAGACGGCGATGAATTCACGCAGTCCTTGCTCGACGGCATAACTGTGTCAATCCAACGACATTACGCGCGCAGTGAGTCGACGCGTGACCAATCGAAGCAGGGACCCGGATCGGGCTTGCGGCCCGGCGCGATATGTTCGTGACCAGCGACATGCGCAAGCGGATAGCGCTGCGCCAGCAGATGCAGCAGGGCATTCAGGGTGAGGTACTGCGCATCTTCGAAAGCCGCAGTGGCACTGCCTTCCAGCTCGATGCCGAGCGAGAAGTCATTGCAGCGCTCACGCCCCATCCAGCGCGATACGCCGGCGTGCCAGGCACGGCGATCACAGGCGACGTATTGCGTTAGCGCACCGCAGCGATCGATCAAGAAATGACTTGAGACCCGCAGCGCGGACAAGTCGGGATAACGATCGGGATCGAGACGATTGGTGAACAGGCGATCGATGTCGCCGCTGCCGAACTCGCCGGGCGGCACGCTGATGAAGTGCACCACCGCCAGCGAGACCTGGACATCCGGCGGCCGTTGATCCTGGTTCGGCGAATCCACGCGCCGCGCTTCGGCGACCCAGGCATCGCCCGCGGGCGCCCAGGTCAGCGCCACAGGCAGCCTAGCCATCGTCCCGTTCATTCAGCCCCAAGCGCTCCATCCGATAGCGCAGGGAGCGGAAGGTCACACCCAGCAGACGGGCTGCTGCAGTGCGGTTGAAGCGGGTCTTGTTCAGTGTGTCGAGAATCGCCTGGCGCTCGACGCGGTCGAGATAGTCCTGCAGGGAACCCTGGCCATAAGTTGCCGGCTCGGAGCAAGGCGTCGGCGGCGTCAGATTGAGATCGCCGGCATCGATGTTGTTGCCGGCTCGCAGCGCCAGGGCACGCTCGAGAATATTTTCCAGTTCACGCACGTTGCCGGGGAACGAATAGCTCAGCAGGGCCGCGCGTGCCTCAGCAGTAAGTGTGGGAACAGACTCAACGGCAACATCGGCGAGGCGGGCGAGGATGTTGTCGGCCAGCAGCAGGATATCGTCGCCGCACTCCCGCAATGGCGGCATGCGCAGCTCGATCACGTTGAGGCGGAAGAACAAGTCCTGGCGGAACTTGCCCTGCTCGACCAACTCGCGCAGATTCTGGTGGGTGGCGCTGACGATGCGCACATCCACGGGTTCCTCCGTAGGGCTACCGATCTTGCGCAGCCGTTTTTCCTGGATCACCCGCAGCAGCTTGACCTGCATCGCCGAGGGCAGGTCGGCAACTTCATCGAGGAACAGCGTGCCCCCCTGGGCCACCTGGAAGAAACCGTCGCGATCGGTGTCGGCGCCGGTGAATGCCCCTTTGCGGTAGCCGAAGAACTCGCTCTCCATCAGGGACTCGGGGATCGCCCCACAGTTGACCGGAATGAAGGGGCCGGCCGCTCGCGGGCCGAGTGCATGGATTTGCCGTGCTGCCAGCTCCTTGCCGCTGCCCGATTCGCCATGAATATGCACCGGTGCCTGACTGCGCGCCATGCGTTCGATCAAGGCGCGGATGTCGCGCACGGCGCCGGAACTGCCCAGCAGCAAACCTTCGGCCATCTGGGTCTTGCGGCCGGCCTCTTCAGGCAGGCCCACCGCGGCCTTTACCAGCGCCCGCAGTTGATCCAGCGAGACCGGCTTGGAGAGATAGTCGAAGGCCCCCGCCTTCAAGGCCGAGACGGCATTTTCCATGCTGCCATGGGCGGTGATCACCGCTACCGGCAACTCGGGGTGGCGCTCGCCGATCTCCCGCACCAATTCCAGGCCTTCGCCATCGGGCAAGCGCATATCGGTCAAACACAGGCGATAGCGCTGTCCGGCGAGGCAGTTGCGGGCTTCGGCCAGACTGCCAGCGCAATCGGCGGCGAGCCCCATGCGGGCCAAGGTCAAATCCAGCAGTTCACGAATATCGGCCTCATCGTCGACGACCAATACCCGCTTCAAGGTGTCCTTACGCTCCACTGCCACTGCCCTCCAACCTGATGGTCAAGCGAAAGCATGCCCCCTCGGCGCAGTCGATCAGATCCAGCACCGCGCCATTGGCCTCCGCCAGCTCTCGGGCAATATACAGTCCCAGGCCGGTGCCGGTGGCGCGGGTGGTGAAGAAGGGCTCGAACACCTGGGCGCGCTGGGCCGACGGAATTCCCGGGCCATCGTCCGACACTTCCAGTGCGATACCGCGACCGCTGGAGGCGAGCACGGCTATCAAGCGCACGCTCCCCGGGCTGCCGGAGCAATGCCCCAAGGCATTGCCCAACAGGTTGGCGAGGATGCGATCCAGATGGCCGCGATCGAAGAGTACCGACAGGCCTTCCGGAATTTCGATCGACACCGTCGCACGGGCCAGCGGATCCACCAGCGCAATCCCATCCATCAGGGCCTCTGCCACCGAGCGCAGCGGAATCAGTTCCTGATGGGCGCGGTCGCGCCGCCCGACTTCCAATACATCATTGACCAGGCGGTTCAGCCGCTGGGTGTTGTCGCCGATGATGCGCACCAGGCGCTGATGCACCGCGACGTCATCGCCCTCCTTCAGCAACTCGGCGGCATGGCTGATGGCGGCCAGGGGATTGCGAATCTCATGGGCCATATTGGCCGTCAGACGCCCCAGCGCGGCCAGCTTCAATTGCCGCGCCTGCTGTTGCACCCGCTCCGGGTCTTCCAGATAGACCAGGGCGCTATCGCCCTCCCCCGATGGCAAATAGCGCACGCGCAGGGTGCGGTGGCTACGTTGCAAACGCAGCACCTCTTCCGTCTCGCCGGTCCCGAGCCATTGATCCAGCCGTGCCGCCAGCACCGGATCGAAATCCGCCAGTAGCGGGTTCGGCGGAATGCGGCCACCGCAGATCGCCTCGGCCGGCGGATTGAATTGGCGCACGCGACCTTGTCGGTCCACCACCAGCACACCGTCCTGCATGTCGCGGATCACCTGCTCATTGATGCGTAGCTGGTTCTCCAAGGCGACGCCACGAGCACGGGCCAGTTCCTCGTTGGCCACCACACGTTTGGACAACAGACGGGCGGAGATCGCCGTAGCAAAAAACCCGATGGAGACGATGCCGACATGGGTGAAGTCCCCCAGATCGGCACCCTCGCTGAGCATCCGGTGGCCCTGCTCCAGCAGTACGGCCACTGAGGCCATCGCCGCATAGAACAGGGTCAGGCGTCCCTGGCCGACCAAGCCCGCGCCAGCCACAACCACCAACAACATGTAGCTGAAGCCGCTGCGGCTGCCGCCGCTGGCGTTCATCAACAGCGTCAGACAGACCACGTCGAACGCCACCTCAATGCTGAGCAGCAAATTGAAATCGGGGCGCCAACCGCGCAACAACACAAAGAAGATTAGCGCCGCCAACAAATAGGCGCGCGTCACCCACTGCGCCAAATCGATGTTCTGGCCGCCAAAGGGAACCAGTTGCGGCAGCCACACCAAGGCCACCACAAACAGTGCGGCGACCAGCAGGCGATAGGCGTGGAAGTAATGCAGGGAACGCCAGAAAGACTCGGGGGGGCTGTAGCCGCCGAAGATTTTCATGGTTGCCGGACGGGCCCTTGGCGGCGGTGCTGCTCACAACAGAACGCCTGACCGGAAGGGCCGATCAGGGCTTCCGAGGCGGGGAAATGCACACCGCAGCAGGCGCATTCGAGCATGCGCACCTCGGCCGGCCCGGCCTTCGGGGCGGCCACCGTGGGTTTGCGCAGCGCGTAGCGGAATACCAGCCAGACCACCAGGCCCAGCAACAGCCACTTAAGCATCCTGTCTCCTTACGGCAGACAACAAAAACGCCGACTACCCAAGGATAGCCGGCGTTCTTTATCTCGATCTGGTCGGGGTGAGAGGATTCGAACCTCCGACTCCTGCGTCCCGAACGCAGTACTCTACCAGGCTGAGCTACACCCCGAGATGCTTCATTTACTGACGGGATTGCTGCGAATCGTTGCTGCCTTGATTCGCAAACACTGTTACTACGCAGCTATTGCCGCCTTGCAACAGTAAAGTCTGCTAATTCTATCAGACTGTCGCGATATTGCGAAGCCGGAAGCGCATCAATTGCTGCTTTTGCGGCGTCAACTTCGAGCGCCGCCTGTCGCCGAGTCTCCTCCAGAGCGCCGGTGGCGCGAATCGCGGCGAGGATCCCAGGCAGCTCGTCGCGACCGCCATTTTCAATGGCGTTACGCACCAGGGCCGACTGCTCCGCGGTGCCGTGGGTCATCACATGAATCAGCGGCAGGGTCGGCTTGCCTTCAGCCAGGTCGTCGCCGACATGCTTGCCGGTTTCGGCTTCCTCGCCCGAGTAATCGAGCACGTCGTCGATCAACTGGAAGGCGGTGCCCAAGTGCATGCCGTAGTTCGCCAGGCCTTCTTCCAGGGCCGGATCGGCGCCCCCGATGATGCCGCCGAGGCGGGCCGCCGCCTGGAACAACTTGGCAGTCTTGTAGCGGATCACCTGCAGGTAGGCATCCACCTCGATCTCGGCGTTGCGGCAATTCATCAATTGCAGCACTTCGCCTTCGGCGATCACATTGGTGGCATCGGCCAGGACTTCCATGATGCGCATGCTGCCGACGCCGACCATCATCTGAAAGGCTCGGGAATACAGGAAGTCGCCGACCAGAACGCTGGCGGCGTTGCCGAACAGGGCATTGGCCGTATCGCGGCCACGGCGCAGGGAAGACTCATCCACCACGTCGTCGTGCAACAGGGTCGCCGTATGGATGAACTCGACTACGGCAGCGAGTTCATGGTGATGGTTGCCGCGATAACCCATGGCGCCCGCGGTCAGCAGCACCAGGGCCGGGCGCATGCGCTTGCCGCCGGCGGCGATGATGTACTCGGCCACTTGCCGAACCAGCACCACCTCGGAATGGAGGCGGGCGCGAATCACCGCGTCCACCGACTTCATATCGTCGGCAATCAGGGAATAGAGGGAGGGAAGCGACACGGCGGGGGAGGCGTGAAGAAAGTGCGCGATGTTAGGGGCCGCCGACCACCCCGTCAAGAAAGGGAAAATATCCTTTGACTTGAAAGGCTTGGGCCTTTAGAATGCGCGTCCCTTTGCAACACGTTATTGGAGTCCCTCATGTATGCGGTCATAAAAACCGGCGGCAAGCAGTATCGCGTCGCGGCCGGCGAAAAGATCAAAGTAGAACAGATACCGGCTGAGGTGGGATCGGAAATCACGCTTGACCAGGTTTTGATGGTCGGCGAAGGCGAAGCCGTCAAGATCGGCGCGCCCCTGGTTTCCGGTGCCAAGGTCACCGCCAAGGTGATCAGCCACGGTCGCCACGACAAGGTGAAGATTTTCAAGATGCGCCGCCGTAAGCACTACCAGAAGCACCAAGGCCATCGCCAAAATTACACCGAACTGGAAATCAGCGGCATTGCCGGCTGAGTGCTGAGAAGGAGCTAATCACATGGCACACAAAAAAGCAGGCGGCAGTTCCCGCAACGGCCGCGACTCAGAAGCCAAACGCCTGGGCGTAAAGCGCTTCGGCGGTCAACTGGTTCAGGCCGGCAGCATCATCGTGCGTCAGCGCGGTACCCGCTTCCATCCGGGCGACAACGTGGGCGTGGGCAAAGACCACACCCTGTTCGCCAAGGTGGACGGCACGGTGCAATTCACGGTCAAGGGTCCGACCCAGCGCAAGCTGGTGAACATCGTTCCCGTTGCCGAGTAAATCCGGTTCGCCGGCCCCGGCCGGCGACCGCACAAAAGCCCTATCCGACACGATAGGGCTTTTGTCTTTGTAGGACTGTGGGATGAAATTCTTCGACGAAGCAAAAATTGAAGTCATGGCAGGCGACGGCGGAAACGGCGTGGCCTCGTTTCGGCGCGAGAAGTTCATTCCCTTCGGCGGCCCCGACGGCGGTGACGGTGGCCGCGGCGGCAGCATCTACGCCATCGCCGACCGCAACCTGAATACCCTGATCGACTTCCGCTACACCCGCATGTTCCGCGCCGACCGCGGCGAGAACGGGCGCGGCTCCGATTGCTACGGCAAGGGCGGCGACGACCTGGAACTGCGCATGCCGGTCGGGACGATAGTCACCGATTTCGAAACCGGCGAATTGATCGCCGATTTGGACCAGGACGGCAAGCGCGCCCTGATCGCCCAGGGCGGTCGCGGCGGCCTCGGCAACCTACACTTCAAGTCCAGCACCAACCGGGCGCCGCGCCAATGCACCCCGGGCGAAGAAGGCGTGCGACGCATGCTCAAATTGGAGCTGAAGGTGCTGGCCGACGTGGGCCTGCTGGGCATGCCCAATGCTGGCAAGTCCACCTTCATCCGCGCGGTGTCCGCCGCCCGCCCCAAGGTGGCCGACTACCCCTTCACCACCCTGCATCCGAACCTGGGCGTGGTGCGGGTGGACAATGACCGCAGTTTCGTCATCGCCGACATTCCCGGTCTGATCGAAGGGGCGGCGGAAGGCGCCGGCCTTGGCCACCGCTTCCTGCGCCATCTACAGCGCACCGGTGTGCTACTGCATCTGGTGGACATCGCCCCCTTCGATCCGGATGCCGATCCGATCCGCGATGCCCGCGCGATCATCGAAGAGCTGCGCAAGTACGACGAATCGCTGTACACCAAGCCGCGCTGGCTGATCATCAACAAGATCGATCTGGTGCCCGAGGAAGAGCGTGAAGCGCGGATCGCCGCCCTACTCGAAGGCTATGGCGCGGTGGATCGCCACTTCGTAATCTCCGGCCTGACCGGCGACGGCTGCCGCCCGCTGACCTTTGCCATCATGGATCACCTGGAACAACACCGCCGCGACCCGGCGGAAGACGCCGAGTCTGACGATGCGAACGACGATATCGAATAGCCAACGCCTGATCGTCAAGGTCGGCAGCGCCCTGGTCACCAACAACGGTGCCGGGCTAGCGCAAGACTTCATTGCCGAATTCGCCCGGCAGATCGCCGCCCTCCACGCCCTGGGACGCGAAGTGGTGCTGGTCTCCTCCGGCGCCATCGCCGCCGGCATGCAGCGCCTGGGCTGGAGCACCCGCCCGCACGGCATCCACGAACTCCAGGCGGCAGCAGCCGTCGGCCAGATGGGCCTGGCACAGGCCTACGAGAGCTGTTTCTCGGCCCACGGCCTGAAGACCGCGCAGATCCTGCTGACCCATGAGGATCTGGCCGACCGTACCCGCTACCTGAACGCTCGCTCCACCTTGATGACCCTGCTGGGCCTGGGCGTGGTGCCGATCATCAACGAGAACGACACGGTGGTCACCGACGAGATCAAGTTCGGAGACAACGACACCCTCGGTGCCCTGGTGGCCAATCTGGTGGAAGCCGATGCCCTGATCATCCTCACCGATCAGCAGGGCCTCTACAGCGCCGACCCACGCCGCGACCCGGCCGCCACCCTAATCCACGAAGGCGATGCCGGCGATGCCCGTTTCGAAGCCATGGCCGGCGGCGCCGGCAGCGGCATCAGCAAGGGCGGCATGATCACCAAAATTCGCGCGGCGCAACGGGCTGCTCGCAGCGGCGCGCATACCCTGATCGCCAGCGGCCGCGAGCCCGACGTGCTGAGCCGCCTGGCCCAAGGCGAAGTGCTCGGCACCCTGTTGGTGGCCCGCGAAAATCCGCTGTCCGCCCGCAAGCAGTGGCTCGCCGACCACCTGCAACTGGCCGGCCGTCTAATTCTCGACGAAGGCGCGGTCAAAGCCCTGGGCAGCGGCCGCAGCCTGCTGCCAATCGGCGTCACCGCCGTGGACGGGGATTTCGAACGAGGCGCCGCAGTAGCCTGCATCGCCCCCGATGGCCGCGAGATCGCCCGCGGCCTGATCAACTACTCCGGCTCGGAAACCCGCCGCATCGCCCGCCGCGCAACGCCGGACATCGAGGCCCTGTTGGGCTACATCGACGAGGAAGAGCTGATTCATCGGGACAACCTTGTACTAATGTGACCGTCACAAGGTTGCGGCGCAGCCACAATCTTGTCCTGATGTGATCGTCACAAGGTGCTGGTGTAAGCCCGCGCCTTACATCCCCTTACATTCCCGGCCGCCGCTGAAACACGGACGGTGCGGCGCAAGGCTATGCTTCGCTCGTCATCCCAACCGAATGGAGCCCATCATGAAAGCGCTGCAAGCCTTCCGCCTCTCCACCCTCGCCCTGACTCTTGCCCTGGCCGGCCTGGCCCACGCCGAAGAGGGCGCCGGCCAACCGCCGCAACGGCCTGGGCCCGAGTGGTGTCAGAAGAATCCCGACAAGTGCCAGGCCATGAAGGAGCGCCACGAAGCGCGCTGCAAGGAAGACCCGAAGCGCTGCGAGGAAATGAAGCAGCGTTTCGAGAAGGAGCGCGAAGCCTGCCAGAAGGACCCGAAAGCCTGCCAGGAGAAGCGCGAGAAGTTCCGCGAGCGCATGATGGAACACTGCAAGGAGCACCCCGAAAAGTGCGACCACATGCGCGAACACGACGGGAAGGCCGACGGCGCCCCGAGCAAGTAATCCCAGGCAATAAAAAGGCCGCAGCCCGCACGGGCTGCGGCCTTTTTTCATTTCAGCATCAGGCTGCCTTGACGATGGGTTCCAACAGCTTTTGCAATTCGCCGGAGGCGTACATCTCGCTGGCGATATCGCAGCCGCCGACGAATTCGCCGTTGATATAGAGCTGGGGGATCGTCGGCCAGTTGGCGTAGTCCTTGATGCCCTGACGCATGGCTTCGTCGGCCAGCACATTCACCGAGGCGAAATCCTTGACGCCGCAGGCGTTGAGAATCTGCACCACGCGGCTGGAAAAGCCGCACTGGGGAAACTGCGGCGTGCCTTTCATGAAGAGTACGACTGCGTTCTTGGTAACGGTGTCGTGAATCTGTTCCTTGATGTCCATGCCATAAACCTCGCGTTCAGAATAATTAGTTGAGCTTAATACTCAGGAATTCTACCGGCGGCCGAGGGTAGTGCGCAAGACGCCCGCCAGATCGGTGCCGTGTTGAATCTCGCGAAACCCGCGCTGCTCAAGGATTTCGGCGACCGCAGCGGCCTGGTCGTAGCCATGTTCCAGCAGCAGCCAAGCGCCCGAGCGCAGCCGCGGCCAGGCGTCGGCAGCAATGCGGCGGATGTCGGCCAGCCCGTCGATGCCGGCCGTCAGGGCGCTGCGCGGCTCGAAGCGGACGTCGCCCTGCGCCAGATGAGGGTCACCCTCGACCACATAGGGGGGATTGGAAACGATCGCATCGAATTCGCCATCCAGCGGATCGCACCAGCTACCCAGGCGAAATTCCAGGCGCGCCCCCAGTCGTTCGGCGTTGCCACGGGCGACGTCCAATGCCACCGTCGAGGCCTCCACCGCCACGACCGCGGCGTCCGGGCGTTCCAGCGCCAGGCTGATAGCGATGCAACCGCTGCCGGTGCCCAGATCGGCCAGGCGCGGCTGACGCACCTCCTGCATCAGTCGCAGGGCCTGTTCCACCAGCAATTCAGTCTCGTGACGTGGAATCAATACCGCCGGCGATACGGCAAAGGATCGGCCGAAAAATTCACGCTCGCCGGTCAGGTAGGCAATCGGCTCACCGCCTTCGCGGCGGACCACCAAATCATCGAAGCGGGTGAGTTGCTCGTCCGACAACGCGGCATCGTCGTGAGCCATCAGCCAGACGGCGGAAACCGCCAGTACATGCTGCAGCAGCAGACGCGCATCGCCGGCGCCGATACGCGCCCGTGCGGCGCGCAAGGCCGCATCGCAACGAATCTCAGGCATCGCCGGACAGGGCGGCCAATTGCTCGGCCTGGTGTTCGGCGGTCAGCGCACCGACCAACTCGTCGAGATCGCCGTCCATGATCGCATCGAGCTTGTAGAGGGTCAGATTGATGCGGTGGTCGGTCATCCGCCCCTGGGGAAAATTGTAGGTGCGAATGCGCTCGGAGCGGTCGCCGCTGCCTACCAGGGACTTGCGCATCGAGGCAGTCTTCTGCTGTTGCTCCTGCAACCGGGCATCCATGATCCGCGCCGCCAACACGCTCATAGCCTGGGCCTTGTTGCGGTGCTGGGAGCGGTCGTCCTGACATTCGACGACGATGCCGGTGGGCAGGTGGGTGATGCGCACCGCCGAGTCGGTCTTGTTGATGTGCTGGCCGCCGGCGCCGGAGGCGCGGAAGGTGTCGATGCGCAGCTCGGCCGGGTTGATCTGCACCTCGGCCACCTCGTCGGCCTCGGGCATCACCGCCACGGTGCAGGCGCTGGTGTGGATGCGGCCCTGGGACTCGGTCTCCGGCACGCGCTGCACGCGATGGCCGCCGGACTCGAACTTGAGTTTGGAATAGGCCCCCTGCCCCACCACCCGGCAGATGATTTCCTTGAAGCCGCCCAGGTCCGACTCGCTGCGCGACACCACCTCCACCTGCCAGCGTCGCCGCTCGGCATAACGGCTGTACATGCGGAACAGGCTGGCGGCGAACAGGGCCGATTCCTCGCCGCCGGTGCCGGCGCGGATTTCCAGGAACAGGTTCTTGTCGTCGTTGGGGTCCCGCGGCAGCAGCGCCACCTGCAGCTCGCCCTCGAGGCCTTCGATGGTCGCCTTGGCCGCCTGGATCTCTTCCGCCGCCAACTCCTTCATATCCGGATCGGCGAGCATTTCCTCGGCGCCCCGCAGGTCGGCCTCGGCCTTGCAGTAGGCGCCGTAGAGCGCCACCACCGGCTCGATTTCGGCACCCTCGCGGCTGATGCGGCGATAGGCATCCATGTCGCGGGTGGCGTCCTCGCTGGCCATCAAGGCGTCGATTTCCTCCTTGCGCTGAGTCAGGTGTTCGAGCTTTTCACGGATGCTGGATTTCATGGGATCGGGACGAAGAAATAGCGGCAGGCCGCCACCAAGCCGGTGGCGGCCCCAGAGCCTAGCTACTTGTGGGAATCGAGGCGGAAGATGCGGGAGATCAGCGCGGCGATTTCGTTGCGCTCATTGCCTTCCGCACGATTGAGGGCTTCGGTGGGCGGATGCAGCAGCTTGTTGGCGAGGCCCTTGGACAGGGCCTCCACCACCGCCGCCGGATCGTCGCCGCGGGCCAGGGCCTTCATCGCATGTTCGACTTCCTGGCGGCGCAGGCGGTCGGCCGATTCGCGCAGGGCGCGGATAGTCGGCACCACCTCACGAGCCTCGACCCAATGCAGGAAGCTGCTGACCTGCTGGTCGATGATGGCCTCGGCCTCGACCACCGCCGCCTGACGGGATTCGAGGCCGGCTTCGACGATCTGGCCGAGGTCGTCGAGGGTATAGAGGAAGACATCGTCCAACCGCCCCACTTCCATTTCGATGTCCCGCGGCACCGCCAGATCCACCATCACCATCGGGCGATGGCGGCGCTGCTTCAGCGCCCGCTCGACCATGCCCAGGCCGACGATGGGCAGTGGGCTGGCGGTGCAGGACACCACCACGTCGTAATCCGCGAGGCAGTCGCCGAGCTGGTCGAGGCGCATCGCATCGCCGTTGAAGCGCGAAGCCAGCGCCGAGGCCCGCTCGATGGTGCGGTTGGCCACCGTCATCCGCTTCGGCTGCTGGCCGGCGAAGTGGGCGGCACAGAGTTCGATCATCTCGCCAGCGCCGATGAACAGCACCTTCTGGGTCGAAATGCTCTCGAAGATTCGCTCCGCCAGATGCACCGAGGCGGCGGCCATCGACACAATGTTGGCGCCGATGGCGGTGGAGGAGCGCACTTCCTTGGCGACGGCAAAGGAATGCTGGAACAGCTTATTCAGCCGGGTACCCAAAGTACCCGCCTCTTCGGCGGTGCGGGCGGCCTGCTTCAACTGGCCGAGGATTTGCGGTTCCCCCAGCACCATCGAATCCAGGCCGCTGGCGACGCGGAACACGTGGCGCACGGCATCGCGCTGCTGGTGGGTGTAGAGATAGGGTTGCAGCCGATCCGGCGCCAGGGCGTGATAATCGGCCAACCAGTGGGCCACGGTCTCGGGGCTCTCGGTGGCGCAATACAGCTCGGTGCGGTTGCAGGTGGACAGGAGCGCCGCCTCCCGCACCGTGTCCCGCCGCAGCAGATCGTGCAGGGCCTTGGGCAAACCGACGAGATCGAACGCCACCTGCTCGCGCACGGCGAGAGGAGCGGTCAAGTGGTTGAGGCCTAGGGCGAAGACTTGCATCCGTACCGTGGGGCGACCCGGGTCAAATAAGCAATGTCCCGATAGTAGAAACGAAGAGGCCCGCCACGGCAAGCCGGGCGGGCCAGGAAAACCGAGAAAACTCGGTTCAACATCCCTGCGCGCCGCAAAAAAGCAACACGCCTATAAATCTTGGTGGCCAGTCTCGGAATCGAACCAAGGACACGCGGATTTTCAATCCGCTGCTCTACCAACTGAGCTAACTGGCCAAGAGGAGTAAGATTATAGACGACGTGATTTAAACCGTCAAAGCCGAGATGCAATTTTGTCGCTACAGGGGCGATGCTCGGCCACAATACAAAAAATGAGGAGGGATCGGCGAGCCGCGCAACCTGTGCCAACGCCGGTCAGATCAAGTGGTAGGACGTTAGGGGAAGACCATGAACTTTCCACGCCTGACCCATCAGCGCCTGGTTGCGCTGTTTTTGCTCGGCTGCGCCCTGTTCAACTATCCGCTGTTGGCAGTGTTCAATCGCGCCTTGGATTTCCTCGGCGTCCCGCTGACCTACCTCTACCTGTTCGGCGCCTGGGCGCTGTTGATCGTCGCCCTGGCCTTGATCACCGAGCGGGGCCGGCTTTGATGTTGCCCGGCTGGCTGCTGATCTCCGCTGCCCTGGCCTATCTCGGACTGCTCTTCGCCGTCGCCCACAAGGCTGAACAAAGCGCGGCCCAGGGCCGTTCCCTGATCGCCAATCCGGCGGTATATGCCCTGTCGCTGGCGGTGTATTGCACCACCTGGACATATTACGGCAGCGTCGGCCGCGCCTCGGTGTCCGGCATCAGCTTCCTGCCGGTGTACCTCGGCCCTACCCTGATGTTCATCCTCGGCAGTGTGGTCCTGCGCAAGATTCTGCGGGTCGCCAAGGCCAACCGCATCACCTCGATTGCCGACTTCATCGCCTCGCGTTACGGCAAGAGCCATCTGCTCGGCGGCCTGGTGACGGTGATCGCGGTAATCGGCATCCTGCCTTACATCGCCCTGCAACTGAAGGCGGTCTCCGGCAGCTTCGACGTGCTGGTGGGCGGCGGCGTGCGCGGCAGCCAGGCAGCCACCGCGATCCTGGGCGACAGCGCCTTCTACGTCGCGGCGGCGATGGCTGGCTTCACCATCCTGTTCGGCACCCGCCATCTCGATACCACGGAACGCCATGAAGGCATGGTGGCCGCCATCGCCTTCGATTCGGTGATCAAGCTGGTGGCTTTCCTAGCCGCCGGCATGTATGTCACCTATGGCGTATTCAACGGTTTCGGCGACATCTTCGCTCAGGCGGCCCGCGACGAACGGCTGGCGCCCTTGCTGATGCTGCCGGCCGGCGGCAGCCAGTATGGCAACTGGGTCGCCCTGACCATCCTGTCGATGCTGACGGTGGTCCTGCTGCCGCGCCAGTTCCAACTGATGGTGGTCGAGAACGTCAAGGAAAGCCATCTGCGCCGCGCGCTCTGGCTATTCCCCGCCTATTTGCTGGTGATCAACATCTTCGTCCTGCCCATCGCCATAGGCGGCCGGCTACAGTTCGCCGAAGGCTTCGATGCCGACGCCTTCGTGCTGACCTTTCCGCTGCGCCATGGCCACGAAATGCTGGCGCTGCTGGTCTTCATCGGCGGCCTGTCGGCGGCCACCGGCATGGTGATCGCGGAAACCATCGCCCTGTCCACCATGGTCTGCAACGACCTGGTGATGCCCATCCTGCTCAAGCACTGGGCCCGCCGCCTGGAGCGGATGCCGGACCTGACCCAGCTGCTGCTGAACATCCGCCGCGGCGCCATCGGCCTGATCCTGCTGCTAGGCTACGTCTACTTCCGCCTCGCCGGCGAGGCCTACGCCCTGGTGGCCATCGGTTTGGTGTCCTTCGCCGCCGTGGCGCAGTTCGCCCCGGTGCTGCTGGGCGGCTTGTTCTGGCGCGGCGGTACCCTGCCCGGCGCTGCAGCCGGCCTCGGCGCCGGCTTCGCCGTCTGGCTGTACACCCTACTGATCCCGTCCTTCGCCAAATCGGGCTGGCTGCCGCCGGACTATATGGACCGAGGCATTTTCGGCATCGACCTGCTGCATCCCCAGCAGTTGTTCGGCCTCGCCGGATTGGACGAAATCACCCATTGCCTGTTGTGGAGCCTGCTGGCCAATATCGGCGCCTATGTCACGGTGTCGCTGCTGCGGCCGCCGAATCGGGCCGAAGCGCAGCAGGCGACGCTATTTGTAGACGTCGACAGCCATACCGTCGCCAGGCGTGGCGACTGGCTTACCGCCGCATCGTCGGCGGTGTTGATCCCCATCGTTTCCCGCTTCCTCGGCCCGGCGCGCACCCGCGAGGCCTTTCAACGCTATGCCGGCGCCCGCGGCTGCGCCAGCATCGCCGAGCTGCCGGCCGATACCGGCCTGGTGCACTTTGCCGAAACCCTGCTGGCCGGCGCCATCGGCTCGGCCTCGGCACGGGTGATGATCGGCTCGGTGGTGGAAGAAGCGCCGATCAGCCTAGACGGCGTGATGGACATCCTCGACGAGGCCTCCCAGGTCCGCGCCTACAGCCGCGAGCTGGAAGAAAAATCCAAGGCCCTGGAGCGCGCCACCACCGAGCTGAGGGTGGCCAACACGCGCCTGCTCGAGCTCGATCGGATGAAGGACGATTTCATTTCCACCGTCACCCACGAATTGCGCACCCCACTGACCTCGATCCGCGCCATTTCCGAATTGCTGGTGGCCGACCCGCGCATGGACTTCGCCGACCGGGTACGCTTCATGGGCATCGTCATGTCGGAGACCGAGCGCCTGACCCGGCTGATCAATCAGATGCTGGATCTGGCCAAGCTCGAATCGGGGCGTGCCGAGTGGGCCGCGGTGCCGGTGGACCTGAACCAACTGGCCGACGAATCCGTTGCCACTGTCATGCCCCTGCTGAGCGAGAAGCAAATCGAGGTGGCGGTGGTGCCCGATCCGACCCAACCCGTCGTCCTGGTGGATCGGGACCGGTTGACCCAGGTGATGGTCAACCTGCTGTCCAATGCCGGCAAGTTCGTCGAAGCCGGCAGCGGGCGCATCACCGTGCGCGTTTACCGCAACGCCGACGATGCGCGGGTATCGGTGACCGACAACGGCCCGGGCATCCGCCCGGAGGATCAGGAGTTGATTTTCGAAAAATTCCGCCAGGGGGGAGATGTGCTGACCAGCAAGCCCTCCGGCACCGGCCTGGGGCTGCCGATCAGCCGCCAGATCATCGAGTATTCCGGCGGCCGGCTGTGGGTGGAAAGCACGCCCGGCATGGGTGCCTGTTTTATATTTTCCCTGCCATGCCACAAGCAGGTACAGATACAAGCGCGAGGAGAGTTTCCCAATGACTAAAAAAATATTGATCGTCGATGACGAACCGAACATCGTCATCTCCCTGGAATACCTGCTGAAGCGCGAAGGCTTCCAGGTGGCCGTTGCCAACGATGGCGAGGCGGCGCTCGAGCAGGTCGCCGGATTCCAACCGGACATGGTGCTGCTGGATGTGATGATGCCGAAGAAATCCGGCTACGAAGTCTGCCAGCAACTGCGCGGCGACCCGGCCCATGCTGGGCTCAAGATCATCATGCTGACCGCCAAGGGGCGCGACATGGAAGTCGCCAAGGGCCTCGCCCTGGGCGCCAACGCCTACGTCACCAAGCCCTTTTCCACCCGTGACCTGATGGTGCTGATCCGGGAACACCTTGGCTAACACTTTCCGTGAGCAACCGCCATCCATGAAGCGCGCAAGGCAACGACGCCCGCCCCCTCCCATCCTCCCCTTCGCGGGGGAGGCTACTCATCGGCTCGCTGCGCTCGAAATCACCTAGCCCATCGTCAAACGCTTTCACGCTAATCCATGAACGCCCGCACCCGCTTCCTGCTCGCCATCGTCGTCCTCGGTCTGCTGATGACCGGGCCCTTCATGCTCACCGTCGGCATCCTGCTCACCGACCTGAGCGCGGCCGAGCGCGC
>DATDMT010000015.1:0-20977 GCA_036518635.1 Rhodocyclaceae bacterium | reverse complement strand
ACCAGCCTGATGATTATCGTCGTGGTGACGATGGACTTCATGGCCCAGGTTCAGGCTTACGTGATGTCTCACCAGTACGAAAGTCTGCTTAAGAAAGCGAATTTCAAAGGGTCCGGGTTTCCGGTCCGCTAAGAGGTTTATGGCGAAGGAAGATGTAATCGAGATGCAGGGTGAGGTGGTAGAAAACCTCCCCAACGCCACCTTCAGGGTCAAGCTGGAAAACGGGCATGTAGTCTTGGGCTTCATATCCGGAAAAATGCGAATGCACTATATCCGCATCCTTCCCGGCGATAAGGTGACGGTACAGCTCACCCCCTACGATTTGACTAAGGGTCGCATCGTCTTCCGCGCCAAGTAACAACTTTTTCGGAGAACAAAGATGAAAGTTCTGGCTTCGGTCAAGCGCATTTGCCGCAATTGCAAAGTGATCCGTCGTAACGGTGTGGTTCGTGTGATCTGCAAGGATCCGCGCCACAAGCAACGTCAGGGTTGATTACAGGTCAAAAATGACCTATAATCTTCCGTTTCCCCAATTTTTTGGCGATTGGTAAGGTAAGCACATGGCCCGTATCGCAGGCGTCAATATTCCGAATCATCAGCATGCCGAGATCGCGTTGACGGCGATCTTCGGGGTCGGCCGTACTCGCGCGCAGAAGATCTGCGATGCAGCTGGCATTACCCGCTCGGCAAAAATCAAGGATCTCACCGAGGCCGACATGGAGCGGCTGCGTGAGGAGGTGGGCAAGTTCACCGTCGAAGGCGATCTGCGCCGCGAGGTGACCATGAGCATCAAGCGCCTCATGGACCTGGGTTGCTACCGTGGCGTGCGTCATCGCCGTGGTCTGCCCTGCCGTGGCCAGCGTACCCGCACCAACGCTCGTACCCGCAAGGGTCCGCGCAAGTCGATCGCCGGCGCGAAGAAATAACAGGGACTAGAGAAACATGGCTAAGACCGCTACCAAGGTTCGCAAGAAGGTTAAGAAGAACGTTGCCGAAGGCATCGCCCACGTTCACGCCTCCTTCAACAACACCATCATCACCATCACCGACCGCCAGGGCAATGCCCTGTCCTGGGCGACCTCCGGTGGTGCTGGCTTCAAGGGCTCACGCAAGAGCACGCCGTTCGCCGCTCAGGTGGCTGCCGAGGCTGCCGGCAAGGCTGCTCAGGAATGCGGCGTGAAGAATGTCGAAGTTCGCATCAAGGGCCCCGGCCCCGGTCGCGAATCCGCTGTTCGCGCCCTGAACGCCATCGGTATGAAGATCACCAGCATTACCGATATCACTCCGGTGCCGCATAACGGCTGCCGTCCCCCCAAGCGTCGTCGTATCTGACGCGCCCATAAAGAATCAAGGAGTCACACGTGGCCCGTAATCTTGATGCCAAGTGCCGTCAGTGCCGCCGTGAGGGTGAGAAACTCTTCCTCAAGGGCGAGAAGTGCTTCACCGACAAGTGCGCCATTGAGCGTCGTTCCTATGCCCCTGGCCAACACGGCCAGAAGTCCGGCCAACGCCTTTCCGGCTACGGTCAGCAACTGCGCGAAAAGCAGAAGATCCGCCGCATCTACGGCGTGCTGGAACGTCAGTTCCGCAAGATCTTCGGCGAAGCCGAGCGCAAGAAGGGCCAGACCGGTGAAAACCTGTTGCAGCTGCTGGAAGGCCGTCTGGATACCGTCACCTTCCGCATGGGTTTCGGCGCTTCGCGCGCAGAAGCTCGCCAGATCGTCCGTCACAACGGCATCCTGGTGAACGGCAAGCGTGTGAACATTCCGTCCTACAACCTGCGTCCCGGCGACACCGTTCAGCTGACCGACGCCGCCAAGGGCCACCTGCGCACCAAGGCTGCTCTCGAAGCCGCCGATTCGCGCGGTTTCCCCGAGTGGCTGGACGTCAACGCCAAGGAAGCCAAGGGCGTGTTCAAGGCCTATCCGTCCCGTGAGGAACTGCCCCCCACGATGAACGAAGGCCTCGTGGTCGAACTGTATTCTCGCTAATTTCCCGTTTCACGCCTGACACCCTTGCTGGGTGTCGGGCGTTTACCTTTTGAAGGACCTCAGATGCAAAGCAATGCACTGCTGAAACCGCGCATCGTCGATGTGCAGTCCCTTTCGCCGGTTCATGCCCGTGTCGTGATGGAGCCGTTCGAGCGTGGCTACGGCCACACGCTGGGCAATGCGCTGCGCCGCATCCTGCTCTCCTCGATGCCGGGCGCCGCTCCCACCGAGGTTTCCATCGAAGGCGTGCTGCACGAATACTCCACCCTGGAAGGCGTGCGCGAAGACGTAGTCGACATTCTGCTGAACCTGAAGGGCGTCGTGCTCAAGCTGCACGGCCGCGACAGCGCCACCCTGACCCTGTCCAAGCAGGGCGAGGGCGTCGTTACTGCCCGCGACATCCAGACCACCCACGACGTCGAGATCATCAATCCCGACCACGTGCTGGCCCATCTGTCCGCCGGCGGCAAGCTGGAAATGCAGGTCAAGGTCGAGACCGGCCGCGGCTACGTGCCGGCCAACAGCCGCCCCGCCGCCAAGGAAGAAGGCAAGATCATCGGCCGCATCCTGCTGGACGCCTCGTTCAGCCCGGTGCGTCGCGTCAGCTACGCCGTCGAGTCCGCCCGCGTTGAGCAGCGTACCGACCTGGACAAGCTGATCATCGATCTGGAAACCAACGGTGCCGTCGATCCGGAAGAATCCATCCGCAACGCCGCCCGCATCCTGATGGACCAGCTGTCGGTCTTCGCCGATCTGGAAACCACCACCCTGGCGCCGGTCGAGCAGAAGCAATTGCCCGTCGCGCCGGAGTTGCTGCGTCCGGTGGACGATCTGGAACTGACCGTGCGCTCGGCCAACTGCCTCAAGGCCGAGAATATCTACTACATCGGCGACCTGATCCAGCGTACCGAAACCGAGCTCTTGAAGACCCCGAACCTGGGCCGCAAGTCGCTCAACGAAATCAAGGAAGTGCTGGCCTCCCGCGGCCTCACCCTTGGCATGAAGCTCGAGAACTGGCCTCCCGCTGGCCTCGAGAAAATGGGCTGATTGCCCAAGACCCTTAATCCATAACGATTAACCGGCCGCTAGCCCCGTGCGGCGGCCGCACAAGATAAAGGATATTCACTATGCGTCACGGTAACGGCCTGCGGAAACTGAACCGCACCTCTGCCCACCGCCAGGCGATGCTGCGCAATATGGCAGTCTCCCTGCTGCGTCACGAAGCCATCAAGACCACTCTGCCCAAGGCCAAGGAACTGCGCCGCGTGGTGGAGCCCCTGATCACCCTCGGCAAGAAGCCCAGCCTGGCCAACCGCCGCCTGGCCTTCGATCGCCTGCGCGATCGTGAAGTCGTGGTCAAGATTTTCGACGTGCTGGGCCCGCGCTTCTCCGCCCGCAACGGCGGCTATCTGCGCATCCTGAAGATGGGCTTCCGCGTTGGCGACAACGCCCCGATGGCCTACGTCGAACTGTTGGATCGCCCCGAAGGCGAAGCCGCTGAAGCGGTTGCGGCCGAGTAATCGACCCTCGCTTCCAATGAAAATGCCCGGCTCGCCGGGCATTTTTCGTTTACCGCCGCCGCGCTTCAGTTGCGGTTCTGGCGTTCGGCCTGCAGGGCCTTGAGCATCGCGCCCAGGGCAGGGCCAGTGTTCAGCTCGGTGGCCGCGGCCTTGGCGTCGTCGGCCAGCTTGAGGGCCATCTGTGCCAAGCCGAAAATTTCCATCTTGGCCTGGCCCTCGGGACTCGCCAAGCTGCAATCCAGCTTGATCGTCTCGCCGTTGTTGGCCAGGGCCAAGCGCGCCAGTTTGCGCACCTGGCCGTCGTCACTCCAGTCAAGGCCGAACACCGCGGCCTTGCGCGCCAGTTCGCTGTCGATGTTCGCCGCATCGGCGTTCAGCTTGTCGTCGGACATTTATTTTCTCCTCTTCTTCGCGGTGGCCCGGCTGCCGAGTAAGGGCGCCAGATAGTGTCCGGTGTGGCTGTCTGCCACCGCCGCCACTGCCTCCGGCGTACCGCTGGCGATGATACGCCCGCCGCCGTCGCCGCCTTCCGGACCGAGATCGATCAGCCAGTCCGCCGTCTTGATGACATCGAGATTATGCTCGATGACGACGATGGTGTTGCCATGATCGCGCAGGCGGTGCAGCACCTTTAGCAGCAGGCCGATGTCGTGGAAGTGCAGGCCGGTGGTCGGCTCGTCGAGAATGTACAAGGTGCGCCCGGTGTCGCGCTTGGACAGCTCCAGCGCCAGCTTGACGCGTTGCGCCTCGCCGCCCGACAGGGTGGTGGCGCTCTGCCCCAATTGCACGTAGGAGAGGCCGACGTCGATCAGGGTCTGCAGCTTCTTGGCGATCACCGGCACCGCGTCGAAGAACTCGCGGGCGTGCTCCACCGTCATCTGCAGCACGTCGTGGATGTTCTTGTCCTTGTAGCGCACCTCGAGGGTCTCGCGGTTGTAGCGCTTGCCGTGGCAGACGTCGCAGGGGACGAAGATGTCCGGCAGGAAATGCATTTCCACCTTGATCATGCCGTCGCCCTGACAGGCCTCGCAGCGCCCGCCCTTGACGTTGAAGGAGAAGCGGCCGGGCTCGTAGCCGCGCTGGCGCGCCTCGGGAACGCCGGAGAACAACTCGCGGATCGGCGTCAGCAGCCCGGTATAGGTGGCGGGATTGGAGCGCGGGGTACGACCGATCGGCGACTGGTCCACGTTGATGACTTTGTCGAAGAACTCCAGGCCCTCGATCTCGCCGTAGGCCGCCGGCTCCACCGCCGAGCCGTAAAGATGGCGTGCCGCCGCCGCATACAGGGTGTCGTTGATCAGCGTGGACTTGCCCGAGCCGGAAACCCCGGTAACGCAGGTGAGCAGACCCACCGGCAGCTCCAGCGAAACGTTCTTCAGGTTGTTGCCCCTGGCCTGGCCGATGCGTAACTGACGCTCGGTATTCACCGGCGTGCGCTTTGCCGGCACCTCGATACGTTGCCTGCCCGACAGGTAGGCGCCGGTCAGCGATTGCGGGTCCGCCGCCACGACTTTCGGCGTGCCCTGAGACACCACCTGGCCGCCGTGCTCACCGGCACCCGGCCCCATGTCCACCACATAGTCGGCGCTCTCGATGGCTTCCTGATCGTGTTCGACGACGATCACCGTGTTGCCCAGGTCGCGCAGTTGCACCAGGGTCTTCAACAGGCGGGTGTTGTCGCGCTGGTGCAGGCCGATGGAGGGTTCGTCGAGCACGTACATCACCCCGGTGAGGCCGGAACCGATCTGCGAGGCCAAGCGGATACGCTGGGCCTCGCCGCCCGACAGGGTTTCCGCCGAGCGATCCAGCGACAGGTAATCGAGGCCGACATTGATCAGGAAGCCGAGGCGGCTGTCGATCTCGTGCACGATCTTGGCCGCCACCTGAGCCCGATGCCCGGTCATCTGCAGCGCGGCAAAGAAATCGCGGCACAGGCCCAGCGACAGCCGACTGACATCGGCGATGTTCTTGCCGCCCACCAGCACATGGCGCGCCTCCAGGCGCAGGCGAGTGCCGGCACATTGCGGGCAGGGCTTGGCGTTCAGGTACTTGGCCAACTCCTCGCGCACCGCCAGCGAGTCGGTCTCCTTGTAGCGCCGCTCCAGGCTGGGGATCACGCCCTCGAAGGCATGGCTGCGGTCGGAGCGGTGGCCCCGCTCGTTCAGGTAACGGAAACGAATCGGCTCCTTGCCCGAGCCGTAGAGCACCACCTTGCGCACTGGCTCCGGCAAGTTCTCGAAGGGCGTCGCGGTGTCGAACTTGTAGTGCTCGGCCAGGGACTCCAGCATCTGGAAATAGAACTGGTTGCGCTTGTCCCAACCGCGGATGCAGCCCGCCGCCAGCGACAGATGCGGATAAGCCACGACCCGCGCCGGATCGAAGAACTGAATCTGACCGAGGCCGTCGCACTGGGGGCCGGCGCCCATCGGATTGTTGAAGGAGAACAGCCGCGGCTCCAGCTCCTGCAGGGAGTAGGAGCAGATCGGGCAGGCGAACTTGGCGGAGAACAGATGCTCGACGCCGCTGTCCATTTCCACCGCCAGGGCGCGGCCCTCGGCGTGCACCAGGGCCGTCTCGAAGCTCTCCGCCAGGCGCTGGCGCTGGTCGGCGCGCACCTTGAGCCGGTCCACCACCACATCCACCGAATGCTTGGTGCTCTTCGCCAGCTTGGGCAGGTCGTCGATGTCGCAGACCTTGCCGTCCACCCGCAGGCGGACGAAGCCCTGGGCGCGCAATTCGGCGAACAGTTCCAACTGCTCGCCCTTGCGGTTGGCCACCACCGGGGCGAGGATCATCAGCTTGGTGTCTTCCGGCAGGGCCAGCACGTGGTCCACCATCTGTGACACGCTCATCGCCTCCAGCGGCTGACCGTGCTCTGGGCAGTGCGGCGTGCCGGCGCGGGCGTAGAGCAGGCGTAGGTAGTCGTGGATTTCGGTGACCGTGCCCACCGTCGAACGGGGGTTGTGGCTGGTGGCCTTCTGCTCGATGGAGATTGCCGGCGAGAGGCCCTCGATAAGGTCCACATCCGGCTTTTCCATCAGTTGCAAAAACTGGCGGGCGTAGGCGGAAAGGGATTCCACATAGCGCCGTTGGCCTTCCGCATACAGCGTGTCGAAGGCCAGCGAACTCTTGCCCGAACCGGACAGGCCGGTGATCACCGTCAGTTGATTGCGCGGTAGATCGAGGTTGATGTTCTTCAGGTTGTGGGTGCGGGCACCGCGGATGCGTATTTCGTCCATGTCACGCCGGGAAAGGGGGTCGGGGCAACCTGTTAATATACGCCAACCCCCAACCCCGTTTAGAGCCCCCATGCGTTCCCCGGCCAATGACGCCATGACCCGCGACGAGAAGAGCGCGGGCGCGGCGCTCGCATCTATTTTTGCCCTGCGTATGCTGGGCCTGTTTCTCATCCTCCCGGTCTTCGCCGTGCACGCCAAAGGCTTGCCCGGCGGTGACAACCTGACCCTGGTCGGCATCGCCATCGGCGCCTACGGCCTGACCCAGGCGATGTTCCAGATTCCCTTCGGCATGGCCTCCGACCGCTTCGGCCGCAAGCCGGTGATCGTCGCCGGCCTGGTGCTGTTCGCCATCGGCAGCGCGGTGGCGGCCTTGGCGCCCGATCTGCACTGGATCATCGTTGGGCGCGTACTGCAAGGCGGCGGCGCCATCTCCGCCGCGGTGACGGCGCTGGCCGCCGACCTCACCCGCGAGCAGCATCGCACCAAGGTGATGGCGATGATCGGCTCTTCCATCGGTCTCGCCTTCGCCTTCTCCCTGGTGGCGGCGCCGGCGCTGTATTCCGTCGTCGGCATGGCAGGCATCTTCTGGCTCACCGCGATCCTCGCCGTCGGCGCGATCTTCGTGCTGAAGGGCTGGGTCGGCGAACCGCCGCCGCCCCATCCCGGCCCGCCGGTACCCTTCGGCGAAGTGCTGCGCAACGGCCAGTTGCTGCGCCTGAATTTCGGGATCTTCGTCCTGCACATGGCGCAGATGGCCATGTTCGTCGTGATCCCGCGCCAGTTGGTGTCGGTCGAGCATTTCCCGGTGACATCGCATTGGAAACTCTATCTGCCGGCGGTGCTGGCCTCCTTCGTGCTGATGGTGCCGGCGATCATCATGGCCGAGCGGCGCGGCAAGGTGAAGCCGATCTTCGTCGGCGCCGTGCTGCTGCTGCTGCTGACCGAAGGCGTGTTCTATATCGGCAACCGCGACTTCTGGTGGCTGGCAACGGGCCTGCTGCTGTTCTTCGTCGCCTTCAACATTCTCGAGGCGACCCTGCCGTCGTTGATCTCCCGCTTTGCCCCGGCGCGGGCCAAGGGAGCCGCCCTCGGCGTGTACAACACCACCCAGGCCTTCGGCCTATTTCTCGGCGGCGCCCTGGGTGGCTATCTGGCCAACAACTATGGCGTCGATTCGGTCTTCGTCGGCTGCGGTGCGATGGTCGCGCTGTGGGTCGTGGTTGCCAGTGGCATGGGACAGGTTCCGCAGCGGGTAGCACACGGCGCGGCCCCGGTTGAAGGTAAACTCGACCCTTTGTAATAAGCCCAAAATTCGGGAGGACAAAAATGGCTTCGGTTAACAAGGTGATTCTGGTGGGCAATCTCGGGGCAGACCCGGAGACGCGCTACACCCCCAACGGTGATCAGGTCACCAACTGTCGTATCGCCACCACGGATAGCTGGAAGGACAAGGCGACCGGCGAGCGGCGCGAGGCGACCGAATGGCATCGCGTGGTGTTCTTCGGCAAGCTGGCCGAAATCGCCGGCCAGTACCTGAAGAAGGGCTCCCAGGTCTATGTCGAAGGCCGCCTGCGCACCCGCAAGTGGCAGGACAAGGACGGCCAGGAACGCTACACCACCGAGATCAGCGCCGATGCCATGCAGATGCTGGGCCGGCGTGAAGGCGGCGGCAGCCCTGAATACGATCAGCGCAGCAGTTCCGCGCCCGCGTCCGGCGGCGGCCGTTCCTCCTCTGCCCCCTCCCGTTCCGCGCCGCCGCCCTCCGGCGGCCTGGGCGATTTCGAAGACGACATCCCGTTCTAACCCGGCCAAGCCGAAACCCGCTGCCTCAGCTTCGACGGCGGATATCGATGCTCGGCCGGAAAAGCAATATGGCCCGCCCCCTCCCATCCTCCCCCTCGCGGGGGAGGCTACTAATCGGCTCGCTGCGCTCGACCAGGATGGTGGCGCTCTTGATGCACGCTGATCGTGCCGCGTAATCTCACCCGAGCCAAGGCGCTGGAGCGCCTGCGTCGCGCCTCCTGGCGCGACCTGCTGCTGATCGGCCTGCCCGCGCTGCTGTTGCTGATCGGTGGCTTCTGGGTCACCGCCCAGTTCGTCAAGCCGGCGCCGCCGAAGCAACTGGTGCTGGCCAGCGGCGGCAGCGGTGGCGGCTATCAACGCTATGCCGCCGAGTTCAAACGTGTCCTGGCGCGCCAGGGCATCGAAGTGGTGGAGCGCCCCAGCTCCGGCGCCCTGGAAAATCAGTCCCTGCTGCAGAATGAAAATTCCGGCGTCGATGCCGCCTTCATGCAGGGCGGCACCGCCCGCTTGACCGGCGAGGAGGAGGGGCTGTATTCCCTCGGCGCCCTCTACCATGAGCCGCTGTGGGTTTTTTATCGCACCGACGCGGCACGCAACGGGGCTCTCGATCGTATCTCCCAGCTCCGCGGCAAGCGGATCGCGATCGGCGCGAGCGGCAGCGGCACCCGTGCGCTGGCGCAGGAAATCCTCGGCGCCAACGGCATGGACAAGGATGCCGTAACGCTGGTGGATATCGGCGGCATGGCGGCCGCCATGGCCCTGAGCGAGCACAAGGTGGATGCGGTCTTCCTGGTTGGCCCGGTACAGTCGGCCAGCGTCTGGACCCTGCTGTACACCGACGGCGTGCGGCCGATGAGCCTGAGCCACGCCGAGGCTTATACCCGGCAGTTCCCCTACCTGGCCCACATCACCCTGCCTAAGGGGGCGGTGGATCTGGTGCGCAACATTCCCGAACAGGATGTGGAACTGGTCTCGCCGATGGCGACCCTGGTGGTGCGCGACAGCACCCATCCGGCCCAGGTGGACCTGCTGCTGCAGGCCGCCAGCGAACTCTATGGCGGCCCCGGCATCTTCCAACGCGCCGGCGACTTTCCAAAATCCGTCAGCGTCGATTACCCGCTGGCGCCGGCCGCCGAGCGCTATTACAAATCCGGCAAACCGCTGCTGCAGCGCTACCTGCCGTTCTGGGCGGCGACCCTGGTGGACCGCCTGGTGGTGATGCTGATCCCCCTGTTCGCCCTGGTGATTCCGGTCGCCAAGTTCGCCCCGGCCCTCTACGGCTGGCGGGTGCGTTCGCGCATCTATCGGCGCTATGGCGAATTGAAATTTCTCGAAGCCGACTTCGAGGCCGAGCCGGAGCGTCACTCGCCCGAGGAATGGCTGCGCAAGCTGGAAGTGATCGAGAACGATGTGGCGCGCCTGGCGACGCCGCTGGCCTTCGTGGACATGCTGTACACCCTGCGCGGCCATATCGAGATCGTCCGCGCCGCGATCCTGCGCCGCAAGGGCTAACCGCGTAAGGTATCGCCCAATGCCTACAGGCTGCAGGGCGCGGATATTCAGCGACTTTCACGCCTAGAATAAAACCAGCGGCTTGGCTCCGGCAGCGGCAGGTCGGAGCACCGAGTCCTGGCTTCAGCGGCTGTTCCAACCACCGGAGGAGGCACCCCAATGAAAATCCGTATCCTGCTGTCCGCAGTGCTTGCCGTCTTTGCCACCGGCGTTCAGGCCGAAGATTTGGTGCGCCTGGGCAATCTCAAGTTCGCCCACTACGGCGCGGTTTCCTACATGAAGGAAATCTGCGGCAAGTACGGCGTCAAGATCGACGAACGGATGTTCCCCAAGGGGCCGGACATCATGCCGGCCATCGTCGCCAATGAAATCGACCTCGCCGCACTGGCTTCCGACGGCGCCATCTCAGGTCGCGCCAACGGCGTGCCGATCGTCACCGTGGCCGGCTTCGCCAAGGGCGGCGCGCGCCTGGTGGCCGGCATCGATTCCGCCATCAAAAACCTGAAGGACTTGAGGGGCAAGAAGGTCGGCGTGACCCGCGGCGGCATGCAGGAAATCCTGCTCCTGGCCGAACTGGAAAAGGCCGGCCTGACCTGGTCCGACAAGGGCGGCAAGGACGTGACCATCGTCTACCTGGCCTTCGCCGACCTGAACCAGGCCCTGGCCGCCAAGCAGATCGACGCCATGTGCCAGTCCGAACCACAGTCGTCCCAGGCGATCAACAAGAAGTTCGGCATCGAGGTGCTCAAGCCCTACGACACCGCCATCGGCGAGCCCTACCGGCTGCTGGTGATGAGCGAGAAGCTGTACAGCGAGAAAAAAGACGTGGCGCAGCGGGTGATGAAATGCTTCGTCGAGGCTACCGCCACTTTCAACAAGGACATGGCCCTGGCCGAGCGTTACGTCAAGGACCAGATGTTCAAGGGCCAGATTACCTCCCAGGATTTCAAGGACGCGATGGATAACGCCGCCTTCACCTATGACGTCAGCCTGGAACACATCGACACTGTCACCGCGCTGATGCAGAAGTTCGGCGTCGGCCGCATGGCCAACCCGCCCAAGGCCGCCGACTGGGTCAAGCTCGACCTGCTGCAGAAGGCCAAGGCGGACCTCAAGGTGAAGTGAGGCGGGCTGCGCCATGCACGCCAGGTTCAAGTCCTTCCTCCGCGGCACCATCGTGCCAGTGGTGCTGCTTGTCCTGTGGGAGGCTTGCGCCCGCGCCGGTCTGTTCTCCGCCGTGGTGCTGCCGGCTCCTTCCGCCGTGGCCCTCAAGTGGTGGCTCTACCTGAGCCCGCCGGCGCCCTGGGACCCGGCCCAGCAATCCTGGCTGACCTGGCTGTTCTCCGGCGAGATGATCGACGACGCCATCGGCAGCCTCTACCGGGTGGTGGTGGGCTTTCTCGTCGGCGCCGTACTGGCCCTGCCGTTGGGTCTGTTGATGGGCGCCAGTCAGCGCACCTATGCCCTGTGCAACCCGCTGGTGCAGGTGCTGCGGCCGATCCCGCCGATCGCCTACATCCCCCTGGCAATTCTCTGGTTCGGCCTGGGCAATCCGCCCTCGGTGTTTCTGATCGCCATCGGCGCCTTCTTCCCGATCCTGATGAACACCATCGCCGGCGTGCGCAATGTGGACGGCATCTACCTGCGCGCCGCGCGCAACCTCGGGGTGAATCAATGGACCCTGTTCACCCGCATCATGCTGCCCGCGGCGACACCCTACATCCTCGCCGGGGTGCGCATCGGCATCGGTACCGCCTTCATCGTGGTGATCGTCTCCGAGATGATCGCGGTGAACAACGGCCTCGGCTTCCGCATCCTCGAAGCCCGCGAATTCATGTGGTCGGACAAGATCATCGCCGGCATGTTCACCATCGGCCTGCTCGGCCTCGCCCTGGATACGGCGGTCAGCGCCCTCAACAACTACCTGCTGCGCTGGCACCGCGGCCTCGAGCACTGAGGGGGCGGCCGTGAGCCAGATCGTCATCGACCGGGTGCACAAGGTGTTCAAAACCAAGGAGCGGGAAGTGGTGGCGCTGCAAGGCATCGACCTGGAAATTTCCCAGGGCGAGTTCGTCTGCCTGCTGGGCCCCTCCGGTTGCGGAAAGTCCACCCTGCTCAATGCCGTGGCCGGCTTCTCCCTGCCCTCCGCCGGGGCCATCCGCGTGGACGGCAAAGCCATCAGCGAACCTGGCCCCGACCGCGGCATGGTGTTTCAGGAATACGCCCTGTTCCCCTGGATGACGGTGGCGCAGAACGTCGCTTTCGCCATGGAAGTGCAGGGCAAGGCCAAGGGCGAAATCGCCGCACGCGTGGATCAGTTGCTCGAGGTGCTCAAGCTCAAGGATTTCCGCGATCGCTTCCCCAAGGATCTGTCCGGTGGCATGCGCCAGCGCGTCGCCATCGCCCGGGTGTTGGCGATGGATTCGCCGATCATGCTGATGGACGAACCCTTCGGCGCCCTCGACGCCCTGACCCGGCGCAACCTGCAGGACGAGCTGCTGCGCATCTGGCAGGCCTTCGGCAAGACCATCCTGTTCGTCACCCACTCCATCGAGGAGTCGATCTACCTGGCTGACCGCATCATCGTCATGACCTACCGCCCCGGCTCCATCAAGCGCGACCAGCCGGTCGCCATCCCCCGCCCGCGCGATCCGGCGGCGCCCGAATTCAATGAGCTCAAACGCGAGTTGGGGTTGCTGGTGATGGAAGAGCAGGAGCGCCACGCCGCCGACGAATTGAAGCTGGCGGCGGTGGATTGATGCCAGCCGCCCCGGGCGCTATGGCGCTTTCTTAACGAAAATCACGCCCGGCAGATTTTCAAAGTGGGCGTCGCAGGTCAGCAGCTCGGCGTCGAACTCCTGGGCCGTGGCATACACCACGGCATCGGCAGTGGCCAATTTGTGCTGGCGATGCAACTCGGCGGCGCGTAGCGCTATCCGCGTGTCGAGCGGCGCCACCACGCATTTCTGGGTGTAGGCGATCACCTGATCGGCCTGATCCTCGCCGCTTTCCCGGACCAGCCACTTTGCCAGTTCCAGTTGCACGATGGTAGGCACGATGCACTGTGTCCGGTCGGGAATCTCCTTCGCCAACCTGGTGCGCAAGGGGCTGCCTGTCAGCCACTCGATCCAGGCCGAGGTATCGACGACGCGCATCAGAAGCGATCCTGCCGATCACGGTAGCCCTTCTTCTGCGCGCCCTTGACCATGCCGGCGAGCTGCTCCAACTCGGGCACCGGCATCAGCAGCACCCCCTTGCCCTTGGGGATGAAAACGAATTCCTGCCCGGCTTCCCAATGCAACTCGTCGCGGACGACCTTGGGCACTGAAATCTGGAACTTGCTGGATAGCGTGGCGGTGGGGGGCATGTTCTTACCTTTACTCTATAGATAACGGCATGGTAAGAGTTTAGCGCGTGATCCGCTTGCCGGTGAGGGGTAAGGCAAAGTTTCACGAGCCAAAGGGGGTGTTTAGGTTTCTGTTACGTTCTGCCCCAACGAGCGGAAGCAGTGCGGGGCGAATCGGCCGGTCAACGGCCTAGCCGCGATGGACAAGCCAGTGCTCTGAAATTAAGCTGTTCGAATCTGCAGCCGGCCCGGCCGACTGGCTTTCCCCGACGTTTTGGCCGCACTCCAGCAAGGTATTGGTTTGAAAGAACTCGCCGCAAACCAGGAGTTTTTATTCGGTCGAATGATGGTTTGCTTTTCGGCTATAGGGCCGGACACTTCACGCTAGAGCTCTATTCACTTCGGACATGGAAGACATCATCACAGTCGTCGGCTCCTCCTACTATGGACCAATCGCCGACCTCGTTCACAAGCTACTGGCACATGAAAGACTTGGCGCCACAACGGTTAAGCGCGGTCATCGTGAGAACGGCTACTCGTCCGCAATCGTTCTACTCTTGGTCGTGGCATTCGAGTCGTACGTTACTCGCGTCAGCTACTTGCAGCGCCAAAGGCCGATTGGAGGCAGGCCAAAGATGAAACGGACTTCAGTCCCTGACTACCTCGCACAGCTTCGTAAGTCTTTTTCTCTACAGAAGTCGCTTACCGAGGTATTCGTGCTGAGAGATGTGCTTGCCCACAATCACCTTTGGACGCTGACTATCTCTAACCACGAAAGCAAACACCTTATTCTTCGCCGAGCCGTCAAGGATGCAGAGTTCGGCGATTACAAGTATTCCGTGTCGGTGAACCCGCGAACACGCAGGACATCAGTACTCGGTCTCAATGTGGTTCCAACATCTGTTGGCCTCCGTGAAGTTGCGAAGGTCTTTGATGTGTTGTGGCGCGCGTTTCAGTTTCTTGTGAAGGCAAAGCTAATTGAACGTGCAGCTTTTGATCAGAATGTAAATTACGGCGGAAAGATGCAAAAGTTCTGGGAGCTGCGTCGTGCTGTTCGATCCGCGATCTAACCGCTTGTGCGAGTTGAAGCTAAGAATTCGTGAAGCTTGAAGGGCGGTTCAAAGCCGTCGAATCTTCTCCACCAAGGCGGTGGTCGAGCGCTCGTGGATGAAGGGGATGGAATGCACCGTGCCGCCCCAGCACAGCACCTCCGAGTAGCCGACGATCTTTTCCACCGGCCAGTCGCCGCCCTTGACCAGCACATCGGGGCGGCATTGCAGGATGCGTTGCAGCGGCGTGTCTTCGTCGAACCAGGTGACCAGGGAGACGCACTCCAACGACGCCATTACCGACAGGCGGTCGTCGAGGCGGTTGAGCGGCCGGTCGTCACCCTTGCCCAGGCGCTTCACCGATTCGTCGGTATTCAGCGCCACCACCAGGCTGGCGCCGAGGGCGCGGGCCTGGGCCAGGTAGGTGACATGGCCGCGATGGAGGATGTCGAAGCAGCCGTTGGTGAACACCAGGGGACGGGGCAGGGCGGCGATGCGGGCCGCCAGATCGGCGGGCTCGCAGCGCTTGGCCTCGAAGGCGGGCGCGGGATAGCTCACGGCGTCTTCGCCGGCTGCTTGTCGGCCGGGCGGCTGTCGAGGCGCTTGGCTTCTTCAGCCGAGATGTATTCGAAGACGCGGACGACCTTCAGCACGCCGCCGGTGGTGCTGGCGATATCCACCGCCGCATCGGCTTCGGCCTTGGTCACCAGGCCCATCAGGTACACGCTGCCGGCTTCGGTGACCACCTTCACCAGGTTCACCGGGAACTTGTTGTAGTCGATGAAGCGCGCCTTGACCTTGGAGGTCAGGTAGCTGTCGTTGGCGCGGGCGCTGAGATTGCTGACGCCGCCCACCTGCAATTCGTTGACGATGGCCTTGATGTTGGGCAGGCCGCTGACGATCTTTTCCACTTCCGCCTTGGCGGCTGCGTCGGACACTTCGCCGGTGAGCATCACGGTGCGGTTGAAGCTGGTGACATTGACATGCACCTTGTCGCCGAACTTCTCGCCGATACGGTTGGCGGCGCGGATTTCGCTGCCTTCGTCGCCCAGGTAAATTTCCGACGGGCGGCGGTCGGCGATCAGCAGGGCGCCGGCACCGGCGCCTACGGCCACGGCGCCGAAGCAGCCGGCCAGGGCGGGCAGCAAAACGGCGATCAGAGTCAGGTTGCGAAGCTTCATGCGGGGTCTCCCAGCAGCAGATGATCGATGCCGTCGCACAGGCAGTGCAGCGTCAGCAGATGGACTTCCTGGATGCGCGCGGTACGGTCCGCGGGCACGCACAGATGGACGTCGTCGGCGCCGAGCATCGCGGCCATCTTGCCGCCCTGCTTGCCGGTCAGCGCCACGACGCGAACGCCGATCTCGGCGCAGACCTTCATCGCCTCCATCACGTTGGGCGAGTTGCCGCTGGTGGAAATCGCCAGCAACACATCACCACGGCGGCCCAGCGCCCGCACCTGCTTGGAGAACACTTCCTCGTAGCGGTAGTCGTTGGCGATCGAGGTCAGGGTCGAGGTGTCGGTGGTCAGGGCGATGGCCGCCAGGGGCGCGCGTTCGCGTTCGAAGCGGTTCAGCAGTTCGGCGGCGAAGTGCTGCGAATCGGCGGCGGAACCGCCGTTGCCGCAGGCCATGATCTTGCCGCCGCCCTGCAGACAGGCCACCATGGCCTTGATCGCCTGGTGGATCGGGCCGTTCATGGCTTCCATGGCGGCTTGCTTGGTGGCGATGCTGTCTTCGAATTGGCGGCGGATGCGTTGTTCGATGCTCATGACGGCCCAGGGTTGTGCGTGAATTGCGGAATTTTAGCGGTAGGCAGCCAAGGCGGCCCGCGGAATAGGCCCTCAAAGGACGACAAATACCTCGATCAGCACCCGCGCCCAGGGATTGCGGGCCTGGCGCAGGCCGGCAATGCGGGCTTCGACCCGGCCGCCGCGATCCAGTTCCGCCGCCACCGCGCGGTTTTCCTTGCGCGGCAGATAGCCCAGCTTTTCGCCGCGCCACTCGACCCGCACCGCGTTGGCATCGTGGGGATTGTCCGGCTCGCGGATCAGGGCCAGCTCATCGCCGAGCTGCATCTCTTCCCAGCGCGTGCTGCCGGCGTAGTACTGGAAGCCGGCCAGGGGCGAGCTTTGCACCAGCACCTTGACCGTCTGGGCGGGCAGGGCAGGGGGCCACAGCAGCGCCGCGGCGAGGCAGAGGCTAATCAGCCACGAACGCATCGCTCAGCCATTCCAGGCGCTCGCCGTCGATCAGCACGCAGTCGAAGCGGCAGGGCCGCTCACCGTGCTGCGCCAGCCAGTGGCGCGCGGCGACGATCAGCCGCTGCTGCTTGCCCCGGGTGATGCTGGCCGCAGCGCCGCCGAAACCGGAGCCGTTGCGCAAGCGCACCTCGACGAAGGCCAGGGTGTCGCCGTCCTGGCAGATCAGGTCGATCTCGCCGCCGCGCACCCGGTAGTTGCGGCCCAGCAGGCGCAGCCCCTGGGCCGCCAGAAAGGCGGCGGCGCGCGCCTCGCCGGCGGCGCCGAGCTTGCGCCGGTCGAGCCGGCCCGGGAGAATGCGGTCGATGAGCGACATGGACACGAATAAATTCAGGACAGGGGCATTGTATGTGGTGGCCACTCCCCTCGGGAATCTCGGCGATCTCAGCCAGCGCGCGAGCGAATTGCTGCGCCAGG
Source organism: Rhodocyclaceae bacterium (assembly GCA_036518635.1). Taxonomy (GTDB): domain Bacteria; phylum Pseudomonadota; class Gammaproteobacteria; order Burkholderiales; family Rhodocyclaceae; genus AWTP1-18. The sequence continues at coordinate 3,840 of DATDMT010000015.1, read as the reverse complement.
CCGATCTGATCGCCTGCGAGGACACCCGCCACGCCCGCCGCCTGCTGGATCACGTTGGCAGCCGCGCCCCCACCTTCGCCCTGCACGAGCACAACGAGCGCGAGGCCGCCGGCCGGCTGATCCAGGCCCTGCAAGCCGAGCAGCGGGTGGCGCTGATCTCCGACGCCGGCACCCCGGCCGTCTCCGACCCCGGCGCCCGTGCCGTGGCCGCCGTGCAGGATGCGGGCTTTGTCGTGGTGCCGCTGCCCGGGCCCAGTGCAGCGATCACGGCGCTGTCGGCCTCCGGCATCACCGATACGCATTTCCATTTCGTCGGCTTCCTCTCGCCCAAGCCCGGCGCGCGTCGTGCCGAGTTGCTGGCCCTGGCGCCGATTCCCGCCGCCCTGGTGTTCTACGAAGCACCCCATCGCATTACCGAAACCGTTGCCGACCTGGCCGCCGTACTCGAACCGCAACGGCAACTGGTCGTGGCGCGAGAGCTGACCAAGATGTTCGAGCAGATCGCACGCATGCCGCTGAGTGACGGGCCGGCCTGGCTGGCGGCGGACGCCAACCGCCAGCGCGGCGAATTCGTCCTGATCGTCTCTGCGCCGCCGCCGCGAGAGGGCCTGGATGCCGCCACCGAGCGTACCCTGCGCCTGCTGCTGGCCGAGCTGCCGCTGAAGACCGCCGCCAAGCTGGCCGCCGAAATCACCGGTGCGCCGAAGAATGCGCTCTACGAACAGGCCCTGGCCTGGAAGGCCGCCGACAGCGCAGATGGGCGATAATTCGGCCATGCAAATCACCATCACCCGCCCCGACGACTGGCACCTGCATCTGCGCGACGGCGCAGCCCTTGCAGCGGTGCTGCCCGACACGGCGCGCCGCTTCGGCCGCGCCATCGTCATGCCGAATCTGAAGCCGCCGGTCACCACCGTGGCCCTGGCCGCCGCCTACCGCCAGCGCATCCTCGACGCCCTGCCCGCCGGCATGGCCTTCGAGCCGCTGATGACGCTGTATCTGACCGACAACACGTTGCCCGAAGAGATCGACGCGGCCCGCGCCAGTGGCTTCGTCCACGGGGTGAAGCTGTACCCGGCCGGCGCCACCACCAATTCCGACGCCGGCGTCACCGACCTGAAGAAGTGCCGCGCGACGCTGGAACGGATGGCCGCTCTCGGCCTGCCGCTGCTGGTGCATGGCGAAGTCACTGATCCGGCGGTGGATGTCTTCGACCGGGAGGCGGTGTTCATCGATACCGTGCTCTCGCCCCTGCTGCGGGATCTGCCGACGCTGAAAGTGGTGCTGGAGCACATCACCACCCGCCAGGGCGCCGAGTTCGTCGCCGCCGCCGGACCGAATGTGGCGGCCACGATCACCGCCCATCACCTGCTGCTGAATCGCAACGCGATCTTCCAAGGCGGCATCCGCCCCCACCACTACTGCCTGCCGATCCTGAAGCGCGAGAGCCATCGCCTGGCCCTGGTGGCCGCGGCGATCTCCGGCAGCCCGAAGTTCTTCCTCGGCACCGATTCCGCGCCCCACGGCCAACGCACCAAGGAAGCCGCCTGCGGCTGCGCCGGCTGCTACACCGCCAACGCCGGCATCGAACTGTATGCCGAGGCCTTCGAGGCCGCCGGCGCCCTGGACAAGCTGGAAGCCTTCGCCAGCTTCCACGGCCCAGCCTTCTACGGCCTGCCGCGCAACCAGGCGACGATGACCCTGATCAAACAGCCCTGGCCGGTGCCGGCCAGCCTGCCCTATCTTTCCGACGATGCCCTGGTGCCGCTGCGCGCCGGCGAAAGCATCGCCTGGCAAATCAAGGAGTGAACATGAGGACGGTATTGCTGTTGCTTTCGAGCGTGCTGCTACTCGCCGGCTGCGGCGGCGATTCCGCTTCCTACATGGTCGACGGCAACCGCGAGCATTCCCTTTCCCTGTTCCGCGACAAGCCCTGGCCCTGGAGCAACTGGGAGCTGAATCTGGTGGTGACCCGGGAGCCGGACTGCATGCGGCGTCATCGACTGAAGGATGCCAACGGCGACGGCAATTTCAAGGTCGAGCTGTACAAGACCGATACCGGCGCCTACATCCTGCGCCAGGGCAAGAAGTGGTACGTCGCCGAAACCGGCAAGTGCCAGTTCCAACAGTTCAAGGAAACGCCTCCGGAGCCCGGCGAGCTGCTGGGTACCTTCGAGGATAAGGGCGAGGGCATGAAGTTCACCGCCAGCGAAGCCAAGCCCAAGGCCGCAGCCGCCGAGCCTGCCGTCGCTGCTGCCGAAGCGCCTGCCGCACGCTGATTCCTGCAATGAATTCCGGTAGTTCCGGCTCAAGCGGCTAGAATCCGGGCGGGAAGTTCGCTAGGCAACCGCTGGACCCTTGGGTCTGGAGGAAAGTCCGGGCCCCGTAGAGCAGGATGCCGGTTAACGACCGGGCGCCGCGAGGCGACAGACAGTGCAACAGAAAACATACCGCCGATGGCCCTGACTTTGACGCCGCAAGGCGGCAAAGTCTCTCTTGAGTGAGCGGGGATCAGGTAAGGTTGAAATGGTGGCGCGCCGCGAGGTGCGCCGGCGGTGCGCAAGTGCTGCCGGGGTAAGAGCCCACCGCGGACGTGGTGACACGGACGGCATGGCAAACCTCATCCGGGGCAAGGCCAAATAGGGGAGCAATGGCGTGGCTCGCGCTGCTCCCGGGTAGGCTGCTAGAGGCCGGCGGCAACGTCGGTCCCAGAGGAATGGTTGCCCACGACAGAACCCGGCTTATCGGCGGACTTCCCACCCCCTCATTTGCCATTCGTCGCGCCATTTAACAAACCGCTTTCGGTTTGTTTTCTATCCCCATTGATTTTATTGGTGAATTAATTCACGGATTCCCTTGCGGAATCTTACCTAAGTCATTGTCTCGGCAAGGGAAAGTTGCGTGTTTTTCCTTGACGCCGCTCAATTTGGGGGATAAAGTGGGGATTAGTGGGAGGAAGTGGGGAATTTGTCGATTCCTCGCCTCCGCGAGCAGGGGATCGGATGTTTCAAGGGGCGACCACGCTGAGTCTGGATGCCAAGGGGCGCATGGCCGTCCCGGCGCGGCATCGCGATGCCCTGGTCGCCGCCGGCGAGGGCCGGCTGGTGCTGACCACTCATCCCCATCGCTGCCTGCTGCTGTATCCGGAAGCGGCCTGGGCGCCGATCCGCGACAAGATTCTGGCCGCCCCCTCCTTCGATCCCCGTTCTGCCGCCGCCAAGCGCGTGCTGGTCGGTAACGCCCGCGACGAAGCCATGGATGGCGCCGGCCGCCTGCTGATTGCCCCTGAATTGCGCGAATACGCCGGCTTTGAAAAACAGGTCTGGCTGGTCGGCATGGGCAGCCATTTCGAAATCTGGAGCGACGCCGGCTGGAAGCGCCAGCACGAGGCCGCCTTCGAGGCCCTGTCGGGCAACGAGCCGCCGCCGGGGTTCGAGGGAATTTCGCTGTGAGCCACGGCCACGTCAGCGTGTTGCTGGCGGAGGCGGTGGCGGCCCTGGATGTGCGTGCGGACGGAATCTACGTAGACGCTACCTTCGGCCGCGGCGGCCATAGCCGGGAAATCCTCGGTCGGCTCGGTCCTGCCGGGCGGTTGATTGCCCTGGACCGGGACCCCGCCGCCATCGCCGCCGGCAAGGCCATCGTCGATCCGCGCTTCACCTTGGCCCATGCCTGGTTCGGTGAGCTGGGGCAGGTGCTGGATGGCCTGGGCGTGAGCGAGGTGGACGGGGTGTTGATGGACATCGGCGTCTCCAGTCCGCAACTGGACGACGGCGAGCGTGGATTCAGTTTTCGTTTCGATGCGCCCCTCGACATGCGCATGGATACCAGCAGGGGAGA
>DATDMT010000014.1:0-5269 GCA_036518635.1 Rhodocyclaceae bacterium | reverse complement strand
CCGCAGCGGCGGTAAAGCCGCTGGGCGGTTATGCGTACCGAGTGCTCGAAGTCTGTGGCCGACATCCTGGGCTCCACGGCGACGGGGCGTCAGTGGAACTATAGAGGATGCCGGCCGCGGCGGCGTCGATCAGCCCGCGATGAGGGCCACGGTTTTTGTAGGAGGTCCGCCTCGGGCCGACCGAACCGTAAATGGAGCGCCGCTGTCGGCCCGAGGCGGGCCTCCTACAGGGCAATCAGGATGGCAGTGCCGAGAGTTCCGCCAGCAGCAGATCCTGGGCGCTGATGCGGCCGCGGCGCGGCGGCTTGATGCGGTAGTCGCCGTTGCCGTCCATCTCCCAGCTCTGGCTGTTGTCGGCCAGGTAGGCCTTGAGGCCTTCCTTGATGACGCGGCGCTTCAGCTTGGGGTCGAGGATCGGGAAGGCGACCTCGATGCGGCGGAAGAAGTTGCGCTCCATCCAGTCGGCGCTGGAGAGGTACAGCGTCTCTTTGCCGTCGGCATGGAAGTAGAAAATCCGGTGGTGCTCGAGGAAGCGGCCGATCACCGAACGCACCTTGATGTTCTCCGACAGGCCCTGCACGCCGGGGCGCAGGGCGCAGACGCCGCGCACGATCAGGTCGATATGGACGCCGGCCTGGGAGGCGGCGTACAGCGCCTCGATGACGTCGTCTTCGAGCAGGGAGTTCATCTTGGCGATGATCCGCGCCGGCTTGCCGGCCTTGGCGTGCTCGGTTTCCTTGCGGATCGCCGTCAGGATATTGGCATGCAGGGTGAACGGCGACTGCCACAGGTGCTTCAGTTGGCCGGCCTTGCCCATGCCGGTGAGCTGCTTGAAGACTTCATGGACGTCCTCGCCGATTTCCGCATTGCAGGTCATCAGGCCGAAGTCGGTATAGAAGCGGGTGGTGCGCGGGTGGTAGTTGCCGGTGCCGAGGTGGCAGTAACGGCGGTAGCCGCCTTCTTCGCGACGCAGCACCATCAGCATCTTGGCGTGGGTCTTGTAGCCGAAGACGCCATACACCACGTGGGCGCCGGCTTGCTCGAGGCGGCTGGCGATGTCGAGGTTGGCCTCTTCGTCGAAGCGCGCCATCAATTCCACCACCACCGAGACTTCCTTGCCCTTCTGCGCGGCGCGCACCAGATGCTCCATCAGCACGGAATCGGTGCCGGTGCGATAGACGGTCATCTTGATCGCCACCACGGCCGGGTCGTCGGAGGCCTGTTGCAGCATCTGCACCACCGGGCTGAAGGACTGGAAGGGGTGGTGCAGCAGGATGTCCTGCTTGGCGATGGCGGCGAAGATGTCGTAGCGCTTGTTGGTCAGGGCCTTGGGCAGGCCGGCCTGGAAGGAAGTGAACTTGAGGTGGGGCGAATCCACCTGATCCGGCACCGACATCAGCCGCACCAGATTCACCAGGCCGGGGACGCGATATAGGTCCGCCTCAGTGAGGCCGAACTGGGTCAGCAGAAAGTCGGCGATCACCGGCGGGCAGTCTTCGGTCAGCTCCAGGCGCACCGCATCGCCGAAGTGGCGCTGCGGTAGCTCGCCCTGCAGCGCGGTGCGCAGGTTTTTCACTTCTTCGTCATCGACGAATAGGTCGGAATTACGGGTGACGCGGAACTGGTGGCAGCCCAGCACGTCCATGCCGGGGAACAGCATGTGCACGTGCTCGTGCATCATCGACGAGAGGAAGGCGAAGCCGTACTGGACGCCGGTCAAGGATTTCGGCAGCCAGACCACGCGCGGCAGCGCACGCGGCGCCTGGACGATGGCGGCGCCGCCGGTGCGGCCGTAGTCGTCGGTACCCGACAGCTCGACGGCGAAGTTCAAACTCTTGTTCAGCACCCGCGGGAAGGGGTGGGCCGGATCGAGGCCGATCGGCGTCAGCACCGGCATCACGTCCTTGATGAAGTAGTCCTTGATCCAGGCGCGGATCTCCTCGGTCCATTCGGCGCGGCGCAGGAACACCACGCCCTCGCTGCGCAGCTCGGGCAGGATTTCGTTGTTCAGCAGGGCGTACTGCTCGGCGATCAGGGCATGGGCCTGTAGCGTGATGCGGCGGAACAACTCCTGGGGCAACAGGCCGTCGCTACCGGGGGTGTCGCTGTCCAGCTTGATCTGCTCCTTGACCCCGGCGACGCGGATTTCAAAGAACTCGTCGAGGTTGCTGGAGACGATGCAGAGAAAGCGCAGCCGCTCCAGCAGCGGCACGCGCTCGTCGGCGGCCTGCGCCAGCACCCGGCGGTTGAAGGCCAGCAGGGTGATTTCACGGTTGAGGAAATGCTCGGAAGGAAAAAACTGAATAGCGTTTTGTGCCGAATCCATGGACTTGCGTTTATCGCGGCTTGATTTGGAGTTTTTCATTTTCTTTCAATCTTGTTACAGACCTATGACGCGACATTGGCCCTGGCCGCGGGGGCTGTCAAGCCGATAAATCAAGCTTCGTTGCTGTTTGCACTGCGGCATTTCGAGTCATCGGTTTCCCTTGCGGGCAGGGCGAGTCAGTCGGCATTCAGGCTAGAATCCAGCGCATTCCAGAATCTCCGCCCGCCATGGCCCACGACCTGATCGCCGCCGTAGACCTCGGTTCCAATAGCTTCCGCCTCCAGGTTGGGCGCGTGGTGGGCAACCAGATTTATCCCCAGGACTCCATCAAGGAGGCGGTGCGCCTGGCTGCCGGCCTGCGCGCCGACAAGAAGCTCGACGGCCCTTCGCAACTGCGCGGCCTGGAAGCCCTGTCCCGCTTCGGCGAGCGGCTGCGCGGTTTCGACGGAGAGGCGGTGCGGGCGGTGGCGACCAATACCCTGCGCGTCGCCAAGAACGCCGCGCAGTTCCTGGCTCAGGCCGAGGCGGCGCTGGGCTTCCCGATCGAAGTCATCGCCGGCCGCGAAGAAGCCCGCCTGATCTATCTCGGCGTCGCCCACACGCTGCCCAATCCGCGTATCCAGCAGTTGGTGGTGGACATCGGCGGCGGCTCCACCGAGTTCATCGTCGGCCGCAACTTCCAGCCCTATCAGCTTGAGTCGCTGTACATGGGTTGCGTCAGCTACACCCTGCGTTTCTTCCCCGACGGCAAGGTAGACCGGCGCCGTTTTCGCGCCGCCGAGCTGGCCGCCCGCACCGAGGTGCAGGCCATCGCCGAGACCTACCGCCACACCGGCTGGGAGGAGGCGGTGGGCTCCTCCGGCACGGCCAAGGCGATCACCGATCTGCTGGAACTGAATCACCTGAATCCCGGCGGCTCCCCCGGCATCACCCGCGAGGGCCTGGAGCGCCTGCGCGATCTGCTGTTTAAGGCCGGCGAGGCTTCGCGCCTTAAGCTGGAGGGCATTCGCGCCGACCGTATCCCGGTGTTGCCGGGCGGCCTGGCGATCATGTCGGCGGTGTTCGCCGAACTCGGCCTGCAGTCCATGACCTTCTCCGAAGGCGCGCTGCGCCTCGGTGTGCTCTACGACCTCTTGGGCCGTTATCACCATGACGATCTGCGTGGCGCGACGGTAAGCCAGTTCATGCAGCGCTACGAGGTGGACCGGCGCCAGGCGGCGCGGGTCGGCCAGACCGCGCTGGACCTGCTCGGGCAACTGGACCCGGCCTGTGCTAGCGAGGACCATCCGGACACCCAAATCCTGACTTGGGCGGCGCGGATGCATGAAATCGGCATTTCGGTGGCCCATGCCGGCTATCACAAGCACAGCGCCTACATTCTGGCGAATGCGGACATGCCGGGCTTTTCCAAGCGCGATCAGCAGCGCCTATCGAATCTGGTGCTGGCCCATCGCGGCAAGCTGGAGCGGGTCGAGGGGGCACCCCTGTCGCCGCGCGACTGGCTGTTGATCTTCTGCCTGCGCTTGGCAGCGGTGCTGCATCGGGCGCGCAGCGATGCGGCCCTGTCGCAGGTGCAAGCGACGGTGTGCGGCAACGGCTACGAGGTCGGCTTCGACGGCGATTGGCTGGACGCTTCGCCGTTGACTGCCGCCGCATTGGACGACGAGGCCGGCCATTGGGCCGCGCTCGGTATGTGCCTACGAGTCAGCCGCGCTGCGGCTGGGCGGAGCCGCTAATGTCGGCGGCCCCCCTGGCCCGGCTGGAGCTTGGCCGCGGGGAGGGTGGGCTACCGACGCTTGTCGTCAGCGGTGAATGGACCCTGGCCGGCTTGCGCGGCGGCGGCGCGGCGCTGGATGCGCAAATTGCCGGTTTGGCCGATATCGCCCATGCCGGTTGGGATGCGCTGGGCCTGACCCGCTTGGACAGTGCCGGCGCAGTGCGCCTGTGGCGCATCTGGGGTGGCGCCATGCCGGAGGTGCTGCTGCTGCGGCCGGAGCACGCCCGCCTGATCGAGCGGGTGGTGGCGGTGGACCTCAATAGCTGGGACCGGCCGCCGCCGACATCGCCCTTCGAGGGGGTGATTTCCCTCGGCCGCTGGGCCTTGGCCGGCCTGGCCTCGGTGGTCGATTTCATCGTGATGATGGGCCAGTTGCTGCTCGACTGCCTGCATCTGGCGCGCCATCCGCGCGAACTGCCGTGGAAGGAAATCTCCGCCAATCTTTACAAGAGCGGGGTGCGCGCGATGCCGGTAACGGCCCTGGTGGGCTTCCTGATCGGTGTGGTGTTGTCCTATCTGTCGGCGCTGCAGCTCAAGCAGTTCGGCGCGGATGTATTCATCATCAACATCCTCGGCATGGGCATCGTTCGCGAACTCGGCCCGGTGCTGACCGCGGTGCTGGTGGCGGGCCGCTCCGGTTCGGCGATGACCGCCCAGCTCGGGGTGATGCGCGTCACCGAGGAGATCGACGCCCTGGCGACCATGGGCGTGCCGCGCAGCGTGCGGCTGATCCTGCCCAAGGTGGTGGCCCTGGCGATTGCGATGCCGCTGCTGGTGCTGTGGACCAGCGCCATCGCGATGATCGGCGGCATGGTCTCGGCCTGGGCGCAACTGGACATGAGCCATCAATTTTTCCTCCAGGTATTGCCCAAGGCGGTGCCCCTGGAAAACCTCTGGATCGCCCAGGGCAAGGGCTTTACCTTCGGCATTGCCGTGGCGCTGATCGCCAGCCACTTCGGCCTGCGCGTGCGGCCGAATACCGAAAGTCTGTCGGCCAACACCACCGCCTCGGTGGTGACGGCGATCACCGCGGTGATCTTGATCGATGCGGTGATCGCCATCGCCACCCGCGGCATCGGGGTGCCGAAGCTGTGAAGAAACTGCTTAACCACGGCGACACGGCGCGCACGGCGAAAACCAAAAACGGGCTAACCCCATGGTGGTCT
>DATDMT010000013.1:0-3010 GCA_036518635.1 Rhodocyclaceae bacterium | reverse complement strand
GCCGGTAGTGGTGACCAACTGCTCCAACAACTACGGCCCCTATCACTTCCCCGAGAAGCTGATCCCGCTGATGATCCTCAACGCCCTCGCCGGCAAGGCGCTGCCGATCTACGGCAAGGGCGACAACATCCGCGACTGGCTCTACGTGGACGACCACGCCCGGGCTCTGCGCCTGGTCTTTGAACAGGGCAAGGACGGCGGCACCTACTGCATCGGCGGCCACAACGAAAAAACCAACCTAGAGGTGGTGGACGCCCTCTGCGCCCTCCTCGACGAACTGCGCCCCCGGCCCGACGGACTGTCCTACACGACGCAGAAAACCTTCGTCGCCGACCGTCCCGGCCATGACCGCCGCTACGCCATCGATGCCGGTCTGCTGGAACGGGAACTCGGCTGGAAGCCGCAAGAATCCTTCGAATCCGGCCTGCGCAAGACCGTCCAGTGGTACCTGAACAATGCTGAATGGGTAACCCACATGCAAAGCGGCAGCTACCGCCATTGGATCGACACCAACTACGGAACCCGTTCATGACCCGCAAAGGCATCATCCTCGCCGGCGGCGCCGGCACCCGGCTGCATCCGGCCACCCTGTCGCTGTCCAAGCAGCTACTGCCGATCTACGACAAGCCGATGATCTACTACCCGCTGAGCACCCTGATGCTGGCGGGCATCCGCGAGATTCTGCTGATCTCCACCCCACAGGACACGCCGCGCTTCCAGCAACTGCTCGGCGACGGCCGCCAATGGGGCCTGGAAATCAGCTACGCCGTGCAACCCTCGCCCGATGGTCTGGCCCAGGCCTTCATCATCGGCCGCGACTTTGTCGGCGACGGTCCTTCGGCCCTGGTGCTGGGCGACAACATCTTTTACGGCAACGATCTGCACCGCCAACTCAACCAAGCGGCCGCCTGCCAGACCGGTGCCACCGTGTTCGCCTATCCGGTGCATGACCCGGAACGCTATGGCGTGATCGAATTCGACGGGCAACGCCGTGCCGTCAGCATCGAGGAAAAACCGGCCCAGCCGAAGTCCCGTTATGCCGTCACCGGCTTGTATTTCTACGACTCGCAGGTTGTCGAGATCGCCGCCAATCTCAAGCCTTCCGCCCGCGGCGAATTGGAGATCACCGACGTCAACCGCGTCTACCTGGAGCGACAACAACTCAATGTCGCCCTGATGGGGCGCGGCATGGCCTGGCTGGACACCGGCACCCACGACTCCCTGCTGGAGGCCGGCCAGTTCATCGCCACCCTGGAAAAACGCCAGGGACTCAAGGTTGCCTGCCCGGAAGAAATCGCCTGGCGGCGGGGCTGGGTCGATGACGCGGGCCTCGAAGCCCTCGCTGCGCCGCTGGCCAAGAGCGGCTACGGCCGCTACCTACTCGATCTGCTGCGGGACCGAGGGCTCTGATGAAGTTCGTCCCGACCGAAATCCCCGACGTACTGATCATCGAGCCCAGGGTCTTCAGCGACGCCCGCGGCTTCTTTTTCGAAAGCTGGAACAAGCGGACCCTGAGCGAAGGAGGACTTGACGCGGATTTCGTCCAGGACAACCACTCGCATTCCGTCCGTGGCGTCCTGCGTGGGCTGCACTATCAGGTACGGCAAGCCCAGGGCAAACTGGTGCGGGTGATCAGCGGCGAAGTGTTTGACGTGGCGGTGGACCTGCGCCGCTCATCCCCCACCTTCGGCCGCTGGGTCGGCTTCACCCTCTCGGCCGCCGACCGGCGCATGGCCTGGATTCCTCCTGGCTTCGCCCACGGCTTTTGCGTCACATCGGACAGTGCCGAGGTGCTCTACAAGACCACCGACTACTGGGCGCCCGAGCATGAGCGCTGCCTGTTGTGGAACGATCCGGCGCTGGCTATCACCTGGCCGCTGCAGGGCGAGCCGCTGCTGGCGCCTAAGGATGCGGCCGGCAGCCTGCTGCGGGACGCCGAGGTCTATCCGTGAGCCGTATCCTGCTCACCGGCGCCAACGGCCAGGTGGGCTGGGAACTCAAAATCAGCCTCGCCCCGCTGGGTGAGGTCATCGCCCTCGACCGCCAGGCCCTCGATCTGGCTGAGCCGGACCAGATCGTCGCCATCCTGCGCGACCTGAAACCCACCCTGATCGTCAATGCCGCCGCCTACACCGCGGTGGATCGGGCCGAGAGCGAGCCTGCCCTGGCCCAGGCCATCAACGGCCGCGCGCCGGGCATCCTGGCCGAAGAAGCCAAACGCCTCGGCGCCCGCCTGGTGCACTACTCCACCGACTACGTGTTTGACGGCCGCAAGGACCAGCCCTACGGCGAAAGCGACGCCACGGCCCCGCTCAATGTATATGGCGAGACCAAGCTGGCCGGGGAAGAGGCCATCCGCGCCGTCGGCGCCGAGCACCTGATCCTGCGCACCAGCTGGGTCTACGGCCAGCGCGGGCAGAACTTCCTGCTGACCATGCAGCGCCTAGCCAAGGAGCGGGAGGAACTGCGCGTGGTGGCCGACCAGATCGGCGCTCCCACCTGGTGCCGCACCATTGCAGCTGCCACGGCGCAAATCCTGACCCATCGGGACCGCCCCTGCGGCCTGTTCCACCTGACGGCCATCGAAAGCACCTCCTGGCATGGCTTCGCCGCCGCCATCCTGGCCCAGGCCGGCTATCGCGGCCGCCTGCTGCCCATCCCCAGCAGCGAATACCCCCTGCCGGCCAGGCGCCCGATGAATTCCCGGCTGGATTGCAGCCGCCTGGCGGCCCTGGGCATCAGCCTGCCGACCTGGCAGCAGGCCCTGGCCGCTTGCCTCGCCCAGCCATAAGCAAGCCCTCGGGGCCGGACAGCCCCCTCAGCCAAGCCCGACGCCTCCCTTGCGGAGGCGTTGCCTTTAATAGGGCCAGAAAATCAGTTCTAAAGTTTTTTTAGCCCGAGCCGTTAGTCCAACTGTCGGCGGAACATGCCGCTAAACAGCCACGGTCTGCACCCTATGGAAAAGAGGGGGCCGGCATGGATAACCCTCTGTAAGGAGAAGCAAAATGGC
>DATDMT010000012.1:0-2826 GCA_036518635.1 Rhodocyclaceae bacterium | reverse complement strand
AAAAGCGATAGGGGTCATGGGGCTAGGGCGCCAGAGGCTTGCGCACGATCACGTTGCGTTTGTCGCGGGCCAGCTCGACCATCGGCAGGCCCTCGGCTTTGAGGGAGTCGTAGTTGCTCAGGGACATGGCGGCGAAGGCGTCGCGGTCGGCCGCCCAACGCTTTTTGAATTCGGGCACGGTGGGGATCCATTTCTGCGGCTCCTGCTTCAGGCCGAACTCCATTTCGTCCTGGTAGTTCACCAGGGTCATGGTGTGTTTCAGGTAGAAGGGGATGGTTTGTTCGTAGCCGTTCACGCTGTAGACCGGCACGCCCGGCGTCAGCAGGGGGCGCACCTTGATGGCAAGGTCTCGCGCCGAATTGAACGGCGCCAGGGCGTCGTGGCCGCGCAGGACGCCGAGGTCGGCGACGAAACTGAGCAGTGCCAGCAGCGTCAGCGCCGCCATGTTGCAACGTTTTTGCACCAGGGCCAGGGCACCCAGCAGGCCGGCGGCCCAGAGCAGGGTCATCGCGGTCAGCCAGTCGGTCAGGCCGGCGATCATTTCCACCGAATAGTCGTTGTCGTGATAGCCGGCCAGTTGCCGTATGCCGATCAGGCCGGCGATGGCCACCGGCAGCATTGCCAGCAGGTGCAGGGACAGGGCACGGCGCGACAGCTCGGCCAGGTGGCGGCCGCCGAGCAGGGCCAGGGCGGGGAAGATCGGCAGGATGTAGGGCGGCAGCTTGGAGCTGGAAACGCTGAAGAAGGTGAAGGTCAGCACCACCCAGACGAAGAGGAAACGCTGCGGCTGGAAGGCCGTGTCGCCCTCGCGGCGCCAGGACTTCGCCAGGGCGTGGATCAGCATGAACACCCAGGGCACCGCGCCGATGGCGTAGATCATCAGGAAATACCAGTTGGGCTGGTAGCGATGATGGCTCTTGGTGAGGAAGCGTTCGAAGTGCTCGTGGATGAAGAAGAAATGCGGGAATTCCGGGTTCGCCAGCGACACGGCGACGAACCAGGGGGCGCTGATGGCGAGGAACAGGGCGAGGCCGCTGATCGGTGCCAGGCGCTTCCAGGGCGACAGGTCGCGATTCAACAGCGAGTAAGTGACCAGGGTGCCTCCGGTCAGCACTAGGGCCACCAGGCCCTTGGACAACATCGCCAGACCCAGTGCGGCCCAGGCGATCAACATCCAGCGCCGGCCATCCTGGGCATTCGGCTGTTGGGCGAAGATGAAGCCAGTCCAGGCCAGTTGCAGGAAGAAGGACAGGCCGGTGTCGAGGGTGATGACGTGGGCCATCACGTTGTACAACAGGCTGGAACCGAGGATCGCGCCGGCCAGCAGGCCGGCCCGCTCGCCCCACAGGCGGCGGCCGGTGTACCAGGCCAGCAGCACGCCGAGGAAGCCGGTCAGGGCGGGCCACAGGCGGGCGGTCCATTCGTCTTCGCCGAACAGGGTGTAGGCCGTGGCGGTGGCCCAATACTGCAGGGCCGGCTTCTCGAAATACTTGATGTCGTTCAGGCGCGGTGTGGTCCAGTCGCCGCTGACCACCATCTCCCGCGGAATCTCGGCGTAGCGGCCTTCATCGGGGCGCACCAGGGCGCGCTGGCCGAGGGTGCCGAACCAGGCGGCGAACAGGGCAATCAGTAGCAGCCAGGCGACGGCGCGGGATTTCACAGAGGCGTTACTCGACGATCAGGGCGGCTAGCGGGGCACGCCCCTCGGCCAGCAGGATGTTGTAGGTGCGGCAGGCGGCGGCGGTATCCATCACCTCGACGCCGATGCGGGCCTCGATCAGCGGGCGCAGCACGGCGGGGGAGGGGAAGCGCTGGCGCATGCCGGTGCCGAGCAGGATCACATCGCTTTTCAGCGCGGCCAGCGGCGCCAGCAGTTCGGCGGTCAGATCGTCCACCGATTTGACCGGCCAGTTTTCCTGCAATTGCCCCGGCTGGACGATGACGCTGGCTTCGATGCGGCGGCCGTTGATCGCCACGTGGCCGGGGCCGTGGGCGGTGATGGCGTTTTGTCCGTAGGCTTTGTCGGCGTGGAGTTTCATGGTCGAAGTAAAAACGCCGCAACCAAGTTGGATTGCGGCGCAGCAAGGGCTTCGGTAGGATTATACCTTTGCCGCCGCTGGCCCTTGCGGGCTCCGGTGGCTGTTTTTTCCCTGTTCCCCTGAAGGATTCATCATGCAGCCGGTTCTCAAGTCCGCCAAACTCGCCAATGTCTGTTACGACATCCGGGGGCCGGTGCTTGCCCGCGCCAAGCAGATGGAGGACGAGGGGCAGCGCATCATCAAGCTGAACATCGGCAACCTGGCCCCCTTCGGCTTCAATGCGCCGGAGGAAATCGTCCAGGACATGATCCGCAACCTGCCGGATTCCTCGGGCTCTTCCGACTCCAAGGGTCTCTTCGCCGCGCGCAAGGCGGTGATGCACTACACCCAGCAGAAGGGCATCGCCGGCGTTGGCATCGAGGACATCTACATCGGCAACGGCGCCTCCGAGCTGATCGTGATGGCGATGCAGGCGCTGTTGAATCCCAGCGACGAGGTGCTGGTGCCGGCCCCCGACTACCCGCTGTGGACCGCCGCGGTGACCCTGGCCGGCGGCAACCCGCGCCACTACATCTGCGACGAGCAGTCCGACTGGCTGCCCGATCTGCACGACATGCGCGCCAAGATCACGCCGCAGACCCGCGCCATCGTCCTTATCAACCCGAACAACCCGACCGGCGCCCTGTATCCCAAGGAGTTCCTGCTGGAAGTGGTGGAACTGGCGCGGACCCACGATCTGATCATCTTCGCCGACGAGATTTACGACAAGGTGCTCTACGACGGCGTG
>DATDMT010000011.1:0-22239 GCA_036518635.1 Rhodocyclaceae bacterium | reverse complement strand
AGACAATGTAGCTACTTGGCGGCCAGCGGCTTGCCCGCGCGTACCATGCCCTCGAATTTTTCCGAGGGCAGCGGCGGCGAATAGTAGTAACCCTGAATCTCGTCGCAGCCCAGGCCGCGCAGGAACTCCACCTGTTCGGCGGTCTCGACGCCCTCGGCGATGGTGCGGTGGTTCAACTGCTTGGCCATGCTGATGATCGCTCCGGCGATGGCGCAGTCGCTGGTGTCGGCCGGGGTGCCGGCGATGAAGGAGCGGTCGATCTTGAGGGTCTCGATGGGGAAGCGCTTGAGGTAGGACAAGCTCGAATAGCCGGTGCCGAAATCGTCCAGCGACAGCGAGACGCCGAGCGCCGTCAGTTCGTCCATCAGCGCGATCACTGCCTCGGCGCTGTGCATCAGCATGCTCTCGGTGATCTCCAGCTCCAGCCATTCCGGCGGCAGGCCGTAGCGCTCCAGCATGCCGGCCACCTGGGCCGGCAGGGCCGGGGTGAATTGCCGCGCCGAAAGGTTCACCGCGATCTTGGTGGTCGGCAGGCCGCTCTGCATCCAGGCCCGGGCCTGCTCGCAGGCGGCTTCCAGCACCCAGTCGCCGATGCGGATGATCAGGCCGGTTTCCTCCGCCACCGGGATGAATTCGCCCGGCGGCACCATGCCGCGCTCCGGGTGCTTCCAGCGCACCAAGGCCTCGGCGCCGACGATGTGGCCGCTCAGCAGATCGACCTTGGGCTGGTAGTAGAGCAGCAGCTCGCCCCGCTCCAGGGCGCGCTTGATGCCGGTCTCGATGGTCAGCCGCTCCAGCGAGCGCTGGTTCATGTCGTGACTGAAATACTTGTAGCCGCTGTCGCCGGTCTGCTTCGAGCGATACATGGCGATGTCGGCGTAGCGCAACAGGGTGTCGGTGTCTTTGGCGTCGTCCGGGTAGAGGCTGATGCCGATCGAAGCGCCCAGGCGCAGCTCGTGGCCGTGGATGTCGAAAGGCACGTCCAGCGCGTGCAGCAGTTTTTCCGCGACCACCCCGGGGTGGTCGCGGCTGAGGATATCGAACAGGGCGACGACGAACTCGTCGCCGCCGAGGCGCGCCACTACGTCCGACTTGCGCAGCAGGTGGCGGAAGCGCTTGCCGATCTCCTTCAGTAACTGGTCGCCGGCGTCGTGACCGAGGGTGTCGTTGATTGGCTTGAAGCGGTTCAGGTCCACGAACAGCAGGGCGCCCGGCGCCTTGCTACGGTGGGATTCGTTCAGCGCCTGGTCCACCAGTTGAAACAGCAGCGCGCGATTCGGCAGGCCGGTCAGCGCGTCGTAGTAGGCCATGAAGTGAATCTGTTCCTCACTGCGCTTGCGCTCGGTGATGTCGGAACAGATCGCGAAATAGTGGGTGATCTCGCCCTGGGCGTCGCGCACCGCGGCCACCGAGGTCCACATCGGGAACACCTCGCCGTTCTTGCGCGTGTCCCACACCTCGCCCTGCCAGCGGCCGCTGGTGGCGATGCCGGCCCACATCGCCTCGTAGAACAGCCGGTCGTGGCGCTCGGATTTGAATAGGCGCGGCGTCTGGCCCACCACCTCGGCGGCGGTGTAGCCGGTGATGCGGCAGAAGGCCGAGTTCACCGAGACGATGCGCTCCTGCGCATTGGTGATCATGATCGCCTCTTCGGAGTTCTCGAAGATGCGCGCATGCAGCCGCAGCTTCTGCTCCGATTCGAGGCGTTCGGTGATGTCCGCCAGGTAGCCGATCAGCTCGGTCGGGTTGCCCTGCTCGTCGCGCACCAGGGAGAGGGTCAGGGCGGCCCAGAACACCTCGCCCGACTTGCGCCGGCGCAGCACTTCCATCTCGCGCCCGCCGCCCTCGAGAAAGCCGTCGTGGGGCAGGAAGTCGTCGGTCGCCTCGTCGGCGTAGAGGAACAGCACGTTCTGCCCCACCGCTTCCTCGGCGGTGTAGCCGAACAGCTTTTCGGCACCCTTGTTCCAGCCGGTGATGAAGCCGGCCAGGTCCATGGTGATCACCGAATCCTGGATGTGGTCGAGGATCAGGCGCTGCCGCCAGAGCTTCTCGCGTTCGCGGAACACCCGTCCGGTGAGTTGTCCGAGGGCGGTCAGGCGGTTCGCATACTTGCCGTTGCCGGCATAGGCGAACCAGCCGAAGACGTCGTCGCCCTCGATCACCGGCGCGCGCAGACCGAAGGCTGCCGGTACTTCCTGCCCGGCGGGGAAGAAGCCGCCATCCAGGCCTCCCACCAGGGCGCGGGCGATGTCGCCGAGCACCTTGATCGAGTGCTCGTCCTCCAGCCGCAGCGCCGCTTCGCAGAGCGCGGCACAACGCAGGATGTCGTCGTGTTCGGCGGGGGGGAGGGTAGGCATGGGGTCCATGGTTCAGCGGCGGATGTTAGCCCAAAGCTTAGCCCAAGCTGGCATGGGCGATCTTGTGCGAGGGCCGGGAAATTCCGGCTTCGGTGACGATTACTTCGAGCGGGATGTCGTGGGCCGCCGGGTGGATGGTCTCGGTCCGCGCCAGCTCGAAACCGACTCCCACGGTTAGCGGCCGCGGCCGCAGCGCCGCCAGGGTGCGGTCGAAATAGCCGCCGCCGTAGCCGAGGCGGAAACCCGCCGGATCGAAGGCCACCAGCGGCAGCAGTAGCACGTCGGGCAGGGCTGGATGGGCTTCCGCCGGCACTACGGTACCGTGGGGGCCGTGACGCATTTCACTCGTCGGCTGCCAGGCATGGAACACCATCGCCGCGCCGGGGGTCTCCACCACCGGCATACAGGCCTGCCAGCCGCGCTTCAGCAGGCCGCCGACCAGGGCGCGCGGGTCGAACTCGCCGCGCATCGGCCAGCAGAAGCCGATGCAGCCGCCGGCGCGGGCGCCCAGCAGCTCGTAGAGATGGCGCTCGATCAGCGCCGAGGCGTGGCGGTGTTCCGCCGCCGACATGGCTTCGCGCAGGGCCAGCCGTTCGCTGCGCAGGGCGCGGCGAATAGCGGCGGTTTGACCGGGATGATTGTTGGCGGAGGCCATCAAGCGCTGTGCTAGATTGAACTGATGAAGATGAATCAAGAATATACGCTGAAGCTGGGCTCCGCCTTTGTGATGCTGTTGGCACTCTTGGCGCCCCTGCCGGCTTGTGCCGCCTCGGCCGACGCCACTTTCCTGGCGGCCCGCGAGGCCTTCCGCGTCGGCGACGGCGTCCGCGTCGGCAAGGCCCTGGAAGCCCTGCGCGGCAACGATTTGGAGCCCTGGGCCGAGTACTACGCGCTGCGCCTGCATCTGGAGGACGATGGCGCCGCGGCCGGCCTGCAGGATTACTTCGCTCGCTATCCGGGCGCCTTCCTCACCGAAAAACTGCGTGGCGAGTGGCTCAAGGTGCTCGGCAAGCGCCGCCAGTGGAGCGACTTCCGCCGCGAATACGCGCAACTCGCCCAGCCCGACCAGGAGCACGACTGCTACGCTTGGCAGGACCGCCTCGCCCAGGGCGACCGCACGGTGCTCGACGAAGCCCGCGCCCGCTGGTTCACCGCCCCCGAACTGACCGAGAACTGCTTCGTCACCATGGATCAGTTGGTCAGCGACAAGCGCCTCTCGGCCGACGAGGTCTGGGATCGGGTGCGCTACATGCTCGGCGGCGAGCGGCCGCGCGAGGCCCGCACCACCGCCCGCTACCTGCCGGACAGCCAGATTCCCGAGGCCAAGACTCTCGACGCCATCACCGCCAAGCCGGCGCGCTATCTCGACAAGCTTCCGGCCCACTTCGAAACCTCGCGCCTCGGCCGCGAAATGGCGATCTACGCCGTGCAGCGGGTGGCGCGGCAGGAGCCGAAGGATGCGGTGGCCGCCCTGCGCCGCATCGAAAGCCGCCTGGAGGCGGGCGAACGGGCCTACGCCTGGGGCCAGATCGCCTGGCAGGCGGCGCGCCGCCATATGGCCGAGGCCCTGCCTTGGTACGACCTGGCCCAGGGCGCCAGCCTGACCGACGAGCAGCGGGCCTGGCAGGTCCGCGCCGCGCTGCGGGTCGGCGACTGGGCCGCGGTGAGGAAGAGCATCGAGGCCATGCCCCCCGGCCTGGCCGCCCAGCCCGACTGGATTTACTGGCAGGGCCGCGCCCTGGCCGCCCAGGGCAAGCGCGAGGAGGCCCTCGCCCATTTCCGCCGTATCGCCGGCCAGGCCAGCTTCTACGGCAATCTGGCCGACGAGGAGCTGGGCCGCTCCCTCACCCTGCCGCCCCGCGCCGCTCCCGCCAGCAGCGAAGAAATGGCCCAGGCCGCCGCCAATCCGGGCTTGCGCCGCGCCCTGGCGCTGATCCGGCTCGACGTGCGGACCGAAGGCGTGCGCGAATGGAACTGGACCCTGCGCGGCATGGAAGACCGGCAACTGCTGGCCGCCGCTGAGCTGGCGCGGCGCAACGATATCCTCGACCGCACCATCAGCACCGCCGACCGCACCCGCCACCAGCACGACTTCGCCCTGCGCTTCCCCGCTCCCTTCCGCGACCAGGTGGAGCCCAAGGCGCGCCAACTGGCCCTCGACGACGGCTGGGTGTACGGCCTGATGCGCCAGGAAAGCCGCTTTGTCATGAGCGCCCGCTCCGGCGTCGGCGCCCAGGGCCTGATGCAGGTGATGCCGGCCACCGCCAAGTGGGTGGCGAAGAAGATCGGCCTGGTCGGCTACCACCCGAAGAACATGTCCGAGATGGACACCAACGTCACCCTCGGCACCAACTACCTGAAGATGGTCCTGGCCAGCCTCGACAACCATCCGGTGCTGGCCTGTGCCGCCTACAACGCCGGCCCCGGCCGCGCCCAGCGCTGGCGTGCCGACAAGCCGCTCGAAGGCGCCATCTACGCCGAGACCATCCCCTTCAACGAGACCCGCGACTACGTCAAGAAGGTGATGAGCAACAGCGTCTACTACTCGGCCCTGTTCCAGGACAAACCGCAATCCCTCAAGGCCCGCCTCGGCGTGGTGCAACCGCGCAAGGCGGGGGACACCCGCAGCGACGAGTTGCCTTAAGCCGCTTTAGGACGCGGCCTCTGCGAACAGGCTTCATCGCAGGGGTCTCTTCCCTCACCCCCAACCCCTCTCCCGCAAGCGGGCGAGGGGCGCTTCGAGAGTCGCTTGGCGACTCCAGATCGGACGGCTATGAACATCCTCCTCATCGGCGGCAGCGGCTTCATCGGCGCCGCCATTGCCCGCCGCCTTGCCGCGGCCGGCCACGACGTCACCATTCCCAGCCGCCGCCCGGAGCGCGCCGCGCCCCTGCGGGTGCTGCCCACCGTCGAAGTCATCGCCGCCGACGTGCACGACCCGGCCCGGCTCGCCGCCCTGATGCAGGGCCGCGACGCAGTGATCAACCTGGTCGGCATCCTCCGCGGCGACTTTCAGCGCGTCCATGTGGACCTGCCGCGCGCCATCGCCAGCGCCGCCAGCAATGCCGGGGTGCGCCGGCTGCTGCACATGTCGGCCCTCGGCGCGGCGGCCGATGGCCCTTCCGCCTACCTGCGCTCCAAGGCCGCCGGCGAAGCCGCCGTGCGCAACGTCGCCGACGCTCGCCAGGGCCAGCTCGACGTCACCGTGTTCCGCCCCTCGGTGGTGTTTGGCGACGGCGACCATTTCCTCAACCTGTTTGCCGGCCTGCTGGCCGTCGCCCCGCTGCTGCCCCTGGCCTGCCCCGCCGCGCGCTTCCAGCCGGTCTGGGTGGAGGATGTGGCGGCCTGCTTCGTCGCCGCCCTCGGCCGCCGCGACAGCATCGGCCAGTGCTACGAACTGGCCGGGCCGACGGTGTACACCCTGGCTGAGCTGGTGCGCTACGCCGGCCGCGTTTCTGGCCATCCGCGGCCGCTGATCGGCCTGCCCGACAGCCTCTCCTACCTGCAGGCTTTGCTGATGGAATTGGTCCCCGGCGGGCCGATGACCCGCGACAACTACCTGTCGATGCAAGTGCCGAATGTTGCTAGCGCCGCGCCGCTGCCCTTCGACCTCAGGCCCACTGCGCTGGAGGCCGTCGCCCCGGCCTACCTCGGCACGGCCCTGCCGCGCCGCCGCTTCACCGCCTACTGCCGCCGGGCGCGGCGCTGAGCGAGGAAGCGCGCCTGGCGGCGCGCTTCCCGATAAACTGCGGCCATGAAGATCTATTCCGTCGGCGGCGCGGTGCGCGATGAGCTGCTCGGCCTGCCGGTGCAGGACCGCGACTGGGTCGTGGTCGGTGCCACGCCGCAACAACTGCTGGACCAGGGCTACAAGCCGGTGGGCCGCGACTTCCCGGTATTCCTCCACCCGCAGAGCCGGGAGGAGTACGCCCTCGCCCGCACCGAGCGCAAGACCGCGCCGGGCTACAAGGGCTTCGTCTTCCACGCCGACCCGGCGGTGACCCTGGAGCAGGATTTGATCCGTCGCGACCTGACGGTGAACGCCATGGCCAAGGGCGAGGACGGCAGCCTGGTGGACCCCTTCGGCGGCCAGCGCGATCTCCAGGAGCGGGTGTTGCGCCACGTCTCGCCGGCCTTCGCCGAAGACCCGGTGCGCATCCTCCGCGTCGCCCGCTTTGCCGCCCGCTTCCACGAATTCAGCGTCGCCGACGAGACCATGCTGCTGATGGAACGGATGGCGGCCGAGGGCGAGGTGGACGCCCTGGTGCCCGAACGGGTCTGGCAGGAATTCGCCCGCGGCCTGATGGAGGCCCGCCCCTCGCGCATGTTCGAGGTGCTGCGCGACTGCGGCGCCCTGCAGAAACTGATGCCCGAAGTGCAGCGCCTGTGGGGCGTGCCGCAGCGCGCCGATTACCACCCGGAGGTGGACACCGGCATCCACATCATGATGGTGATCGATGCTGCCGCCGGCCTCGGTGCGCCGCTGCCGGCGCGTTTTGCCGCCCTGACCCACGACCTCGGCAAGGGCACCACGCCGCCCGACGTGCTGCCCAAGCACACCGCCCACGAGGCGCGCAGCGTCAACCTGATCGGCCCCCTCTGCGAACGCCTGCGGGTTCCCGTCGATTGCCGCGAGGTGGCGCTGCTGGTGGCGCGCTATCACACCGACATCCATCGCCAGGCCGAGCTGCGCCCCGACACCCTGGTCAAGCTGCTGGAAAGCTGCGACGCCCTGCGCCGCCCGGAGCGCTTCGAGGAAATGCTGCTGGCCTGCGAGGCCGATTTCCGCGGCCGCCTCGGCTGGGAGCAACGCCCCTACCCGCAGCGTCCGGCGCTGCAGGCGGCCCGCGCCGCCGCCGCCAGTGTCGATGGCGGCGCCATTGCCAAGGCCTGCAGCGACCCCGCCACCATTCCGCAACGCATCCGCGAGGCCCGCATCGAGGCGCTCAAGCTTTTGCGGCAAGACTGAAAACGTTCACCACGGCGACACGGCGAGCACGGCGAAATCAAGATCAATAGATCACGTAGTTAATTCGCTTTTGGGTTTTCGCCGTGCTCACCGTGTCGCCGTGGTTCAATAGCCCTTATGAATTCCCCCCGTAAAGAAACCCTCGAAATCGTCAGCCGCCTGCCTGCAGGCGAGGCCCAGCCGACCCCCCTGCTGTTCGTGCATGGCGCCTTCACCGCCGCCTGGTGCTGGGACGAACACTTCCTCGCCTGGTTCGCCGCCCAGGGTTACGCCGCCCATGCCGTCTCGCTCTCGGGCCACGGCCACAGCCCCGGCCGCGAGCGCCTCGATAGCCTCGCCATCGACGACTACGTGGCCGACGTGGCCGCCGCCGTCGCCACTTTGCCGGCGCCGCCGGTGCTGATCGGCCACTCGATGGGCGGCTTCGTCGTGCAGCGCTATCTGGAGCGCCACGCCGCCCCGGCGGCGCTGTTGATGTGCTCGGTGCCGCCGCAGGGCCTGATGGGCTCGGCCTTCAGCATGATGTTCAGCAAGCCGGCGCTGATGCAGGACCTGAACGGCATCATGGCCGGCGGCATGGCTTCGCTGGAGTCCCTGCGCGATGCCCTGTTCGCCCAGGAGATCAGCGTCGAGGACCTGACCCGCTTTCTGCGCCTAGCCCAGCCCGAATCGCACCGTGCCATGTGGGACATGATGATGTTCGCCCTGCCGAGCCCGGCGCAGGTGCTGAAGGGCGTCGCCAACCGGCGCGAACGCCTGCTGCTGCTTGGCGCCGAACTCGACCACCTGATTCCACCCAGCGCCGTAGACATGACGGCGCGCAGCTACGGCGTCGGCAGCCATATCTTCCCCGCCATGGGCCACGGCCTGATGCTGGAGCGGGACTGGCAACTGGTGGCGCAGCGCGTACTGCAATGGCTCAAGGAGAACCAACTGTGATCATCACCTTCCGCTCCGCCGCCGCCGGCGACGTCATCATGTTCGGCGACGTCGCCAAACGCATGATGGAACTGATGGGCAAGCGCGTCACCGACGAGGGCATCGTCACCCTCGAACAACTGCCCGAGGCCATCGCCGGCCTGCGCGCAGCGATCGCCGAGGACAAGGCACGCCGCGCTGGGCTGCAGGACGACGACGATGAGGATCGGCCCAGCGGCGCCCCGGCCGGCGTCAGCACCGCGCAGCGCGCGGTGCCGCTGCTGGAACTGCTGGAATGGGCGCAGAAAAAGGGCAAGCCGGTCACCTGGGGCTGAGCCGCCTGTCGCCGAAGCGACAAAACCTTTGTCATCGCATGGCTAAGCCGGCGACAGAGAGGCCAAGCAAAACAATCGGTTAATGGCTGCGGCGGGCCTGGCACTCAATCTGCACTACTCGGGGAAAACACAACAATCCCTTTCCTTCCCCAAGGAGTGCACCATGTCCGAAACCCCTGCCATCTCCCGCGATGCGGCCCTGCGGGTGGCCCTCGCCGCCCGCGCCCTGCCCCACATCCCGCTGCCGCGTCTGATCAGCGCGCTGCAGAGCCGCCTCGGCGAACAGCTAGATATCGAGGTGCTGCGCAAGATCACCGTCACCGACCTGAAGACCGGCCTCGGCGACCTCTCCGGCGGCGAGGAGGACGGAGAGGACATCGGCATCGGTCTCGACGCCATGAAGCTGGCGGTGCGCATCCTCTGGGGCGATGCCGCCGAAGACGAGAACCTGCCGACGATTCAGCCCTACGCCGCGGACGAGATGCCCGGCTCCCTGCGCATTGCCCTGGCCTCCGACAGCGGCGCCGAGCTCAACGGCCACTTCGGTTCCTGCCTGCGCTACCTGGTCTATCAGGTGTCGCCTGAGGAAAGCCGCCTGGTGGATGTGCGTCCGGCCCTGGAGGCCGATTTCGCCCCGGACAAGAACGCCTTCCGCGTCAGCCTGATCCGGGACTGCCACGTGCTCTACGTGGTGTCTATGGGCGGGCCGGCGGCGGCCAAGGTGATCCGCGCCGACATCTTCCCGATCAAGCGCATCCAGGGCGGTACGGCCGAAGAGGTGGTTGCCGAGTTCCAGCAGGCGCTGCGCACACCGCCGCCCTGGCTGCTGAAAGTGTTGGGGGTGAGCCCCGAGCAGCGGCTGAAGAACTACCGCGCCGAAGCCGCATTGGAAGAGTGATCGCGGGGCCCGAGGCGGGCCCCAGACAGGCGCGGTGTTAGAACAACTCGATCTCGCCGCCGCTCTCTTCCACTTCCTTCATCCGTTCGCTCATGTACTGCTTGAGCGCTTCCTGCACCGGCATGCCCTGCAGCACCGCGTCGAACATCTGGCGTTCCTCGATCATCGTGTACTTCGAGGCGATGCGCTGCTGCAAGCCCACCCATTCGTCGGGGCTGTAGAGCTTGGCCTTGTCCGAGACCACGTCGGACAGTCCGCTCAGGCCGTGGCAGACATGGTCCAGGCGCTGCACCAGCTTGTCGTAGAACTGGAAGGCGATGATCGCGTGGTGCACCTTCTCCGAAATCTGCCGCGTGCCCTCGCGGATTTCGGCCTTGACCAGGCCGTTGCCGACGCTGTCGGGCAGGGTGTTGAGGGCCGCATCGATGGTGGCCAGGGTCTCGGCCATCGAGGTGAAGGTGTCGGTCAGCACCGCCACCGAGGAATTCGAATCCGTCATCGCCGCTTCCACCTGGCCGGCGGCCAGTTCCAGCATCAGTACGGTCTCCCTCACCTGGCTCCAGTCCAGGTCGGGGGCGTGGGCGCGGGTGCCCTTGTCAATGTTCTCGCTCATGCATGCTCCTGATTGCCGGGGGCCGCGCCCGCCGTCGTTGGCGGGCGATCGACCATCACATAATACTTGCGAACCGGCTCAATCACTTCGAATATCCCGCGAAATCCGGCGGGTATCACGCAGGCCTCGCCGGGGCCGAATTCCCGCGCCACGCCGGCCTCGTCGCGGATACGGAGGCGGCCCTCGAGCACCTGGAAGAATTCGTGTCGCCCCTCATGGAAGGCGATCCGCCAAGCCCCCGGTTCGCATTGCCACAGCCCGCAATCCACCGCGCCGCCGTCGCCCTGGTACACGCTCTGGGTCAGGCGCAGCGGCGGCGTGCCGAGGCAGCGCTCGGCGGCCGGCCGGTCGGCCACGGCGGCGGGCAGGGTGTCGAAGGTGATCAGCGTCATGGCGGTCCCCAGGCGGGCGGTCGAGGGCGGGCATTTTAGCCCCGGCCCTGCCGCCACCCGTCGATAAGATAAGCGTATGCTGATGCTTCGCGGCCCGGCATCGCACCGGGCCGGCACCCCCAGAACGCGGAGACCGCCATGAAAAAAATACTAATCGGCTGCTGCCTGCTGCTGTCCATATTCGCCGCCCGCGCCGACGGCCTCGACGGCGAAAAGATCGTCTTCTTCGGCAACGCCGCCGGCGAGCGCGTCGCCGTCGGCCTGGTGAACTTCACCCCGGCCGGCGAAGGCAAATGGAAGTTCAAGTTCACCCTCGACCCGCAGCGCTTCGAGGAATACTTCCTCTCGATGGCGCCCTTCCGCTGCATGCAGACGCCGAAGCGCAGCCTCTGCCACTTCCCCTACGGCAAGCGCGATGAAGTCAGCAGCAACGACTGGTCGGCCCTCGAATACCAACTGCTGTTCATGCACAAGCCGCCCCCGGCGCTGAGCATCAATTCGCGCAACGGCATGATGTGGAAGCTGCACCGCGAAGGCGACAAGCTGGTCGGCAAACTCTTCGACGCCGACATGGAGCCGATCATCGTGCCGAGCGGCAACAACATTAATCCGCTGACCCCGGAATTCCTCCAGGCGGCGGACCTGGGTTCGCATCCGCTGCCGGAGTTGGTGATCGAATAGAGCCAGCCATCGGCTGCCGGGGGGGTACACCGGTAAACTGCACCCCCCTTCGTGTTTCGCCAAAATCCATGAGCGCCTCTGCGCCATCCCCCAACCCCTGCCTAGGCTGCGGTGCCTGCTGTGCCCATTTCCGCGTGTCCTTCTACTGGGCCGAGGCTGAGGTCTATGGCTTGCCGGCGGAATTCACCGAGAAGGTCAACGACCACTTCAGTTGCATGCGTGGCACCAACGGCAAGGAGCCGCACTGCGTCGCGCTGCAGGGTGAGATCGGCCGTGAAGTGGGTTGCTCGATTTATGAGTTGCGCACCTCACCCTGCCGTGAGTTGCAGGCAGGGGACGAGAAGTGCAACCGGGCGCGGGCGCGCCATGGCCTGGCGGCATTGCTGCCAGAATAGAACGCGTCGGTCCCGTGGCGTCATTTGGGCGCAGATCAGAACTGGCACTTCGATTGAATAGGGGAATGCCATGAACCGCGGTGTCGTTGGCATCGGTCTGTTGCTTGCGTTGGGCTACACCGGCCTTGCACTGTGGCTGTTCCCCGTCTCCGCATCAATCGGCATGTTGGCCCTTTGGCTGATCGTTTCCTCGCCTGTTCCACTCATCTGGTACGTCAGCCTTCGCGCAATGTTCCTGGCGCCGAAGATGGCGAAGCGGCGGGAGGCATTTTTCCGGGGGCTGGCCGATGACCTTAAGGCCACTCTGGTGGAGACGAGGTTTGCCGGGGGCACCTACCGGGCGCTGATCGACGGCGTCGATTTTCAATACGGCATCGCCGACGAGACCCTGGTGCATACCAGCAGGACATCCTCCGGGCCAGCCTCTTTTTACTTCTTTGTCGCCATCAAGCTTCCTTCGGCCGGCCGCCTGACGATCGTCAATCGCTTGGCGGCCTGGAAATCCGAACGCAGGCTGAATTTTCTGGGCATCGAAATCAAAACCGGGCAGCCTGCCATCGACGAAGACTTCTACGTCTATAGCGACATGCCGGAATTTACCGGGGCATTTCTGCGCTCCCCAAGTCGGCTGCGCGCGCTGGAGGATTTTCATTCGCTGTGTGGTCGATTCGAAGAGCAGATCATTTTGTGCGACGGCGTGCTGGAGGCGCGGATGACCCTGGAGGGCGACGCTTTTTCCTTGCCGCTGGAGAAAATCAATTCATCCATGGTCGTCGTCGCGGCGAAGATATTGCGGGTGTTAGCCACCGATCTGCCGGTCGCCGATGGCGAAGAAGCAACGCGTTTTCGCGCCGAGCGCAAAGCTGCCATCAGGGTGGCAGACCAAGTGCAGTCGGATACCTTCTGGGGCATGAAGTCCTGGGCCGGCAAGGGCTGCGTCGCCGGGGCGGTGCTGGCTATTCTGCTCACCGACTGGGGTGCGCTGGTGAGCTTATTTCTCGGTGGCGTGCCGGGCGCCTTGCTTGGCGGTGCGCTGGATTTCTATCTGTCGGTAAAGGCGGCGCGCCAGCGCTACCTCGACGCGGGCGGCGATTGAAGCGCCGCCCGCGCGCCTAGCCGGCCTCAACGCCGCGCCAGAGCTGCTGCAGGTCTTCCTCTTCCAGCCATTTCCATTCGCCCGGAGCCATGTCGGCCGGCAGAGTCAGGCCGCCGACGGCGATGCGACAGAGGGCTTCAACCCGGTTGCCGGCGGCGGCGACCATGCGCTTGACCTGGTGGTAGCGGCCCTCGCGGATGGTCAGATCGAAGACGTGGCTGTCCACCGGCACCGCGGCGATGGCGGCCACCGCTTCCGGCGCGTCATGGAGCACCACGCCTTCGCGCAACTGGCTGAGCATGTCGTCGTTGATCGCGTGCTTCACCGTGACCCGATAGACCTTGTTCACTTTGCGTTTGGGCGAGGTCACCTGGTGGATGAAGGTGCCGTCATCGGTCAGCAGCAACAGGCCCGTGGTGTCCACGTCCAGGCGGCCGACGCTCTGCAGGCCGCGCTCGAACAGCGGCTGCGGCAGCAGCGACAGCACGCCGGGGTAGCCCCGGGGCGAGCGGGAGCACTCGGTGTCCGCCGGCTTGTGCAGCAGCACGTAGGCCTTCTCCCGGTAGCGCCAGGGCTCGCCGTCGATCTCGAATTCGAGGCCGGCCTCGGCGAATTCCTGGAAGGGGTCTTCGATCGTTTCGCCGCCGATCACGCAATGGCCGTGGCGGACCAGGGAACGGCATTCCTTGCGGGTGCCGAAGCCTTGGGACTGGAGGATGCGGTCGAGTTGCATCACAGCAGCGGCGCCAGCCAGCGGGCGGCCTCGGTGTCGCTGAAGCCGGCGCGGGCAGCCCAGTCTTCCAGTTGGTCGCGGCCGATCTTGCTGACGGCGAAGTACTTGGCTTCCGGGTGGGCCAGGTAGAAGCCGGCGACGGCGGCGGTGGGGGTCATGGCGTAGCTTTCGGTGAGGTCCATGCCGATGTTCTGCTTCACATCGAGCAGATCGAACAGGCCGCCCTTGGCGGTGTGGTCGGGGCAGGCGGGGTAGCCGGGGGCCGGGCGGATGCCCTGGTATTGCTCGGCGATCAGCGCCTCGTTGCCGAGGTTTTCGCTCGCGGCGTAGCCCCACCATTCGCGGCGCACCTTGGCGTGCAGCCATTCCGCCGTGGCCTCGGCGAGGCGGTCGGCCAGGGCCTTCAGCATGATCGAGTGGTAGTCGTCGTGGGCGGCCTCGAATTCGGCGAGCTTGGCTTCGATGCCGATGCCGGCGGTGCAGGCGAAGGCGCCGGCATAGTCGGCGGTGCCGGCCGGGGCGACGAAGTCCGACAAACACTGGTGCGGCTTGCCGGCCGGACGTTCCTGCTGCTGGCGCAGGCCGTGCCAGGTGAAGCTCGGTGCGCTGCGGCTCTCGTCGGCATAGAAGGCGATGTCGTCGCCGACGCTGTTCGCCGGGAACAGGCCGACCACGGCGCGGGCGGTGAGCCAGTGCTCGGCGAGAATGCGCGCCAGCATCTTGCGGCCGTCGTTCCAGACGTTGCGCGCCGCTTCGCCGACCACCGCGTCGTCGAGAATCTTCGGGTAGCTGCCGGCCAGGTCCCAGGTCTGGAAGAAGGGGCCCCAGTCGATGTAGTCGGAGACTTCGATTAGGTCGATGTTGTCCAGCACCTGCAGACCCAGCCGCTTCGGCTTCACCGGGGCGTAGCTGAGCTTGCTGGCGTTGGCGCGGGCCTCCGCCAGGGGCAGCAGCTTCACCCCGGCCTTGGCCGCGTGCTGGCTGCGCACCTTGTCGTAGTCGGCGGCGATCTCCGCCGCGTACTCGGCGCGGTATTCGTCGGACAGCAGCTTGGTCACCACGCCGACGGCGCGGGAGGCATCCGGCACATAGACCACCGGCTGCTTGTAGTGGGGCGCGATCTTGATCGCGGTGTGGGCGCGGCTGGTGGTCGCGCCGCCGATCAGCAGCGGTACGTCGAAGCCCTGCCGCTCCATCTCGGCGGCGACGTGGCTCATCTCCTCCAGCGAAGGCGTGATCAGGCCGGAGAGGCCGATGGCCTGGGCGCCGTGTTCCTTGGCGGCGTGGAGGATCTTTTCCGCCGAGACCATCACGCCCAGGTCCACGATGTCGTAGCCGTTGCAGCCGAGCACCACCCCGACGATGTTCTTGCCGATGTCGTGCACGTCGCCCTTGACCGTGGCGATGACGATCTTGCCCTTGGGCGCGGCGCCGGTACGGGCCTTCTCGGCCTCGATGTAGGGCAGCAGATGGGCCACCGCCTGCTTCATCACCCGGGCCGACTTGACCACCTGGGGCAGGAACATCTTGCCGGCGCCGAAGAGGTCGCCGACCACGTTCATGCCGGCCATCAGCGGGCCTTCGATCACCGTCAGTGGCGGCCGGCCGGCGGCCTCCAGTGCTGCGCGGCATTCCTCGGTGTCGGCCACCACGTACTCGGTGATGCCCTTCACCAGCGCATGCTCCAGGCGCTTCTCCACTGGCCACGATCGCCAGGCCAGATCCACCACCTGCTCCTTGGCCTGGCCTTTGACGTTCTGCGCGAACTCCACCAGCGCATCGCCCGCGCCAGGTTTGCGGTTCAGCACCACGTCTTCCACCTTGTCGCGCAGGGTGGCCTCCAGGTCGTCGTATACGCCGAGCATGCCGGCGTTGACGATGCCCATGCTCATCCCCGCCTTGATCGCGTGGTAGAGGAACACGGTGTGGATCGCCTCGCGCACCGGGTCGTTGCCGCGGAAGCTGAAAGACACGTTGGAGACGCCGCCGGAGATCAGTGCGTGGGGCAGGTGCTGCCTGATCCAGGCGGTGGCCTCGATGAAGTCCACCGCGTAGTTGTCGTGCTCGGGGATGCCGGTGGCGATGGCGAAGATGTTCGGGTCGAAGATGATGTCCTCGGGGGGGAAGCCCTCGGCCACCAGCAGCTTGTAGGCGCGCTGGCAAATCTCGGTCTTGCGCGCGTAGGTGTCGGCCTGGCCCTGTTCGTCGAAGGCCATCACGATCACTGCCGCGCCGTAGCAGCGGGCCAGGCGTGCCTGCTCGAGGAACTTGGCTTCGCCCTCCTTCATGCTGATCGAGTTGATCACGCCCTTGCCCTGGATGCACTTGAGGCCGGCCTCGATCACCTCCCACTTGGAGGAGTCGAGCATGATCGGCACCTTGGAGATGTCCGGCTCTGAGGCCACCAGCTTGAGGAATTTGTCCATGGCGGCGAGGCTGTCGAGCATCGCCTCGTCCATGTTGATGTCGATGATCTGGGCGCCGTTTTCCACCTGCTGGCGGGCCACCGCCAGGGCGTCGTCGAAGCGCGACTCGAGAATCATCTTGGCGAAGGCGCGGGAGCCGGTGACGTTGGTGCGCTCGCCGACGTTCACGAACAGGCTCTCGGGGCCGACGTTGAAGGGCTCCAGGCCGGAGAGGCGAAGCTTCTTGGCGACCGGGGCGATGGCCCGCGGCTTGATCCCGGCGACGCCCTCGGCCACCGCGGCGATATGGGCCGGCGAGGTGCCGCAGCAGCCGCCGAGGATGTTCACCAGGCCGCTCCTGGCCCATTCCACTAGCTCGCCGGCCAGCATCTCCGGCGTCTCGTCGTAGCCGGTGGGGGACAGCGGGTTGGGCAGGCCGGCGTTGGGGTGGGCGGAGATCGCGCAGTCGCAGCAGTGGGAAAGTTCCTCCACGTACTGGCGCAGCTCCTGGGCGCCCAGGGCGCAGTTGAGGCCGAAGCTGATCGGCCGGGCGTGGGCCAGGGAGTTCCAGAAGGCCTCGGCGGTCTGGCCGGAAAGCGTGCGGCCCGAAGCGTCGGTGATGGTGCCGGAGATCATCACCGGCCAGCGCCGGCCCTGGTCGGCGAAGAACTTCTCGACGGCGAACACCGCGGCCTTGGCGTTCAGCGTGTCGAACACCGTCTCGATCAGCAGGATGTCGGCGCCGCCGTCCACCAGGCCCCGGGCGGAGTCGTAGTAGTCCTCCACCAGGGCGTCGAAGCTGATGTTGCGGAAGCCCGGATCGTTCACGTCCGGCGAGATCGACAGGGTTCGCGAGGTGGGGCCCAGCACCCCGGCGCAGAAGCGCGGCTTGGCCGGATTGGCTTTGGTGAATTCGTCGCACAGCTCGCGCACCAGGCGCGCCGCGGCGACGTTGATTTCGTAGGCCAGCTCGCCGAGGCCGTATTCGGCCTGGGAGACGCGGGTGGCGTTGAAACTGCAGGTCTCGATCAGGTCGGCGCCGGCCTCCAGGTACTCGCGATGGATGCCGCCGACCACGTCGGGCCGGGTCAGCACCAGCAGGTCGTTGTTGCCCTTCAGGTCTTTGGCCGCGCTGGCGAAGCGGTCGCCGCGGTAATCGGCTTCGGTCAGCTTGTGCTGCTGGATCATGGTGCCCATGGCACCGTCCAGGATCAGGATGCGCTGGGCGAGCAGGGCCTGCAATTCGGCGCTGCGGTCGGGCTGG
Organism: Rhodocyclaceae bacterium; assembly: GCA_036518635.1. Lineage (GTDB taxonomy): Bacteria > Pseudomonadota > Gammaproteobacteria > Burkholderiales > Rhodocyclaceae > AWTP1-18. Next base: position 5,183 of record DATDMT010000011.1, on the reverse strand, counting down.
TGGCGGGGGGCTGCGGTCACGTCGTTCTCCAATCCATGACCGGGAAGGTGGGCGCTGTGGCTCACCGCTCCCGGCAAAACTGCTGGGGTGGCGAGCGCAGTTGAAACGCCGTCGATGACGGTTTCCGAGCCTAGGGTGGGCAACAGCCCTTACCTTGCAGCGCTCCTCGAAGGGGGCTGATTATAGCAAGCGCCCAGCGGCGTGAAGTCCTGCCGGCCCTTGGCCAAACATCGGCGCCAGCCCGGCGCCGGCAACTTTATACTTGCCTGCCATATTTCCCGCCCTGCCCAAGCCGCCCCATGCCCGCCGAACCCGCCCTGTTGAGCGAAGCCCTGGCCGAATTCATCCTCGGTCCGGTGGCCATTGCCCTGGCCTCGCGTAGCGCCGGCAACGCGCCTTCCCTGGCTCGCGGCGGCGGCTGCCGGGTGGCGCCGGATCGGCGGCGGATAACGGTGTTCCTCGCCCGCGGCGGCGCCGAGCAGTTGCTGGCCGATGTCGCCGCCCACGATCTGGTGGCCGTCACCTTCGGCCTGCCGGGGCCGGAGGAGGCGGTGCAGATCAAGGGCGACCAGGTGCGCCTGGCGCCGCTGGAGGCCGCCGATCGTGCCGCTCTCGAACCCTACCGCCGGGCCTGGGCCGAGCGCCTGACCAGCCTGGGCTACCCGACGGAATTCGCCCGCGCCAAGGTGAGCTGGCCCGAGGACGACATGCTGGCCCTGAGCTTTACGCCGCGCCAGGTGTTCAACCAGACGCCGGGGCCGCGGGCCGGCGACGCCCTGGCCGGGGCCGGCCGATGAACCGCATCGAGCATCTGCGCGCCTGTTTCGAGGGCGCGATTCCCAGCCTGATCGCCACCTGCGCGGCGGACGGCACGCCCAACGTCGCCTGGCTGTCCCAGGTGCAATACGTGGATGGCCGCCACGTCGCCCTTTCCTTCCAGTTCTTCAACAAGACCCGCGCCAACGTGCTGGCCAACCCCCTGGCCGAGGTGATCGTCTCCGACCCGGCGACGGCCGCCAACCATCGCCTGCAGGTGCGCTACTGCCGCACCGAGACCGCCGGGCCGCTGTTCGAGAACATGAAGGCGCGGCTGTCCGGCGTCGCCTCCCACACCGGCATGAGCGAGGTGTTCCGCCTGCAGGGCGCCGACATCTACGAAGTGCTGACGGTCACCGAGCTGCCCGGCGCCCGCAGCCAACCCGCCAGGCAGCGTCCGGCACGGCTACCGGCGTTGCGGGCCGCCAGCGCGCGCCTGGCCGCCTGCCACGACCTCGATGGTCTGTTGAATGCCCTGCTCGATGCGCTCGATCAGGACTTCGCCATCTCCCACGGCATGGTGCTGATGGCCGATGCCGGCGGCGAGCGCCTTTATACCGTCGCCAGCCGCGGCTATCCGGCCTCCGGTGCCGGCTTCGAAGTGGGCCTGGGCGAGGGCATCGTCGGCGTCGCCGCCCGGGAGCGCACGCCGATCCGCATCTCCTTCGGCACCGCCGAGTATTCCTACGCCCGCGCCGCCCGCGCCAGCGCCGTGGCCGCCGGGGCGGCGGCCGACCAGACGGTGATTCCCTTCCCTGGCCTGGCCGATCCCCGCAGCCAGCTGGCCCTGCCGATCCTCGGCGGCGACCGGCTGCACGGCGTGATCTACCTGGAAAGCGGCGATGAGCTGCGCTTCGACTACGACGACGAAGATGCGCTGATGGCCCTGGCCCACCAGCTCGCCACCGCCATCGCCGGCATGGAATGCGACGAGGCGGAGCCGGATCAGGTGGCGGCCCCTGCCGCTGCCAGCGGCGCGGCGGTGAAGGTGCGGCATTACGGCTTTGACCACAGCGTCTTTCTCGACGGCGACTATGTGATCAAGGGCGTCGCCGGCGCCGTGCTGTGGCGCCTGCTGCAGCAATATGGCGAGGACGGGCGGGTGGAATTCAGCAACCGCGAACTGCGCCTCGATCCGGCCCTCGGCCTGCCCGAAGTGGGCGACAACCTGGAGGCGCGGCTCCTGCTGCTGCAGCGCCGCCTGGCGGACCGCCAGGCCTGCGTGCAACTGGAGAAGGCCGGCCGCGGCCGGCTGCGCCTGAGGCTCAACCGGCCGCTGCTGCTGGAACACGTCGAGCGGCCGGCCTAGCCGGGCGCCTCAGCGGCGATTCAGTGCCAGGCCCTCGGGCATCGCCGCGGCCTGGGCCGCGCCACAGTTGCGCCAGACATTCACCGCGAAGCAGAAGATGCCGGCCGCGACGACCATCGAGCCGATGGCGGCGAGGGGCTCGCCGGTGTCCATCCGGCCGTGATCGATGGCCAGCACGCCCACCAGGGTCAGAGGCGCACCGAGGTTGTAGAGCCAGAAGTGGGCGTTCGCCAGCGGCGACTGTGCCAGGCCGGGGAAGGCCCGGTAGCACAGCGCCATGATCGCCATCGAGGCCCAGCCCAGCAGGTTCAGGTGGGCGTGCAACGGCCGGTCGGCAAAGTTGTGGCTGCTCGCCATCGTGATGCCGACGGCGATGCCCAGCAATAGGTAGATGACAGCGGCTTTCAGAAATTTTTCGCTCATGATGGTCTCTCGGTCAGGGTTGTTCGTCGTCGAAGCGCGACGGTGACGGGACTCTAACCAAACCATGAAAGCGGCATTCTTAAAAGGCCGCGAGAGGAACCCTAAAAGTTTCTTAACTAGGCCCCGCGCTTACGCCGCACCGTCACCGACTCGCCGGCGATGCCCCAGTTGTCGGTGTCGTGTTCCTCGATGATGACGAAGGTGGTCTTCGGGTTCTTGCCCAGCACGTCCACCAGCAACTGCGTGGCGCCCTCGATCAACTTGGCCTTCTGCTCCGGCGTCGCGCCTTCGCGGGTGATGTGGATGTTTACGTAGGGCATGGCGGTCTCCTTGGGTTGGGGAAGGAGATTGTGCCCGAGTCGCGGCGGCGGCCCCAACACCGTACGGTTCGCAGAAAGATCCGTAATAAATCTCCGTTCGCCCTGAGCTTGTCGAAGGGCGTGCAAGCAGAGACCACCGTTCAAGATGTGTTCGTTATTCCCGCGCAAGCGGGAATCCAAGTGCCTATGCAAAAGCACAGCCGGGAGTTCGTCCCGGCAGCCGACCTACTTTCCTATTACGCGATAGGAAAGTAGGCAAAGGAGCGCGCCCCGCCGCCCCGGCCGCACTACGTGCGGCTTCCCTCGCTCCTGAAGCTTCGCCGGGCCGGTGGCTAAACTCGCTGCGCTCGGACAACGCCACCGGACTACTCCCGTCGAAACTTCCTCCGCTCGGCGGGACAGAGGGGAAGCCAAACACCGACCTCATAGGCGCTGACATGCCTTGTGGGTATGCTTAAATAAGGTCTTTGCCTTTACACACAGTATGCCCTCGCCTACTCAAGTTGAAATCAGCAAAAGCGTACTTTCCCATGCCGATGGGCTTGCGCAGTGGGCCTTCTTGCTTAATGGGGCCGCTGCTGCAGGTCTATTGACATTCCTTGGCAACGCAATCGACAAGCGAAACGCATTTCCTCACTGGCAAGCGTTCTCTGATGCAATGGTTTGCTTTGGAGCGGGGTTGCTACTTGCCGTTGTCGCGCGCGTCTTTACATTCTTGGCTCTAAATTTCTTTGCGCAAGTTGCTGGCCGCACTGGCTCTGGAAACATTGAAGATATTCACATCTATCTAATTGTTGGCGATCGCGGGACAGTTTGCGCCATCGCAGCCTTCACTAGTTTCGTAGCCGCGTGCATATCGTTTGTCGCGGGCGTGTTCTTTGGTCGCTATGCCTTGTTCGGCTAACCCGTGGCCGATGGGGCAGTAAGGGGTCAGCTTCAATTGGGTTTTTCAACGCGATAGACGCATTCCGATCCTCTGCCGCCGATAAAAAAGCCCGCTGAAGCGGGCTTTTGCTTGTGGCATCGGGAATGCTTAGTGGTTGCGCATCAGCGTGGTCACGGCGATGTCTTCGTCCAGGTCCGGCCAGTGCACCCCGATCCCCTTGCCGATCAAGCGCCAGTGTTGTCGTTGTTCCTGTGTCGCATCGCGTAAACGGGGGAACCATTCGAGGGGCGCGGAGATTTCGCGGCCATCTGCCAGGATCAAGTGCAAAGCCGATTCGTCGACCATCACGTCGACGGCGTGGGGATCAAGCCGGATCGCCAAAGTGCTCATGCCATTTCTCCAGAAATAGTCCGCGGTGCTCGATAACCAGTGCACGAACCCGGTTCAATTCGTGGCTCCTGAAACCCTCTGATTCAGCCAGTTCAACCGGGGTCAGCCAGTACTTCGCCACCTTGTCTCCGTGCTCGATATGTACATGCGGTGGTTCGGCACCTTCTCCGCTAAAGAAGAAAAACCGGAACCCAAGTACTTTCAGCACGGTAGGCATGGATTGAGTCTAGCAGCCCCCTTGGGCCAGGGAAACCCGGGGAGGTCAGGCGCTCTTGCCCTCGCCCAACTTCACCAGCGCCTTCCTTCCCGACAACAGATGGTCGTGCATGCGCTGCGCCGCCAGGGCGGGGTCGCGCTTGCGCAGGGCTTCGAGGATTTCCCGGTGTTCGGCCAGGGATTGGTCGATGCGGCCTTCCAGAGCCAGGGAGTGGCGGCGGGTGAGTTTGATCACCTTGCGGGTGTCGTCGATCAGGTGCTTCAGCCAGCCGTTGCCGGCAATCTCCTGCAGGGCGCTGTGGAAGGCGTCGTTGGCGGCGAAGAAGCGGTCGGCGTCGTTGGCGGCGGCGCCTTTTTCCAGCTGGCTGTGGATGGTCTCCAGGCGGGCCAGGTCGGCGTCGCTCATGCGCTCGGCGGCTTCAAAGGCGCAGCGGCCTTCGAGCAGGGCCATCACCGGGAAGACTTCATCGAGATCCTGCTCCGACAGCTCGGCCACGTAGCAGCCGCGGCGCGGCTTGAGTACCACCAGGCCTTCCGAGGCCAGCACCTTGAGGGCTTCGCGCAGCGGCGTGCGCGAGATGCCCATGCCGGCGGCGATGGCCTGCTCGTCGATCCAGCTGCCGGGGGCCAGCTCGTGGGCGAAGATGCGGCCGCGCAATAGCTCCGCTACTTCTTCGTAGAGGGCGGTGCGAGCAAGGGGCCGTGCGTCAGAATTCATATCTCTTGCATTCATAATTATGGATAACGTATTATCTTGTGCATCGGATGTCAAGGCCGAGGATAATCCGTCCCGTCGGCCGTTCCCATTTTTGCCGGAGCAGAC
>DATDMT010000010.1:0-39539 GCA_036518635.1 Rhodocyclaceae bacterium | reverse complement strand
TCCGACTCGCCGCTTTCGCCCGATTCCTCGGCGAGGATGGCGTGGTGGGGATAGGCCTCGCGGATGGTGTCGATGATCGAGGCCTCGGCGGCGCGGTCGACCTCGGTGACGAAATCGCTCTGGCGCTTGACGCTGACCTGGATCTGGCTGACGTCCATACTGGCGCGATTGATGATTTGCCCGGCACGGCGGGCCGCCTTGACGGCGATATTCAGGGTCGGATTCATGAAAGAACTGGAACGCGGTAGATTAGGCCGATTTTAACAGGCCGGCCGCCGCGGCCGTTGGAACTTCTCCGCTATGGCTTCCGCCCTCGACCGAATTCGCATCGTTCTCTCCCATCCCAGCCACCCCGGCAACATCGGCGCAGCCGCCCGGGCCATGAAGACCATGGGTTTGTCGCGGCTGTTTCTGGTCAATCCAAAATTATTTCCCGACCCCCAGGCAACGGCCCTGGCTTCCGGGGCTTTTGGCCTGCTCGATAGTGCAGTGGTCTGCAATACCCTGGCCGAGGCCCTGACGGGCACCGTGTTCGCCACTGCGATCACTGCCCGCCGCCGCGAGCTGGCCACCGAGCCGTTGTGGGCGGAGGATGCCGCCGGAGAGCTGGTGCAGAAGGCCTCTGCCGGCGATGTGGCCCTGGTCTTCGGCAATGAGACGGCGGGCCTGTCCAACGAGGAAGTGGCTCTGTGCCAGCGCTGGGCGACGATTCCGACCGACCCCGACTTCTCCTCGCTCAACCTCGGTCAGGCGGTGCAGGTGATGAGTTATGAGCTGCGCCGCGCCGGGGTCGCCGCGCCGCCGCCGCTGGTGGTGGCCGGGGCCGGGCTGCCCGCCAGCCACGACGAGGTGGAGGCTCTGCTGGGCCATCTGGAGCGGGCGGCCATCGTGTCGGGCTTTCTCGATCCGGCCAAGCCGCGCCGGCTGATGCACCGCATGCGCCGCTTATTCGGCCGTGCCGGGCTGGAGAAGGAAGAAGTGAACATCCTGCGCGGCATGCTCGCCGCCCTCGAAGCGCCGCATCTGCCAAAGCCGTAAAAGGCCGAGTGATCCAGTAGGCTTCTCGGGCCGGCCCGGTATAATTTCCCCTCGGATTCCGGAGGCCTTTGAGTGTTCGCCCGTCTTAGAGAAGATATTTCCTGCGTTTTTGCCCGCGATCCCGCCGCCCGCTCGACATGGGAGGTGTTGACCTGCTATCCGGGCCTGCATGCGCTGGTATTGCATCGGATTTCCCATCGGCTATGGCGGGGCGGGCTGCGCTGGCTGGCGCGCTGGTTGTCGCACTGGGGGCGCTGGATCACAGGCATTGAAATCCATCCCGGGGCCACCATCGGCCGCCGCGTCTTCATCGATCACGGCATGGGTGTGGTGATCGGCGAGACTGCCGAGATCGGCGACGACTGTACCCTCTATCACGGTGTCACCCTCGGCGGCACCTCCTGGAACAAGGGCAAACGCCACCCCACGCTGGAAGCCGGCGTGGTGATCGGCGCCGGGGCCAAGGTGCTGGGACCGATCACCATCGCCGCCGGCGGCAAGGTCGGTTCCAACGCTGTGGTGGTGCGCGACGTGCCCGCCGGCGCAACGGCGGTAGGCATTCCCGCTCGCATCATCGAAGCCGGTAAAGGCGAGGCGCGCGAGGCCAAGGCGAACCAGATGGGTTTTTCTGCCTACGGCGTCACCCCCGACGCCGACGATCCGGTCAGTCAGGCGATACACGGACTCTTGGACCATGCGGTGGAAACCGACCGTCGTCTGGCCCATCTACTGGAGCAACTGGAGCACCACGGCGTACGCTGCGAGGACGAGGCAGCCACCGCCGACAAGTTCGACCCCAACTATCTCTCAAAGATAGTTGACTGAAAAGATCGGGCAATAATAAACTCGACTAAAATCATCAAGTAATAACCCTTCAACCCTTTCAGCAGAGGTGAAATATGAGACTGACGACCAAAGGACGTTTCGCGGTGACTGCCATGATCGACCTGGCCATGCGCCAGCACGAAGGCCCGGTAACCCTGGCCGGCATCAGCGAGCGGCAGAAGATTTCCCTGTCCTACCTGGAGCAGTTGTTCGGCAAGTTGCGCCGTTCCAAGCTGGTGACCAGCGTGCGCGGCCCCGGCGGCGGCTACTGTCTGGCCCGCGAGATGGACAGCATCTCCGTGGCCGAAGTGATCCGCGCCGTGGATGAGGTGCTGGACGCCACCCAATGCGGCGGCAAGGGCGATTGCGACGGTGACGAACGCCCCTGCATGACCCACAATTTGTGGACCAACCTGAACCGCAAGATGTACGAATACCTGGGCTCCGTGTCCCTCGGCAGCATGGTGCGCGAACAGCACGAAGCCGCCGGCACCGACGCCTCGGTTTCCGTGCTGCACGACCAACGTCCGGCCCGCCGCTCGGTGCGCCGTACCGATTCGCGTATCGCCGCCTGAGGTATTTACCGCACGCCATGTTCGCCCCGGCCTACCTCGACCACAACGCCACCACGCCGCTCGTGAAGCCGGTGCTGGATGCAATGCTGCCGTATTTCGATACGCGCTACGGCAACGCTTCCAGCCGTCACGAGTACGGCCGGGCGGCGCGCAAGGCGGTGGACGAGGCGCGGCAGCGGGTGGCCGCGGCCGTTGGGGCACACCCCACCGAAGTGGTGTTCACCAGCGGCGGTTCCGAGGCCAATAACCTGTTCATCAAGGGTGCGGCGGCCTGCCTGAAACCCGGGCTGATCGGTATTTCCGCCATCGAGCATCCCTGTGTGCGCGAGCCGGCGAAGGAGCTGGTCCGCAACGGCTGGCGCCTGGCCGAGATCGCCGTGGATGAAGCAGGGCGCGTCGATTCGGCTGCCTTCGATGACGTGCTGGCACAGAGCCCGCGCCTGCTGTCGGTGATGTTGGCCAACAACGAGACCGGCGTGGTGCAGGATTTGGCCACCCTGGCGCAGCGTGCCCGGCCGCAGCAGGCCTGGTTCCATAGCGATGTGGTGCAGGCCCTGGGCAAGATGGCGCTGGATTTCCGCGAATTGAACGCGGCCGGCGTCCATGCTTTGAGCCTTTCGGCGCACAAGATCGGCGGCCCCAAGGGCGCCGGTGCCCTGGTACTGGACAAGCGCCTCGAACTGCGGCCGTTGATCGCCGGTGGCGGCCATGAGCGCGGCCTGCGCTCGGGCACCGAGAACGTGCCGGCCATCGTCGGCTTCGGCGTCGCCTGCGAGCTTGCCGCGGCCGATCTGGCGGCCCGGGCCAAAGGGCTGGTGGAGCTGCGCGATGCCCTGGAGCGCGGTCTGGCGGCCCGTGGTGCGCATATCTTCGGCCAAGGTGCCACCCGCCTGCCGAATACCACGTACTTTGCCTTCGCCGATCTGGATGGCGAGACCCTGGTGGCCAAGCTGGATCGCGCCGGTTTTGCCGTCGCCAGCGGTGCCGCCTGTTCCAGCGCCAATCCCGAGCCTTCCCATGTGTTGATGGCGATGGGCGTGGCGCCGGCCCTGGCGCGGGGCGCCGTGCGCATCAGCCTCGGTGCCGGCAATACGGCCGAACAAGTGGGCGATTTCCTGCAAGCTCTGGATGCGACCCTGAACCAATTGAAACGACTGACCGCCGTTGCGGTCTGAATAAGCAAGAAAGCGAGACGCAAACATGATGAAGTTCCCGATCTATCTCGACTACTCGGCCACCACGCCGGTGGACCCTCGTGTCGCCGCCAAGATGATTCCCTGGCTGACCGAGCATTTCGGTAATCCGGCGTCGCGTTCCCACCATTACGGTTGGGAAGCCGAAGCCGCGGTGGAAGAGGCCCGTGGCGAAGTGGCCGCGCTGGTGAATGCGGACCCGAAGGACATCATCTTCACCTCCGGCGCCACCGAGTCGAACAATCTCGCAATCAAGGGCGCGGCCAATTTCTACGGCCCGACCAAGGGCAAGCATGTCATCACCGTCGCCACCGAACACAAGGCGGTGCTGGATACGGTCAAGGAACTGGAGCGCCAGGGCTTCGAGGCCACCTACCTGCCGGTGGGCGAGGACGGCCTGATCACCGTCGAGCAATTCAAGGCGGCGCTGCGCCCCGATACCGTGCTGGCCTCGGTGATGGCGGTGAATAACGAGATCGGCGTGATCCAGCCGATCGCCGAGATCGGCGAGATTTGTCGCGAGAAGGGCGTGATCTTCCACGTCGATGCGGCCCAGGCCACCGGCAAGATGCCGATCGATCTGGCGACGCTGAAGGTGGACCTGATGTCCTTCTCCGCCCACAAGACCTACGGCCCCAAGGGCATCGGCGCGCTCTACGTGCGGCGTAAGCCGCGGATTCGCCTCGAGGCGCAGATGCACGGCGGCGGCCACGAGCGTGGCATGCGCTCCGGCACCCTGGCCACCCACCAGATCATCGGCATGGGCGAGGCCTTCCGCTTGGCGCGCCTGGAAATGGCCACCGAGAACGAACGCATCCGCATGCTGCGCGATCGCTTGCTGAACGGCCTGATGGATATCGAAGAGGTCTACGTGAACGGCGACCAGGTACAGCGCGTGCCGCACAATCTGAACGTCAGCTTCAACTTCGTCGAAGGCGAGTCGCTGATGATGGCGATCAAGGACGTGGCCGTCTCCTCCGGCTCCGCCTGCACCTCGGCCTCGCTGGAACCTTCCTACGTGCTGCGCGCCCTAGGCCGCTCGGACGAACTGGCGCACAGCTCGATTCGCTTCACCATCGGCCGTTTCACCACCGAGGAAGATATCGAATACACCATCAAACACGTGCATGAAAAGCTCGGCAAGCTGCGCGAACTGTCGCCCCTGTGGGAGATGTACAAGGACGGTATCGATTTGAACTCAGTTCAATGGGCAGCCCATTGAACGCTGAAGGTTAGGAGACACAAATGTCATATAGCGAAAAGGTCATCGACCACTACGAAAATCCCCGCAACGTCGGCTCCTTCGGTAAGGACGACGATGGCGTCGGCACCGGCATGGTGGGCGCCCCCGCCTGCGGCGACGTGATGAAGCTGCAGATCAAGGTGGGCAAGGACGGCGTCATCGAAGACGCCAAGTTCAAGACCTACGGTTGCGGTTCGGCGATTGCCTCCTCGTCCCTGGTGACCGAGTGGGTCAAGGGCAAGACCGTGGATCAGGCGCTGGATATCAAGAACACCCAGATCGCCGAAGAACTGGCCCTGCCGCCGGTGAAGATTCACTGCTCGATCCTCGCCGAAGATGCGATCAAGGCCGCCGTCGCCGACTACAAGAAGAAGCAGGGAGCCTGAACGATGATTACCATGACCGAAAGCGCCGCCGCCCATGTGGCAGGCTTTTTGTCCAAGCGTGGCAAGGGTATCGGAGTGCGCCTCGGGGTGAAGACCTCGGGCTGTTCCGGCATGGCCTACAAGCTCGAGTTCGCCGACGCGGCGGAGCCGGAAGACCATGTCTTTGAAAGTCATGGCCTGAAGGTGCTGATCGATCCGCGCAGCCTGCCTTATCTGGACGGCACCGAGTTGGATTACACCAAGGAAGGGCTCAACGAGGGGTTCAAGTTCAACAACCCCAACGTCAAGGATGCCTGCGGTTGCGGCGAGAGCTTCAACGTCTGAGGTCGTAGCGATGATCAGCGGCGACGCCAAATTTGCGGAGGACCACTTCAGTCTCTTCGGCCTCCCGGTGGCGTTTGCCATCAATGCCGACGAACTGGATCGGCGCTATCGCGAGTTGCTGGGCCGAGTGCATCCGGACAAGCACGTCAATTTGTCGGATGCCGACCAGCGGGTCGCGATGCAGTGGGCCACGCGCGCCAACGAGGCCTATCAGGTGCTGAAGAATCCGCTGCAGCGGGCCCATTACCTGTTGCTGCTGAAGGCCCACGATCCCGGCGTCGAGAGCAACACCTCGATGCCGACGGATTTTCTCGTCGCCCAGTTGGAACTGCGCGAGCAGGCATCCCAGGCCGAGTCCGACCGGGATATGGAAGCCCTGGAAAGTCTGGATGGCGAGCTGCGCAGCGAGATGAAGGCCCAGTATCTGGCCCTGGCGGACGCGCTGGATCGGCGCGCGGATTACCCGCTGGCTTCGGGTATCGTGCGCCAACTGATGTTTCAGGAAAAACTGCTTCAGGAAATTGATCGCGCCATCGAGTCCATCGAGGCATAACAACCGCCCGGGCGGCCAACCGCCGCATCGGGCAGCGAGAAGAAAAACATGGCCTTACTCCAGATAGCCGAGCCCGGCCAATCCGCGGCTCCCCATGAACATCGGCTGGCGGTCGGGATTGATCTCGGCACCACCAATTCCCTGGTGGCCACCGTCCGCAGCGGCACGGCGGCAGTGCTCACCGACGAGCAAGGGCGTTCCCTGTTACCTTCCGTGGTGCGCTACGAGGCCGAGGGCAAGGTCGTCGTCGGCTACGACGCCCAGTTACGCCAGTCCGTCGATCCGAAGAACACCATCGTCTCGGTCAAGCGCTTCATGGGCCGCGGCCGCCGCGATATCGCCCACGTCGAGTCGATGCCCTACGATTTCGTGGACGCCGAAGGTATGGTGCGGCTGCGCACGATCCAGGGCGAAAAAAGCCCGGTGGAAGTCTCCGCCGAGATTCTGCGGGTGATGCGCCAGCGCGCCGAAGCAGCCCTAGGCGGCGAACTGACCGGCGCGGTGATCACCGTGCCCGCCTATTTCGACGACGCCCAGCGTCAGGCCACCAAGGATGCGGCCCGCCTGGCCGGCCTCAACGTCCTGCGCCTGCTCAACGAGCCGACCGCAGCGGCTATCGCCTACGGCCTCGACAACGGCTCCGAAGGCATTTACGCGGTCTATGATCTGGGCGGCGGCACTTTCGACATCTCGATCCTGCGCCTGTCCAAGGGCGTCTTCGAAGTCTTGGCCACCGGCGGCGATTCGGCCCTCGGCGGCGACGATTTCGATCAGCGCATTTTCTGCTGGGCAATCGAACAGGCCAAGCTGACGCCGGTGTCGCCCCAGGATGGCCGCCTGCTGCTGACCCGGGCCCGCGAAGCCAAGGAATACCTCACCAACCACGGCGAGGCACCGCTCTCGGTGCGCCTCGGCAGCGGCGAGTATGTGGATCTGAAGCTGACTACCGAGGCTTTCCGCGAGATTTCCCACACCCTGGTGCAGAAGACCCTCGGTCCCACCCGCAAGGCCCTGCGCGACGCCGGCCTTACCGTGGCGGACATCAAGGGCGTGGTGATGGTCGGCGGCGCCACCCGCATGCCGCAGATCCAGCGTGCCGTGGCCGAATACTTCGGCCAGGAGCCGCTGAACAATCTCGACCCGGACAAGGTGGTGGCCCTCGGTGCAGCCACCCAGGCCAATCTGCTGGCGGGCAATCGCGCGCCCGGCGACGACTGGTTGTTGCTCGATGTCATTCCGCTGTCGCTGGGGCTGGAGACCATGGGCGGCCTGGTGGAGAAGGTGATTCCGCGCAATTCGACGATACCCATCGCCCGTGCCCAGGAGTTCACCACCTTCAAGGATGGCCAGACCGCGATGTCGATCCAGGTGGTGCAGGGCGAGCGCGAGTTGGTCAGCGATTGCCGCTCCCTGGCGCGTTTCGAACTGCGCGGTATTCCGCCGATGGTGGCCGGCGCTGCGCGTATCCGGGTGACCTACCAGGTGGATGCCGACGGCCTGCTGTCGGTCACCGCCCGCGAGCAGACCACCGGCCATGAGGCGCGCATCGAGGTGAAGCCCAGCTACGGCCTGTCCGACGACGAGATCGCTGCGATGCTCAAGGCCGGCTTCAACAATGCCTCGGAAGATGCCTTCCGCCGTGCCCTGCGCGAGGCCCAGGTCGAGGCCCAGCGCCTGATCGAGGCCACCCAGTCGGCCCTGCGCGACGATGCCCATCTGCTGGATGCGCAGGAGCTGGCCCTGGTTGAAAACGCGCTGGTCAAGCTGCAGGCCGTCATCATCGGCGATGACCGCCGCGCGATTGATGAAGCCATGGAGGCCCTCAACAAGGCCACCGTCGAATTCGCCGCGCGGCGCATGAACCAAGGGGTTCAACGCGCGCTCAGCGGCAAGAGCATCAAGGAACTGTCTGAATGACCCAAATCGTCGTATTGCCCCATGCCGAGCTGTGCCCCGAAGGGGCGGTGATCGAAGGAGATGCCGGCCAAACCGTCTGCGATGCGCTGCTCGCCAACGACATTGAGATCGAGCACGCCTGCGAGAAGTCCTGCGCCTGCACTACCTGCCACGTGGTGGTGCGCGAGGGTTACAGCTCCCTCGGCGAGGCCGACGAGAAGGAGGACGACCTGCTGGACAAGGCCTGGGGCTTGACGCCGCAATCGCGCCTGTCCTGCCAGGCGGTCGTTGGCACGACGCCGCTGGTGATCGAGATTCCCAAATACACCATCAACATGGCGAAGGAAGGCGGAGGCCGGAAATGAAATGGACTGACAGCCTGGATGTGGCGCTGGCCCTGATCGACGCCCATCCCGAGGTGGACCCGACGCGGATCAATTTTGTCGACCTGATGAGCTGGGTGCTGGCCTTGCCCGGCTTTGCCGACGATCCCAAGCATTGCGGAGAGAAAATCCTCGAAGCCATCCAGCAAGCCTGGATCGACGAATTGGAATAGGGAATTTCTCTTGTTTCAGCTCAGCAGGATTTCCCTACTCAGGGTATGCTTCACCCCGTTGTAAATGGCGCTTCCGGACTTGTCCGGGGCCTCATTGAAGTAATAGGGCGGTTGCGGAAGGTTCGCGGCCTAAGCCCGGTGGCACCGGAGGGTGCCGCCAGCCTGTGGGAGTTCCCCAGGCATGCCCCGTCGGCGTAGGTGCCCGGGGCCTTGAAATCGCGCAAGTGTTTCACACGCCCTGGGGCGTGCTCAGTCCTCTGGACATCCATGCACTCATTTTAAGAATTCACCTGATGAATACTCCCGCGAACACTCCCGCTCCCGATCCGCGCCGTCGTCTCAAGGATCTGCTGTCGATTCCCGAATACGACCGTACCGACGAGCAATGGGACGAAATCAACGAGCTTGAAATCCAACTGGCGCCGGGCAACCGGGCTTCCGCGCCGGCCAATTACGGCCAGAAGCCGATGCATCACGGCCAGCGTAACGGCGGTGGCGGCCACGGCGGCGGTGGCCATGGTGGCGGCGGTAATCAGGGCGGTGGCGGTGGTGCTCCTGGCGGCGGCGGTGGCGCCCCGGGCGGTGGTGGCAAGCGCCCCAACAAGAAGCGCAATTTCGGCAAGAAGCCGCCCTTCAAGAAACCCGATCAGGCGGCCTGACTCGAGTTTGCCTGCGGCGGTTCACGCTTGGTGAATCGCCAGCCAGACGGTCGGGATTTCCCGATCCGTTTGCTCCACCCGATGACGGCGGTGGGGTGGAATTTCCACATAGTCCCCCGGGCTTAGCGTTCGGGCTGCGGCTTCATCCGCGAAGCGCAGTTGGGCGCTGCCGCTGAGCAGCACCACCCATTCCCAATCGGCTTGGTCGTACCAGAAATCTGCCGGGCTGGCTTGTCCGGTGGAGACGATGCGCTCGATGCGCAAGCCCGGCCTGACGGCGAGCGGGCTGAAATGCTCTTCCGCCTGGGGCCCGGGCGGGATATCCCGATACAGGTTGCCGCCCATGGCGCGCTCCTTTCTTGCTGGTTCGGCCGCTTATCGGCGCCGAATCACTACCGGGCAGGTGCGGTCGCCGCGGCACAGCACCGAGCGCACCAGTTGTTCGGGCCGGCCTTCCGCCCAGGACCATTCCGGCGGATAGGAATAGATGCGGATGTCCCAGACCCCGCCGCTTTCCTTGATCAGGTGAATGTTGGCCTTGAAGATTTCTTCCGCCTGACTGGGTGAGCCGACGTGCAGCTCTTGATGAATCAGTTCCAGCAATTCGTCGAAGCGGGCGTCCACGCTGGCTTCGGGCGGAATGTCCCGGTCGGCGATGCAGCGGATGTAATGGATGTGGTAGGGCTTTCCATCTTCCCCGATCCAGCATTCGAAGCCGATGCTGGCCGTGCTACCGGCTGCAGATTGGGCCAGAGCCGCAGTGGTGGAAAGAAAAAAGACCCATATGAGTTTAAGGACAAACTTCATGGGGGCATCTTAACCCCGCGCTGGAGGAGGCGCCACCTTGCGGGCTTCCTCCAGCGGGTTAGCGGGGCAGTGCCTTATTCGGCGACCACCTGTGCGCGCCGGGCTTTTTCCTGGCGCTCGGCCCGGTTGATGGCGGTGACCTGTTTACCGAAAGCATCGCGCTCGGCAATGGCCTTCTTGGTCGCCTCAATGCTGCGGATGCAGCGCCAGCGCTTGCCGCCACCCTTGGTGGGGATTTGGCGCATTTCCTCGGTCGGATGGTGAGTTCCGCAGTGATAGCAATAGGCAGTGGCAGGGGGCATGACGATTCTCGATCAGATTGCAGCAAGGACCGGCTGACAAAGCCTGGTGGCTCAGGAACCGGAACCAGGTTTGCGGCCGGGGGTCTTGGGCGGAATGGACCCCGCCAAACGGCACAGATGTCCCTCGATGCGTTCGTTGCCGTTAAAGCGAACGACGCTGCAGCGAGAAATTTCACCCTTGGCCGAGAGGTCGGTGAGCGAGGCGCGCACTGCAGGTAGCGGGATGCCGGTTGCCGCGGCGATCTCCAGGTCGAGGCGCTGACCATGCTTCTTCAGGTACTGCAAGATTGGCACTGCGTGCATCTGGGATACCTCAGAACGAACTGAAAACCGGTTGCTGCCACGTGAAGGACAAAAGCAAAAAGCCCAACCTTGCGAGTTGGGCTAAATGCTTTGATTTGTGGCTCCTCGACCTGGGCTCGAACCAGGGACCTACGGATTAACAGTCCGGCGCTCTACCGACTGAGCTATCGAGGAATTGCAAGAGGCGCGCATTATAGCCACACCTCTCATTCGGTGCAAGTGTTTTTGACTTACTTCAGTACTGCGGCGATGGCGTCGGTCACGTAGTCGATGTTCTTGGTGTTCAGCGCGGCAACGCAGATGCGGCCGGTGCTGACGGCGTAGATGCCGAACTCGGTCTTCAGGCGCTCCACTTGTTCCGCCGTGAGGCCGGTGTAGGAGAACATGCCGCGTTGCTTGTTGATGAAGCCCATGTCCACGGCAATGCCGCGGGCGGCGAGCTTTTCCACCAGGCTGTTGCGCATTTGCTTGATGCGCACGCGCATCCCGGCCAGTTCGTCTTCCCACTGCTGGCGCAGTTCGGGGTTGGACAGCACGGTGGCGACGATGGCGCCGCCATGGGTCGGCGGATTGGAGTAGTTGGTGCGGACCACGCGCTTCACCTGGGACAGCACGCGGTTGGCTTCCTCGGCGCTGGCGGTGACGATGGACAGGGCGCCGACGCGCTCGCCATAGAGCGAGAAGGACTTGGAGAAGGAGCTGGATACGAAGTACTGCAGGCCGGAGGCGGCGAACAGCTTCAGCGCCACGGCGTCGGCGTCGATGCCTTCGGCGAAGCCCTGGTAGGCCATGTCGATGAAGGCGACCAGACCCTTGGCCTTGATGATCTCGACCACTTCGGCCCATTGGGCGTCGGACAGGTCGGCACCGGTCGGGTTGTGGCAGCAGGCATGCAGCACGATGATGGTGCCGGCGGGGGAGGCGTTGAGGCTGGCCTTCATGCCGTCGAAGTTCACGCCGCGGCTGGCGGCGTCGTAGTAGGCGTAGGTGCCCACTTCAAAACCGGCGGATTCGAACAGGGCGCGGTGATTTTCCCAGCTCGGGTCGCTTATCAGCACCTTGGCATTCGGCAGCAGGCGCTTCAGGTAGTCGGCGCCGACCTTGAGGGCGCCGGTGCCACCCAGGGCCTCGACGGTGATCACGCGCTTTTCGGTCACCAGGGCGGAGCTGGCGCCGAAGACCAGGTTCTGCACTGCCTGGTTGTAGCTGGCCGGGCCTTCGATCGGCTGGTAGCCGCGGGCCGGCATGGCTTCGAGGCGGGCCTTTTCGGCGGCCTTGACGGCGGACAGCAGTGGAAGCTTGCCATTGTCATCGTAGTAGACGCCGACGCCGAGGTTCACCTTGTTGCTGCGGGTGTCGGCATTGAAGGCCTCGTTGAGGCCGAGGATGGGGTCGCGGGGGGCCAGTTCGACGGCGGCGAAAAGGGAGGCGGACATGGCAAACTCCTGTAACGGTGCGGGTTACGGCGCGGCGCGGAGGGGCGGCGGCCGGGACAAGGAAAGGCGCAAGATGATACCCGATCCGGCCGCTGTGGCACAGGATTTACCCGGTCTAGGCATCGGCCACAGTGTCAGTGCCATTGAGGGAAAGGGGGCATTTCCGGTATCATGCGGCTTTCCCGCAGCAGCAAATTCCATGACCAAATATGTTTTCGTCACGGGCGGTGTCGTGTCCAGTCTGGGCAAAGGCATCGCCGCCGCGTCTTTGGGGGCGATCCTCGAGTCCCGCGGCATCAAAGTAACCCACCTGAAGCTCGACCCCTACATCAACGTGGACCCGGGGACCATGAGTCCCTTCCAGCACGGTGAGGTTTTTGTCACCGAGGACGGCGCCGAGACCGACCTGGATCTGGGCCACTACGAGCGCTTCACCAGCGCCAAGATGTCCAAGCGCAACAACTTCACCACCGGCCAAGTGTACGAGTCGGTGATCAAGAAGGAGCGCCGCGGCGAGTACCTGGGCAAGACCGTTCAGGTCATCCCCCACATCACCGACGAGATCAAGCTCAACATCAAGCGCGGCGCCGAAGGCGCCGAGGTGGCGATCATCGAGGTCGGCGGTACCGTCGGCGACATCGAGTCCCTGCCTTTCCTCGAAGCCATCCGCCAGATGGGCATCGAGGAAGGCAAGAACAACGCCTGTTACCTGCACCTGACCCTGCTGCCCTACATCCCCACCGCCGGCGAACTGAAGACCAAGCCGACCCAGCACTCGGTCAAGGAACTGCGCGAAATCGGTATCCAGCCCGACGTGCTGCTGTGCCGCGCCGACCGGCCTGTGCCGGAGGACGAAAAGCGCAAGATCGCACTGTTCACCAACGTCCAGTCCGAGGCGGTGATTTCCGTGGTCGATGCCGACAGCATCTACAAGATCCCGGCCATGCTGCACGACCAGATGCTGGACGAGATCGTCTGCCACAAGCTAGGCATCCTGGCCAAGGCTGCCGATCTGTCGATCTGGAAAAAGCTGGTGGATGCTCTGGAGCATCCGGACCATACGGTGGACATCGCCTTCGTCGGCAAGTACGTGGACCTCACCGAGTCCTACAAGTCGCTGATCGAATCCCTGAATCACGCCGGCCTGCACACCCGCAGCAAGGTGAATATTCATTACATCGACTCGGAAGAAATCGAGCACAAGGGCCCCGGTGCCCTCAAGGCTATGGACGCCATCCTGGTGCCCGGCGGTTTCGGCCGGCGCGGCACTGAAGGCAAGATCGCCGCGATCCGCTACGCCCGCGAAAATCAGGTCCCCTACCTGGGCATTTGCCTCGGCATGCAGCTCGCCGTGGTCGAATTCGCCCGCAACGTGGCCGGCATGGCCGGCGCCCACTCCACCGAGTTCGTCAAGGACACCCCCTATCCGGTGATCGGCCTGATCACCGAGTGGAAGGACCGCAGCGGCAAGGTGGAAAAGCGCAACGAAAATTCCGACCTGGGCGGCACCATGCGTCTCGGCGGCCAGGTCTGCAAGCTGGGCGAGGGCACGCTGGCGCGGGAGGTCTACGGTGCGGCCGAGATTACCGAGCGCCATCGCCATCGCTATGAAGTGAACAACACCCTGCTGGCCAAGCTGGAACAGAGCGGTTTGCGCGTCGCTGGCCGGGCGCCGGGCACTGACCTGTGCGAAATGGTCGAACTGCCGGACCATCCCTGGTTCGTCGGTTGCCAGTTCCATCCGGAATTCACCAGCAACCCCCGTACCGGCCATCCCCTGTTCATCGCCTACGTCAAGGCGGCACTGACTCAGCGGAGCAAGCGCGCGTGAAGCTTTGCGGATTCGACGTGGGGCTGGATCGGCCGCTGTTTCTGATCGCTGGCCCCTGCGTGATCGAATCGCGCCAGATGGCCCTGGATACCGCCGGGGCCTTGAAGGAAATCTGCGCCGGCTTGGGCATTCCCTTTATCTACAAGTCGTCCTATGACAAGGCTAACCGCAGCTCCGGCCAGTCGCCGCGCGGGCCGGGCCGCGATGCCGGGCTGGCGATCCTGGCCGAGGTGCGCCAGCAGATCGGTGTGCCGGTGCTGACCGACGTCCATAGCGAGGCCGACATCGAGGCCGTCGCCGCCGTGGTGGATGTGTTGCAGACGCCGGCCTTCCTCTGCCGCCAGACCGACTTCATCCAGGCCTGCGCCGCCAGTGGCAAGCCGGTGAATATCAAGAAGGGCCAGTTCCTCGCCCCGGGCGACATGAAGCATGTGGTCGCCAAGGCCAAGGAAGCCAACGGCGGTGCCGACAGCATCATGGTCTGCGAGCGCGGCGCCTCCTTTGGCTACAACAATCTGGTGTCCGACATGCGCAGCCTGGCGATCCTGCGCGAGAGCGCTTGCCCGGTGGTGTTCGATGCCACCCACTCGGTGCAGTTGCCGGGCGGGCAGGGCACCAGTTCCGGCGGTCAGCGCGAGTTCGTGCCGGTACTGGCGCGTGCTGCCGTTGCCGTCGGCGTTGCCGGCCTTTTCATGGAAACCCATCCCGATCCGGCCAAGGCCCTGTCCGACGGCCCCAACGCCTGGCCCCTGGGCCAGATGGCGGCGCTGCTGGCGCAACTCAAGGAAATCGATGCCCTGGTGAAAAAGCAGGGTCTTCTTTAAACCGTTTCATCTCTAGCTCTTCGAGGTCTGTTCATGAGTGCAATCGTTGATGTCATCGCCCGCGAAATCCTGGATTCGCGCGGCAATCCCACGGTCGAAGCCGACGTCCTGCTCGAGTCCGGCGTCATGGGTCGGGCTGCCGTTCCGTCCGGCGCCTCCACCGGCTCCCGCGAAGCCATCGAGCTGCGCGACGGCGACGCCGCCCGCTACCTGGGCAAGGGCGTGCTGCAGGCCGTGGAGAACGTGAATACCGAAATCTCCGAAGCCATCATCGGCCTCGACGCCGAAGAGCAGGCCTTCATCGACAAGGCCCTGATCGACCTGGACGGCACCGACAACAAGTCCCGCCTCGGCGCCAACGCCATGCTGGCCGTGTCCATGGCCGTGGCCAAGGCCGCTGCCGAAGAGGCCGGTCTACCTCTGTACCGCTACTTCGGCGGCTCCGGCCCGATGACCATGCCGGTGCCGATGATGAACGTGATCAACGGCGGTGCCCACGCCAACAACAACCTGGACATCCAGGAATTCATGATCATGCCGGTGGGCGCCAAGACCTTCCGCGACGCCCTGCGTTGCGGTGCCGAAGTCTTCCATCATCTGAAGAAGTTGGTGGATAAGAAGGGCTATCCCACCACCGTCGGCGACGAAGGTGGCTTTGCCCCCAACGTCTCCGGCAACGACGAAGCCATCGAGCTGATCCTGAAGGCCATTGAGACCGCCGGCTACACCCCCGGCCAGGACATCGTGTTGGCCCTGGACTGCGCCAGCTCCGAGTTCTACAAGGACGGCAAGTACGTGCTGGCTTCGGAAAAGCTGGAACTCTCCAACGCCGGTTTCGCCGACTACCTGGCCACCCTGGCGAGCAAGTACCCGATCATCAGCATCGAAGACGGCATGGCCGAGGGCGACTGGGAAGGCTGGAAGATCCTCACCGACAAGCTGGGCAAGAACGTCCAGATCGTCGGCGACGATCTCTTCGTCACCAACCCGAAGATTCTCAAGGAAGGCATCAGCAAGGGCATCGCCAATTCGATCCTGATCAAGATCAACCAGATCGGCACCCTGTCCGAGACCTTCGCCGCGGTGGAAATGGCTAAGCGCGCCGGCTACACCAACGTGATTTCGCACCGCTCCGGTGAGACCGAGGACTCGACCATCGCCGACATCGCCGTCGGTCTCAACGCCGGCCAGATCAAGACCGGTTCCCTGTCCCGCTCCGATCGCATTTCCAAGTACAACCAGTTGCTGCGCATCGAAGAAGATCTGGGCGATTCCGTTACCTACCCGGGTCTCAGCACCTTCTACAACCTGCGCAAGTAAGCCTGCGTGCGTTGGCCGTCCCTGATCCTGGCCGCCTTGATTGCCTTGCTGCAGTATCCGCTGTGGTTCGGCAAGGGCGGCTGGTATCGGGTCTGGGACATGGATCGCCAACTGCAGGCACAGCGCGAGGTGAACCAGAAGCTGGAGCAGCGCAACGGCGGTTTCGATGCGGAAGTCCGCGATTTGAAATCGGGTTATGACGCCATCGAGGAGCGGGCCCGCTTCGAGTTGGGCCTGGTGAAAGACGGCGAACTCTTCGTGCAGATTCCGCAGAAATAGGGCGCGATTAAAAAACACGCGCATCAGGCCAACATCGATTGACGGAGCAGGGGAATCACGGCACAATTCGCCCCCTGTCGCGTGAGCCGATGCAGCAATGACGGCCCAGCAAAGATCATGGAGTGGTAGTTCAGTTGGTTAGAATACCGGCCTGTCACGCCGGGGGTCGCGGGTTCGAGTCCCGTCCACTCCGCCAACCTGGAAAGGCGAACCTCACGGTTCGCCTTTTTCACATCAAGCGAGCCATTCCATGTTTGATTTCGTTCGCAACAATAAGCGCGCCGCCCAATTGGTGTTGGCGCTGATCACCCTGCCGTTCGCTTTCTGGGGGGTGGATTCCTATGTCAAGAACGCCGGCTCGGCCAATGACGTGGCGAGCGTGGACGGCATCAAGATCAGCGTTCAGGAGTTCCACCAGGCCCTGCAGAGCCAGCAGGACCGGATGCGTGGCAGCCTGGGTCGGCAAGTGCCGCCGGAGATGCTCGACAATCCCGAAATCCGCCACGCGGTGCTGGACAATCTGGTGACCCAGAAGCTTCTGCAGCGCCATGCCGGCAAGGCCCACCTGGGTGTCAGCGACGAACAGTTGTACCAAATCATTTCTTCCGCGCCGGAGCTGCAGGAGAACGGCCAGTTCTCCAAGAGCCGCTACGAGCAACTGGTCGCCGCCCAGGGCATGAGCAAGGAAATGTTCGAGGCCCGCGTGCGCCAGGACTTGACCAACCAGCAACTGCTCGGCGTGGTCAATGCCGCCGCCATTCCCGGCCATGAATCCGCTGGCCGCCTGATTTCCGCCGTGCTGCAGGAGCGCACCATCGGCGAAGCCGTGCATCGGGTCGACGATTTCGCCTCCCAGGTCAAGCTGGCTCCCGATGCGGCCAAGGCTTTCTACGACAGCAATCGCAAGCTGTTCGAATTGCCCGAGCGGATCAAGGCCGAATACCTGGTGCTGGACAAGCAGGCGCTGGCCGCCCAGCTCAATCCCAGTGACGACGAAATCAAGGCCTACTACAACAGCCACGCCGATCAGTTCAAGCAGCCGGAGGAGCGCCGCGCCAGCCACATCCTGATCAATGTGGACAAGGCGGCCCCGGAAGCCGCGGTGAATGCCGCCAAGGCCAAGGCCGAAGCCCTGCTGGCCGAAGTGAAAAAGAACCCCGCCAGCTTCGCCGCAGTGGCCAAGCAGAATTCGCAGGATCCGGGCTCCGCCAACAAGGGTGGCGACCTGGATTGGTTCCGTCGCGGCATGATGGTCAAGGCCTTCGACGACGCGGTGTTCGCGATGAAGGAAGGCCAGATCAGCGAGCTGGTGCGCAGCGACTTTGGCTTCCACATCATCACAGTCACCGGCATCCACGGCGGCCGTGCTCGCTCCCTGGATGAGGTGAAGACCGAAGTGATCATCGCCCTGCGCGAGCAGACGGCGCAGAAGAAATTCGCCGAGATGTCGGTGGACTTCACCAACATGGTCTATGAACAGGCCGACAGCCTGAAGCCGGCGGTGGACAAGTTCCATCTGGCTGCGCAGCAGACCGGCTGGTTCGCCAAGAACGCCAAGGAAGCCGGTGCGCTGTCCCATCCCAAGCTGCTGGAGGCCCTGTTCTCGACCGACGCGATCCAGAACAAGCGCAATACCGAGGCGGTGGAAGTGGCGCCGGGCGTCTTGATCTCGGCTCGTGTCGCCGAGCACAGCCCGGCCACGGTGAAGGCCTTCGAGGAAGTGAAGGCGGAGATTGAGAAGCGCCTGACCCGCGAAGAGGCCGCCAAGCTGGCGAAGAAGTCTGGCGAGGACGAGCTTGCGCGCCTGAGCAAGGGCGAAGCGCTGTCCCTCAAGTGGGCCGCCGATCACGCCATCGCCCGCCTCGGTGCCCAGGGCATGGCGCCCGACGCGGTCAAGGCGATCTTCAAGGCCGACGTCAGCAAGCTGCCCGCCTATGCCGGTGCAGTGCTGCCCGACGGTAGCTATGCCTTGTATCGCATCAGCCAGATCAAGGCTTTTGCCGGCGGCGAAGACAAGCGCGCCACGCAACTGCGGCAGCAGTACGAGCGGGTGGCTGTCAGTGCCGACATGAGCGCCTGGCTAGCGGCCCTGCGCCAGCGTTATCCGGTGGAAATCAACCAGAAGCTGCTGGACGCGAAAGACCGCTGATGGCTTGAGCCGCCTCGGCTAAGATTGGTGCAATGAAGCTTCAGCAATTGCGCTTTCTGGTCGAGGTGGTCGATAGCGGCATGAACGTGACGGTCGCTGCCGAGCGGCTGTTCACCTCCCAGCCCGGGGTCAGCAAACAGATTCGCCAACTCGAAAGCGAACTCGGCCTGACCGTGTTCGAGCGGGCCGGCAAGCGCTTTACCGGCATCACCCCGGCCGGCGAGGCCATCGTCCGCGCCGCCCGGCGCGTCTTGCTGGAGGCCGAAAACTTCCGCCGCCTCGGCGAGGAGTTGCGTGACGAGGACGCCGGCACCCTGACCATCGCCACCACCCACAGCCAGGCCCGTTACATCCTGCCGCCGGTGGTCGCCGAGTTCACCCGCCGCTATCCGCGCGTACGCCTGTCGATCCGCGAAGGCGAGCCCGGCCGCGTGGCGGAGATGGTGCAGCGGGGCGAGGCGGATATTGGCATCGCCACCGAATCCCTGGCCAATGCCGTGGGCTTGGTGTCCTTGCCGGCCTATACCTGGAACCACTGCATCATCGCGCCGGAAGGCCACCCGATCCTAAGCGAAAAACCGCTGACGCTGACCGCCCTGGCGCGCTATCCGCTGATCACCTACGACTCGGCATTCTCCGGGCGGACGCGGATCGACGATGGTTTCCGTCGTGCCGCGGCGATTCCAAACCTGGTGCTCACCGCCGTCGATGCGGACGTGATTAAGACTTACGTGTTGCTCGGTTTGGGGGTCGGCATCATTGCCGAAATGGCGGTGGATGCGGAGCGGGACAAGGGTCTCGTGGCGCTCTCCGCCAGCCAGTTGTTCGGCGTCAATACCACCCGTCTGGCCTTGCGTCAGCGCGCCCAGCCGCGGCGCTTCACCCTCGACTTCGCCCAGTTGTTGTCGCCGAGCCTGACGCCGGACCTGGTGGCCGCGGCGAGCCGCGAAGATGGCGAGTCTTACGCAATTTAGGGTTAGGGCAATACCCCATCCCCACCCCTGACCCTCCCCTTGTCTCAAGGGGATTTCCTTCGGTCAAAGTGAGGGAGCGATCTGCGCCGCTACGCGGGCGAAATCACCAGAGCTTCCACCAGGGTTCTTCGCGACCCAGGCCGCGCTCATAGTAGGCGCTCTTGGGGAAGTTCTTGCGCATCACGCGTTCCGCGTCGTCGCGCAGGTCGTTCACGCCCAGCGCGTCGTAGGCCTTCACCAAGATGAACAGGCCCTCTTCGTTGGCCGGTGCTTCCGGGTAGGTCTTCAGGGCTTCCTGAACCCGGTTGGCGGCGGCCAGATAGGCGCGGCGGTTGTAGTAGTAGCGCGCCACATGCACCTCATGGGAGGCCATGGCGTTCACCAGATAGTTCATGCGCTGGGTGGAGTCGGCCGCGTACTTGCTTTGGGGGAAGCGCGTCGCCAATTCCTTGAAGGCCAGGAAGGCTTCCGCCGCGGCCTTGGGGTCGCGCTCAGTCAAGTCCTGTTGGCTGACGTGGCCGAGGATGCCCAGGTCCTCGTTGAAATTGACCAGGCCCTTCAGGTAGAAGGCGTAGTCCACGTTCGGGTGGTTCGGGTGCAGCTTGATGAAACGGTCGCAGGCGGCGACGGCGGAGGCGATCTCGTTCTGCTTGTAGTAGGCGTAGGCCACCTCAAGTTGCGCCTGCTGGGCGAAGCGGCCGTAGGGGTAGCGCGACTCGAGCTTCTCGAAGTACTTGATGGCCTGCTCGTAATCGCCTTCGGTCAGCGCGCTATGGGCCTCGCTGTAGAGCTTGGATGCGGACCAACTGGCGGTCTGGTCGATCTTGTCGGGGAGCAGGCCGCAGCCGGAAAGCAGGGCAAGCAGGACTGCAATAACCGCTAAACTACGCATGATGAACGCCTCTGAATCGGACGCGCCGGATTATAGCCCAGCCCCCGAGGGCGCTCCCCGCAGTGCAGTGATTCCTGTCGAATTGGCGGGCATGCGCTTCGATGCGGCGCTGGCCCGCCTATTTCCCGATCTATCCCGTTCCCGTCTGCAAGCCTGGATCAAGGAGGGGCGGGTGCTGGTGGCCGGCGTTGCCCCCGATGTTAAACGCAAGGCGTTGGGCGGCGAGCTGGTGACGGTGGATACCCACATCGATCTGAGCACCGCGCCGCCCGCCGCTGAGGACATTGGCATCAATGTGGTGTACGAGGACGAGCAGTTGCTGGTGGTGGACAAGCCGGTAGGCCTAGTGGTGCACCCGGGCAGCGGCAACTGGTCCGGCACTTTGATGAACGCCTTGCTGCACCATGCACCGCAACTGGAGCACTTGCCCCGCGCCGGCATCGTCCATCGCCTCGACAAGGACACCAGCGGCCTGCTGGTGGTTGCCAAGAGCCTGACGGCGCAGACCGACCTGGTGCGCCAGCTACAGGCACGCAGCGTCAAGCGCCACTATCTGGCCCTGGCCTTGGGGCAGGTGACCCGCGCCGGCATTGTCGACGCGCCGCTAGGGCGGCATCCAAGCCAGCGCACCAAGATGGCGGTGGTACGTCAGGGCCGCGAGGCCCGCACCCACTACGCCATCCGCGAAGCCTTCGCCCGCTGCACCCTGGTCGATTGCCATCTCGACACCGGGCGCACCCACCAAATCCGCGTGCACATGGCGTCCATCGGCCATCCTCTGGTGGGCGACGCCACCTATGGCCGGCGCTGCAACGATGCTTTGCTCGACGGTTTCCCCCGTCAGGCGCTGCACGCCTGGCGCCTGGGTCTGCTGCATCCGGGCAGCGGCGACGCCATGCAGTGGGAGAGCCCGCTGCCGGAGGATTTCGCCAATCTGCTGGCGGCGCTGCGGGCGCGGGAAGCGGAATGAACGCCGACTTGATCTTCCCCGACTGGCCGGCTCCGCCCCAGGTGCGGGCTGTGGCGACCACTCGCCTGGGCGGCCGGAGCGGCGGCCCCTATGCCAGCCTGAACCTGGGCGACCACGTCGGCGACGACCCCGCGGCCGTCGCCGCCAATCGCGCGTCGTTGCGGCAGCGCCTGCCTGAGCTGCAGGAAGAGCCGCAGTGGCTGGTGCAGGTGCGTGGCAATCGCTGCGTTTCTCTCGATGCCGACGCTCAGCGGGAAGCTGATGCCAGCATAAGCCGTCGGCCGGGGCGGGTCTGCGCGATTCTCACGGCGGACTGCCTGCCGCTGTTGTTTTGCAACCGGGCGGGTAGTGCGGTGGCTGCGGCTCACGCCGGTTGGCGCGGGCTGGCCGGCGGTGTCATCGAAGCGACGGTGCGCGCCATGGCGCAGCCGGCGGATGAATTGCTGGTCTGGCTGGGGCCCGCCATCGGCCCCGCGGCCTTCGAGGTCGGCGAGGAGGTGCGGCGCGCCTTCATCGCTGTCGATCCTGCGGCGGAAGCCTGCTTCGCTGCCGGCCTGCCGGGTAAATGGTGGTGCGACCTCTATGGCCTGGCGCGGCAGCGGCTCGCGGCCCTGGGGGTGACGGCGGTGTATGGCGGCGACTATTGCACCTGGAGCGAACCGGCGAAATTCTTTTCCTACCGCCGCGATGGGGCCACCGGCCGCATGGCCAGCCTGATCTGGCTGGCGCCCTAGTCGTGCCGGTGAAGTTTTCCAAGTTATAAATTTGCTGCTCTCTGGCTACTCCCGGAGCTGGGCCTTGGCCTACAATCTTCCGACCAGTTTCGCAGCGCCGTTGCGACTCGATTGCCCATGCCGTCCCGGGAATCGAGAAATCCGCGGTATTGCAGGTGGGGGCCTTTCTGCTGGCGGCGAGCGTTGTTGACAGAGAGGTTTTGTGCACTGCAAAATGAGAAAAAATATGAGGAGTCACGGATGCCCGTGAATTCAGACCCAACAGCCCTGATCCAGCAATTCCTGCAGTCGGTCAATGTGTTCAATCAGGCCAATCCGGTCTGGGCGAACGCCATGTCCAGTCTGCCGGCGGCCAAGCCCGTGCCCTTGCCGCCCGAGGCGGCGGAATTGCAGCAGGAGTGGATGCAGCGCCATACCGCCCTGTGGCAATCCTTCCTCAAGCCCGAGGCTAAGACGCCGGAAGTCCAGCCGCCGGTCAAGGATCGGCGCTTTGCCGACAATTCCTGGGCCGATAGCCCGGTCTACGATTACTTGCGCCGCGCCTACCTGCTGAATGCCGAATATCTGCGCCAGGCGGCGGAAGTGGTGCCGGCGGAAGATGAAAAGTCGCGCCAGCGCCTGCGCTACGTGGTCGGCCAGGTGGTCGATGCGATGGCCCCGTCGAATTTCGCCGCCACCAATCCGGAAGTGGTTCGCGCCGCGCTGGAAACCGGCGGCGAGAGCATCAAGCAGGGCATCCAGAACCTGATCACCGATTTGGAAAAGGGCCGCATCTCGATGACCGACGACGCGGCCTTCGAAGTCGGCCGCAATCTCGCCACCACTGCCGGCGCGGTGGTGTACGAGAACGAGATTTTCCAGTTGCTGCAATACTCGCCGCTCTCCGACAAGGTGGCGCAGCGCCCGCTGCTGATCGTGCCGCCCTGTATCAACAAGTTCTACATCCTCGACCTGCAGGCTTCCAATTCCTTCGTCCGCTACGCGGTGGAGCAGGGCAACACGGTGTTCCTGGTGAGCTGGCGCAACGTCAAGGAAGCCCAGGGCAAGCTGGGCTGGGCCGATTACGTGGACGACGGCGTGCTGCGCGCCATCGACGTGGTGCGCGACATCTGCAAGATCAAGCAGATTAACGTGCTCGGCTTCTGCGTCGGCGGCACGCTGCTGACCTCGTCCCTGGCGGTGGCCCGTGGCCGCGGCGCCGATCCGGTGAAGTCGCTGACGCTGCTGACTACCTTCCTCGACTTTTCCGAGCCGGGCGAGCTCGGCTGCTTCATCGATGAAGCCTCGGTGGAGGCGCGCGAGACCACCCTCGGCAAGGGCGGCATCTACTCCGGCAAGGAACTCTCGCAGGTGTTCTCCTCGCTGCGCCCCAACGATCTGATCTGGAACTACGTCGTCGGCAATTACCTGAAGGGCGGCAAGCCCGGCGCCTTCGATCTGCTCTACTGGAACTCCGATCCGACCAATCTGCCGGGCCCCTTCCTCGCTTGGTATCTGCGCAATACCTACCTGGACAACAATCTGTGCGTGCCGGGCAAGGTCGAGATCAAGGAAGTCAAAGTGGACCTGCGCAAGGTCGACATGCCGGCCTTCCTGCTGGCGGCACGCGAGGACCACATCGTGCCTTGGGGCTCCGCCTATGCGTCGCGCCATTGCCTGGGCGGCGAGACCACCTTCGTGCTCGGTGCCTCCGGCCATATCGCCGGGGTCATCAACCCAGCGGCAGCGGGCAAGCGCAGCCATTGGGTGAATTCGGCCGCGCCGCAAAGCGCCGGCGAGTGGCTGGATTCCGCGACCGAAGAAAAGGGCAGTTGGTGGCCGCTATGGACTAAATGGCTGGCCGGTTTCGGCGGTCGCAAGATCGCTGGCCGCAAGGAACTCGGCAGCGCCGACTATCCGCCCATCGAGCCGGCGCCGGGGCGTTACGTCAAGGAAAAAGCCTGATGAGCCGCAACGCCAGGAGCAGCGTTGCCGCCGCTACAAAATGCTCCGTTTGCAGCTAACCATCGAATAAGAATTGCGGAGGAAATGGGCATGCAAAGAATAGCGTTGGTCACCGGCGGCATGGGTGGCCTTGGCGAGGCGATCTGCATCAAGCTGGCGGCCTTGGGTTATCGCGTGGTGACGACCCATAGCCCGGGCAGCAACAAGGCGCACGATTGGCTGCGCTCGATGAATGAGATGGGCTATGGCTTCAAGGCCTATGCTTGCGACGTCTCCAATTTCGATTCCTGCGGTGCCTGCGTGCGCCAAATCGAAGGCGAGATGGGGCCGGTGGATGTGCTGGTGAACAACGCCGGCATCACCCGCGACATGACCTTCAAGAAAATGACCAAGGCCGATTGGGATGCGGTGATCCATACCAATCTCGATTCCGTGTTCAATATGACCAAGCAGGTGATGGACGGCATGACCGAGCGCGGTTGGGGGCGGGTGATCAACATCTCTTCGGTGAACGGCCAGAAGGGCGCTTTCGGCCAGACCAACTACGCCGCCGCCAAGGCCGGCATGCACGGCTTCACCAAGGCCCTTGCGCTGGAAGTTGCCAAGAAGGGCGTCACCATCAATACCATTTCCCCGGGCTACATCGGCACCCGCATGGTGACGGCGATTCCGAAGGAAGTGCTGGACTCCAAGATCCTGCCGCAGATTCCGATGAGCCGCCTCGGCAAGCCCGAGGAAGTGGCGGGGCTGGTGGCCTATCTGGCGTCCGACGAAGCAGCCTTCGTTTCCGGGGCGAATATTTCGATCAACGGCGGTCAGCACATGTTCTGAGCGCTGTATGTGGGACCGGCGTGCCAACCCTGTCGGCCGGTCGTTTTGTGGGTGTAACAGAGAAAAAGGAATAAAAGCATGACGCAACGTATCGCACTCGTGACGGGCGCCCTGGGTGGCCTCGGTACCGCCATGGCTCAAGAACTGGCAAAGGCCGGCCACAAAGTGGTGTGTGCCTACCACCCCGAATTCGACAAACCGGCAGAGTGGACGAAGGAACAGGAAGCCGCCGGCTTCAAGGATTTCGTTCTGGTTGCTGGCGACGTCTCCGATATCGCCTCCTGCCAGGCCATGGTTGCCGAAGCCGAAGCCAAGGCCGGCGGCCCGATTGACATCCTGATCAACAACGCCGGTATCACCCGCGACAAGATGTTCGGCAAGATGGAAAAGGATCAGTGGGATGCGGTGATCAGCACCAACCTCACCAGCCTGTTCAACATGACCAAGCAAGTCTCCGCCAAGATGGCCGAGCGCGGCTGGGGCCGGATCATCAACATCTCCTCCGTGAACGGCGTCAAGGGCCAGGCCGGCCAGACCAACTACTCGGCCGCCAAGGCCGGTGTGATCGGCTTCACCAAGGCCCTGGCCGCTGAACTGGCCGCCAAGGGCGTGACCGTGAACGCCATCGCCCCGGGCTATATCGCCACCAAGATGGTCATGGCGATCAAGCCGGAAGTGCTGCAAACCATCGTCGACAGCGTGCCGATGAAGCGCCTCGGTAAGCCCGAGGAAATGGGTGCTGCCTGTGTGTACCTGGCCTCCGATTTGGCCGGTTTCATGACGGGTGCCACCCTCAACATCAACGGCGGCCTGTATTATCAGTAAATTGCCGTAACGCCTGCCGGTCAGGACCCCGTCTTCGGGCGGGGTTCTTTTCCGGAAACAACAACATCAATCCAGGTTGTCCGGCTGCTTACCTTGTCGGAATCCACCTTGGAGGAGTCAGCGAATGGCTGAGTTGCGCCTGATCAAGAAGTACCCGAACCGCCGCTTGTACGACACCCGCACCAGCGCCTACATCACCCTGGTGGACGTCAAGGACCTGGTCCTCGCCCACGAGGAATTCCAGGTGGTCGATGCCAAGTCCGGTGAGGACCTGACCCGTGCCATCCTGCTGCAGATCATTCTCGAAGAGGAAGCGGGCGGCAGCCCCATGTTCAGTTCCGACATCCTCGCCCAGATGATCCGCTTCTACGGCAACGCCATGCAGGGCATGATGGGCAAGTACCTGGAAAGCAACGTCAAGGCCTTCACCGACATGCAGGCTAAGCTGCAGGAGCAGGCCCGCGCGCTGTATGGCGACAATGCCGCTTCCAGCAATGAACTCTGGTCCCAGTTCCTCACCTTTCAAGGCCCCGCCGTGCAGAACATGATGGGCGGCTACGCTGAGCAGAGCCGCAAGATGTTCCAGCAGATGCAGGAAAGCATGCAGGAACAGACGCGCAAGATGTTCGCCGGCCTGCAATTCCCCTACGACGGCAAGGGCGACGAGCGGAAGTAGCCGCGGTTTTGGGCCGCGCGGCCATGGAGTACACTGCGCCCCTTTTCCGCGTTCCCTTCTTCCAATGTCTTCAGTACACAAGGGCAAGGCCCCGACCGTGGGCTTTGTCTCCCTTGGCTGCCCCAAGGCCAGTTCCGACGCCGAACAGATCCTGACCCGCCTGCGGGCCGAGGGCTATGAGATTTCCGGCAGCTATGACGGCGCCGATCTGGTGGTGGTCAACACCTGCGGTTTCATCGATGCGGCGGTCGAGGAATCCCTCGACGCCATCGGCGAAGCCCTGGCCGAGAACGGCAAGGTCATCGTCACCGGCTGCCTCGGCGCCAAGGGCGATATCGTAATCTCCACCCATCCCAGCGTGCTGGCCGTCACTGGTCCCCACGCCGCGCAGGAAGTGATGGAGGCGGTGCATGCCCACCTGCCGCCCGAGCACGACCCCTACGTCGATCTGGTGCCGCCCCAGGGTATCCGCCTGACGCCGAACCACTACGCCTACCTGAAGATTTCCGAAGGCTGCAATCACCGCTGCACCTTCTGCATCATCCCCTCCCTGCGCGGCGATCTGGTCAGCCGGCCCATCGGCGAGGTGATGAAAGAGGCCGAGGCCCTGGCCGACGCCGGCGTCAAGGAACTCCTGGTGATCTCCCAGGACACCAGCGCCTACGGTGTGGACGTCAAGTACCGCACCGGCTTCTGGGAAGGCCGCCCCGTCAAGACCAAGCTCTACGACCTGTGCAAGGGCCTCGGCGACCTGGGCATGTGGGTGCGTCTGCACTACGTCTATCCCTATCCCAACGTGGACGACCTGATTCCGCTGATGGCCGAAGGCAAGATCCTGCCCTACCTGGACATCCCCTTCCAGCACGCTTCCGAGCGCATCCTCAAGCTGATGAAGCGCCCCGCTAGCGCCGAGAAGGTGCTCGACCGCATCCAGGCCTGGCGCCGCGAAGTGCCGGACCTGACCATCCGCAGCACCTTCATCACCGGCTTCCCCGGCGAGACCGAGCGGGAGTTCAACGAACTGCTGGACTTCCTCGACGAGGCCCAGCTCGACCGGGTCGGCGCCTTCGCCTATTCCGACGTGGAAGGCGCCGCCGCCAACGAGCTGCCCGGCGCCATGCCCTTCGAACTGCGCGACGAGCGCCGCGTGCGCCTGATGCAGCACCAGGAGGACATCAGCACCCAGCGCCTGGAACGCCGCATCGGCCAGCGCATCAAGGTGCTGGTGGAC
The DNA here is from genome assembly GCA_036518635.1 of Rhodocyclaceae bacterium. Lineage (GTDB taxonomy): Bacteria > Pseudomonadota > Gammaproteobacteria > Burkholderiales > Rhodocyclaceae > AWTP1-18. Next base: position 11,963 of record DATDMT010000010.1, on the reverse strand, counting down.
GACATCGACGAGGAGGGCGCCATCGCCCGCTCCGAAGGCGATGCGCCGGACATCGACGGCCTGGTCTACATCACCGACGGCCACGAGCTGGAGATCGGCGAATTCGCCGAGGTCACGGTCAGCGATTGCGACGTGCACGACCTCTACGCCACCTTGCAGGAATGACAGACCCGCTGCTGACCTCCCTGGCCCAGGCCATCGGTGAGCAGCATGTGATCACCGACCCGGCCGCCGTCGCGCCGTATTGCCAGGACTGGCGCGGCCGCTACCAGGGCGCTGCGCGCTGCGTGGTGCGCCCCGGCAGCAGCGAGGAAGTGGCCGCCGTGGTGCGGCTCTGTGCAGCGGCTGGCGCCGCCATCGTCCCCCAGGGCGGCAACACTGGCCTCTGCGGCGGGGCGACGCCCACTGGCGGCGAAGTCGTGGTCTCGCTGACCCGGCTCAACCGCATCCGCGCCGTCGATGCCGACAACAACACCCTGATCGCCGAAGCCGGCTGCACCCTGCATGCGGTGCAGGCCGCGGCGCGTGAAGCAGGGCGGCTGTTCCCGCTGTCGATCGCGTCCGAAGGCAGCGCCACCCTGGGCGGTAACCTCTCCACCAACGCCGGCGGCGTGCAGGTGCTGCGCTATGGCAACGCCCGGGAACTGGTGCTGGGCATCGAGGCGGTACTGCCCGACGGCCGGATCTGGAGCGGCCTGCGCGGCCTGCGCAAGGACAACACCGGCTACGACCTGAAGCAGCTCTTCATCGGCGCAGAAGGCACTCTGGGCCTGATTACCGCCGCCGTGGTCAAACTCTTCCCACTGCCGCGGGCCAGCGCCACCGCCTGGGCGGCGGTGCCCGATCCGGCCGCCGCCGTGGCTCTCCTGAGCCGCTTGCGGCGCGAGACCGGCGACCGGGTTACGGCCTTCGAGATCGTCGGCCGCCCGGCCCTCGATCTGGTGCTGGCGCATATCCCTGGCAGCCGCGATCCTTTGGCAGCTCGGCCGGCCTGGCAAGTGCTGCTGGAACTCTCCGACACTCTGCTGACGCCCCTAGCTGACACCTTGGCTGCGGTACTCGTCACGGCGGCCGAGGCGGGCGAGGTGCAGGATGCCGTGATCGCCGCCAACGAAACCCAGGTGGCGGCCCTCTGGGCTCTGCGCGAGAACATCTCCGAAGCCCAGCGCATTGATGGCTTTTCCATCAAGCACGACATCGCCGTGCCGGTCTCGCGCATCGCCGAATTCGTTGCCCGCGCCGATGTCGCATTGAGCGCCGCCTACCCGGGCGTGCGCATCGTCTGCTTTGGCCACATCGGCGACGGCAACCTGCACTACAACCCTTCCATGCCCCTCGGCGACAACGGCGCCTTTATCGCCGGCAGCGTTGCGGTGAACCGCATCGTCCACGATCTGGTGGATGAGCTGGGTGGTTCCATCTCCGCCGAGCACGGCCTGGGCCAGCTCAAGCGGGAGGAAATCCGCCGCTACAAGAGCGCCGTCGAACTGGACCTGATGCGCGCCGTGAAGCAGGCTCTGGATCCGCGCGGCCTGATGAATCCGCACAAAGTTCTTTGACGCTTTTTTCCAAAAAGGGGTTTACAAAACTCGATCTGCCATCTACAATGCGCACCTCTTGTTCGGGGGGTATAGCTCAGCTGGGAGAGCGCTTGCATGGCATGCAAGAGGTCCGCGGTTCGATCCCGCGTACCTCCACCAAACAAAAAAAGCCCGTCGGTTCGCCGACGGGCTTTTTGTTTTCCGGAGCCGCGATTCCGTGGCCCGGTCAATCCTTGGATCAGCCGTCGCAGCTCGCCACCAGATAGAGCTTGCCGTCGCGGCGGCAGACGGTGGTGGCGACTTTTTCTCCGGTAAGGACTTCGATTTCCTTGGCGCTGGGACGGCGTGGGGCTGGCGCACCATCAGTCGCCAGTGGCACGGTGCGAGGTGCGGCGGCCAGGTTGGCAACGGGGCGCGGCGCGGGCTTGGATGCCGCGGCCGCATACTTGGCGCGGATCACCGCCGGCGACGGTGCGGCGATGGGCCGGCGCGGCGCAGCGGCGGCCTGGGGCCTCGGCGGTTTGATCGGGGTGCGGGCATGGAGCCGCTGCTGCGTTGCTGGGCGAGCCTTGGCCTGCGGGGCGGGGATGGGCTTGCGTGCTTTTGCCTGGGTGGCCCGCAGCTTTGCCGGGGAGGCGCGATGGTTGCGGATCGGCGCCGCGGCGTGGGCCTTGGCCTTGATCACAGGATGGCGGGGCTTGGCGCCGACGGCGCGGTGCCGCAGCGGCGCGTGAGCCTGGGCGGGCTTGCCCGGCTTGCGGGCCACGGGGCGGGCGGCGGCCTTCTTGTGCGGCGCCTTGGCCGCTGTGTGGGGCCGCTTGGCCTTCTTGGCGCTGGCGGCCTCGGCCGGTGCGCCCAGCAGCAGGGCTGCGGCGATGCCGGCGACGCCTGCGAGGCGGATGAAATGGTGAAACTGGCGGAGGCCCATGATCGGATTTCCTGCGGACGATGGTGGGATCGTCGCGCAATTCCGCCCCGGGCAAGGCGCGGATTACCGCCAGGTTGGCCGGGTATTTAGCAGTTCAGCGTCCGTGCAAGGGCGGTGCGGTATTCGCGGGCCAGGGCATTCCCGGTCGGATCGGCGGCCAGCAGGTTGAACAGGGTCAGCATCTGCAGCCGCGCAGCGTCCTCGTTCCACTTGCGTTCGCGGCGAATGATTTCCAACAGTTGGTCCAGCGCCGGCCGGTACTGGCGGCGCGCCGCCAGAGCCTGGGCCAGTTCGAAGCGGCTTTGCAGATTGTCGCCGTCTGCCGTCACCCGGGCTTCCAGGGTGGCCAGGTCGACACCGTCGTCTGGCACTGCGGCTTCCAGCGCCAGGCGGGCCTGCAGGGCCTCGACGCGGGATTTGATCTCCGGCTGTTCGGCACGGCCGGCAATCGCCTGCAGGATGGCCGTCGCATCGTCGGTTTCGTGCAGGTCGAGGCAGACCTCGGCCAGATCCAGGTAGGCGGCGTCGCTCTTGCCGTCGAGGGCCACCGCCTGGCTCAGCAGGGCGCGGGCGACCACCAGCTCGCCGGCGGCCCGGGCGGCGGCAGCCTGTTCGCGCAGCGGCTCGGCGGGGGAGGGCTGCAGGCTGTCGATGAAGGCGCGCAACTGCGCTTCGGGCAGGGCGCCGTTGAACTCATCCACCAACTGCCCCTGCACCACCGCCTTCACCGCCGGGATGCTGCGCACGCCGAACTCGGCAGCCAGTTCGGGATTTTCATCGGAGTTGATCTTGGCCAGGATGAACTTGCCGGCATATTCCTCGGCTAGTTTTTCCAGCATCGGCTTCAGCACCTTGCAGGGCTCGCACCAGGGCGCCCAGAAATCCACCAGTACCGGGGCATGGAACGAAGCCTCGACAACCTTGGTCTGAAAATCGGCAATACTGACGTCGTAGCTGTGGCTGCTCACTGGTGACTCCTGGGTGGCCGGAATTGGTCGAGTCATTGTACGAGGGATGCCCCATGCAACTGCGCTTCGCCCTGATCCTCGCGCTGTGGGTTGCCGTATCGCCGGCGTCGGCAATGGACTCGCCCCTGGATCGGATTAGCCTGCCGCCGGGCTTCCACATCGAGCTCTGGGCCAAGCTGAGCAATCCGCGGGCGATGGTGCTCGGCGGCGACCACCTGGTCTATGTCGGCTCGATGCGCGCCGGTCAGGTCAATGCCGTTCGCTACGACGAGAACTATCGCGCCACCGGCAGCTACCGCATCGCCGATGGCCTCAACATGCCCGCCGGGCTGGCCTATCGCGACGGCAGCCTCTACGTCTCGGCGGTCAGTCGCATCCTGCGTTTCAACGCCATCGACCAGCAGCCCGATCATCCGCCGGCGCCGACCGTGGTCACCGACCAGTTGCCGAAGGAGGGCCACCACGGCGCCCGCTATCTGGCCTTCGGCCCCGACGGCAAGCTCTATGTGCCGATCGGCGCGCCTTGCAACATCTGCGTACCGGAGGACGGCTACGCGGTGATTCTGCGCATGAACCCGGACGGCAGCGGCAGCGAAGTCTTCGCCCGCGGCGTGCGCAATCCGGTGGGCCTGGCCTGGCGCCCCGGCCACGATGAGCTGTGGTTCACCGACAACGGCCGCGATGAGTTGGGTGACGACATTCCCCCCGACGAACTGAACCGCGCGCCCAAGCCCGGGCTGCATTTCGGCTATCCCTATTGCCACGGCGGCGACCTACCCGATCCGGAGTACGGTAGCCCCGGCATCTGCGCCCGCTACACGCCGCCGGCCCGGAAGCTCGGCGCCCACGTCGCCGCCCTGGGGCTGCGCTTCTACACCGGCAAGCAATTTCCCAAGGCCTACCAGGGACAGATTTTCATCGCCGAGCATGGCTCCTGGAACCGCTCGAAGAAGAGCGGCTACCGCATCACCCTGGCCCGCCTTAAAGGCAATCGGGTGGTGGCCTACGAGCCCTTCGCCAGCGGCTGGCTGCAGGGCGAGTCCGCCTGGGGTCGGCCGGCCGACCTGCTGGTGCTGCCAGACGGCTCCCTGCTGGTCTCCGACGATCAGGCCGGGGCGATCTACCGCATCAGCTACCGGCAGTGAGCGACTGCCGGCCCTTGCTGTAACCATCCCCGTCACTACTCCTTTTGGCGGATTGCCCCGTCATACAGAGTGACCATAGACTCCATGCAAAAAGGATCGGGGAGGGGCCCGGGCTACCTTCAGCCCGCAGATCGCCTGCCTGGTTAATTGCATTGCCAGCCCTTGGGTGCACCCGGGCTGGTTCGCCAAGGGGGCGCGATGTTCGGACGGATCAACAACCTCAGCTTTCGCTTCATCATTCTCCTGTCGCTCGGGGCGCCGGCCCTGCTGCTGTGGATCGCCGGCTACTACGCCTGGGATAGCTGGCGCAGCTACAACACCCTGAGCGCCACCGTCCAGGCCAATGCCCTGGCCGACGACATCATCGCCGCCGCCGGCACTCATGCCCTGGAGCGGGGCGTCACCGCCAGCCTGTTGTCCCTCAACGCCCCGGCCAACGATGCCGCGCGCCAGCGCATCGCCGGTCTGCGCGAGAAGGGCGATGCGCTGTGGCAAAAGGCCCTGGTGCTGGCCGAGGAGCTGGAGCAGCGCGGCCTGGTCCAGGAAGGGGAGCCGGCCGCCCGCGGCAAGGCCATCGAGGCTTATCAGGCCATCGTCGTCGCCCGCAAGCAGGTGGACGCCAGTCTGCTCAAGGCCGAGCGCGACATCGCCCCAGCGCAATGGCTGCAGGCGATGACCGGCTTCATCAATGCCGCCTCACGGATGCGGGTGGCCACCTTCGGCGGCAACGCCTTCCCGGCGCGCATCACCTATCCCAACCTCACCGCCAAGCACAGCATCTGGCTGGCCTCCGAATACGCCGGCCTGGAGCGGGCCACCGTCGCCACCCTGATCAACAGCAACGCCCCGGCTTCCGCCGAAATCCTGCAGCGGCTACGCACCTACCGCCAGATCGTCGACGCCAATCTCGACGACGTGCGCTTCATGGCCCAGGTGACGGGCACCGACCCGCGCATCCGCGAGGCCGTCGCCGTCATGGAGCGGCAATTCCTCGGCGACTACCAAGCGCTGCGCAAGCAAATCTACCTGGAGGCCGAGAGCCAGGCCGATGCCGCCCCGGGGCGCCACTACAGCCTGGGCGGCGCCGAATGGATGGACAAGGCGACCGCAGCGGTGAATACCCTGCTGACCATTTCCGAGGCCTATTCCGTGGTCGGCAACGAAGATGCGCGTGGCAGCGCCCGCATCAAGTTCGTCCAGATGCTCGGCTACATCGCCCTGTTCTGCGGCATGACCGTCGTTTCCCTGCTGGCGGTCTCGCTGCTGATGCGCAAGCTCGGCCAGCTTGATCGCCTGCGCAACACCATGGCGGCCCTGGCCACCGGTCAGGGCGACCTGACGGTAAGGCTGGAGGCCACGACCCGCGACGAAATCGGCCAGACCTCGGCGGACTTCAACCGCTTCGCCGACAAGCTGCGCGAGATCATCGGCGAGACCCGCACTGTGGTGGCTCAGGTGAACGACATGGCCTTGTCGCTCACCGCTGCCAGCGAGAAGGTCAGCACCGGCTCCAATGCCCAGAGCGAACTGTCCATCTCCACCGCGGCGGCGGTGGAACAGATCACCGGCACCATGGCCCAGGTGTCCGAACACGCCCGGGAAACCCTGGACGACGCGAAGCAGGCCGGCCTGCTGGCGGAGAACGGTGCCGGCGTCGTGCAGCAGGTGGCGGCGCAGATCGAATCCCTCGGCTCGGCCCTGGGCGAAAGCTCGCAACGGGTCGAAGGCCTCGGCGCCCGCTCGCGGGAGATCGGCAGCATCCTCAGCGTGATCCGCGAGATCGCCGACCAGACCAACCTGCTGGCCTTGAACGCCGCCATCGAAGCGGCGCGGGCCGGTGAGCAGGGCCGCGGCTTCGCCGTGGTGGCCGACGAGGTGCGCAAGCTGGCCGAGCGCACCGGCGCCGCCACCGTGGACATCTCCACCATGATCGACGCCATCCAGGGCGACACCGACGCCGCAGTCGTCGGCATGCGCGCCAGCGGCGAACGCCTGGCCGAGGCGGTGGTCCTGGCCCAGACGGCGGCCGACTCCCTGGCCGAAATCCGCGTCGGCACCGGCAAGGCCAGCGGCCGGGTGGACGAGATCGCCGCCGCCATCCGCGAAGAAAGCGCCGCCAGCGTCGAAGTGGCGCGCAACGTCGAGCGGGTGGCGCGGATGGCCGAGGAGAACAAGGGCGCCGTCGATGAATCGGCGCGCGATGCCGGCCAGTTGCGCCTCCTGGCCGAGCGGCTGCATGGCCTGGTGGGGCGCTTCAAGACCTGATCGGCCGGCGCTCAGCCAAACTTTTCCCGCATCGCCTTCTTGTTCAGCTTGCCGACGCTGGTGCGGGGCAGGGCGGCGACGAAATCCACCCGCTTCGGGACGGCATAGCGGGAAATTTCGCCGGCCGCCGCGGCCTGTTCCACCAGGGCGCAGATTTCCCCGGCGCCGGCCTGCTGGCCGTCCTTGAGCACCACCAGCGCGAGGGGGCGTTCGCTCCATTTGTCGTCCTTGATGCCGATCACTGCCACTTCGCTTACCGCCGGATGGCGAGAGACGATGCTCTCCAGCGCCAAGGAGGAAACCCATTCGCCGCCGCTCTTGATGACGTCCTTCATCCGGTCGGTAATGGTCAGCGTGCCAGCCGGGTCGATCACGCCGATATCGCCGGTATGCAGGTAGCCGCCGGCCCAGAGTTCTTCAGAGGTCGGCGGGTTGTGCAGATAGCCCTGAGTGCACCAGGGCGCCCGCACCAGCACTTCGCCGGTGCTGCGGCCGTCGCGGGGCACGTCCCGGCCGTCCCCGTCCACCGCGCGCAACTCCAGCAGCGGAATCGGCTGCCCGGTCTTGATCCGTGCGGTGGCCTGCACTTCCGGGTCGGGGTCGGCGGGAACCTTGGCGACGGTGAGGTGCGGGCCGGTTTCCGACATGCCATAGCCCGCGAAGGCGTCGACCCCCCGCGCCAGGGCCTGGGTGGCGAGGCCCTGGGGGAAGGCGGCGCCGCCGATCACCACCTTCCAGTGGGACAGGTCCACGTCCTTGCCGGCGGGGCAGGAGAGGAGCATGTGCAGCAGCGTCGGCACGCAGTGGGAGAAAGTCACCCCTTCGGCGACGATGTATTGCAACAGGGTTTCCGGCGCATAGCGCCCGGGATAAACCTGCTTCACCCCGAGCAGCGTGGCAATGTAGGGAATGCCCCAGGCATGGACATGGAACATCGGCGTGATCGGCATGTACACGTCGCCCCGGTGCAGGCGCCCGGCCGCCGGGGCGGCGGTATAGGCGAGGGCGACGGCCAGCGTGTGCAGCACGATTTGCCGGTGGCTGAAATAGACACCTTTGGGCAGGCCCGTGGTACCTGTGGTGTAGAAGGTTGTGGCACGGGCGTTTTCGTCGAAGTCGGGGAAGTCGAAGCCGGGATCCACCGCGGCCAGCAGCGCTTCGTATTCGCCGGCAAAGGGGATGTCGCCCTCGGCACCGGAGCCCTCGTCGTCGATCAGAATGAATTGCCGGACTGTTTCCAACTGCCCGCGGATGCCGGCCAGGATAGGAAGGAACTCGGCATTGACGAGAATCGCGTCGGCCCGCGCATGGTTCAGGGTATACAGAATCTGCTCCGGGGCCAGGCGCACATTCACCGTCTGCAGCACGGCGCCCATCATCGGGATGGCGAAAAAGGCTTCCAGGTAGCGGTGGCTGTCCCAGTCCATCATCGCCACGGTCTGGCCAGGGGCAATGCCCAGGCGGCTCAGCACTGAGGCCAGCCGGCCGATGCGCCGGCGGAACTCGCGGTAGCTGTGGCGACAGCGGTCCCGGTAGACGATTTCCTGGTCCGCCGCCGTCGCCAGCGGGGTGTGCAGCAATTGCTTGATCAGCAGCGGGTAGGGGTAGGCGGACGGCGTGGTGGCAATGGGGTCGAGGTGCATGGCGGGTCTCCCACGAGTCGGAGCGATGGCCGGAGCTACCTATCGAGCATAGTTGAAGCACCGCCGTTCGATAGCTCTCCGGCACTCCCTCGCAGAGCCGGGCCGGGGCAGGGGGCGAGGGTATAATCTCGGCCCTGATTGTTCCGGCGCCGCGCCGCCCATCCTTCCCCGATCATCATGGCCGATATCCTCAAGCTGCGCGGCGTTGCCGCTTTTTCCGCTTCCCGTCTGTCCCGTCTCAACGAGCAGGTCCGTGCCGCCGTCCCCGGCCTCTCCGGTCTGGCCGCCGAGTACTGGTATTTCGTGGAAGTGACGGCGCCCCTCAGTGGCGACGAGGAACAGCGGCTGAAGGATTTGCTGGGCATCCCCGGCCAGCTACCGCCGGCCCCGGGGGGCGAGCTGCTGCTGGTCACGCCGCGCCTCGGTACCATCTCCCCTTGGTCCTCCAAGGCGACGGACATCGCCCGTAACTGCGGCTTTGCTTCTGTCGTCCGCATCGAGCGTGGTATTGCCTTCCAGGCCAGCGGCAAGAACCTGGACCGCAGCGCCCTGGCGGCCAAGCTCCATGATCGGATGACCGAGTCGGTGCTGGCCGCCCTGGATGACGCCGCCAGCCTGTTCCGCCACGTCGAGCCGCAGCCCCTGTCCAGCGTGGACATCCTCGGCGGCGGCCGCGCCGCCCTGGTCAAGGCCAACGGCGAGCTGGGCCTGGCCCTGTCGGAAGACGAGATCGACTACCTGGTGGAGAACTTCGGCAAGCTGGGCCGCAACCCGACCGACGTCGAACTGATGATGTTCGCCCAGGCCAATTCCGAGCACTGCCGCCACAAGATTTTCAACGCCTCCTGGACCGTGGATGGTGAGCAGCAGCCCCTGTCCCTCTTCGGCATGATCCGCGAGACCCACCGGGCCCATCCGGAAGGCACGGTGGTGGCCTATTCCGACAACGCCTCGGTGATCGAGGGGGCCGCGATTCAGCGCTTCTATCCTCGTGCCGACGGCGGCTACGCCTACGCCGAGGAGACCACCCACATCCTGGCCAAGGTCGAGACCCACAACCACCCGACCGCGATCTCTCCCTTCCCCGGCGCCTCCACCGGCTCCGGCGGCGAAATCCGCGACGAGGGCGCCACCGGCCGCGGCTCCAAGCCCAAGGCCGGCCTCTGCGGCTTCACCGTTTCCGACCTGAAGATTCCCGGCTATGAGCAGCCCTGGGAATCCGGCTACGGCAAGCCCGACCGCATCGCCTCGGCCCTGGACATCATGATCGAAGGCCCCCTGGGCGCCGCGGCCTTCAACAACGAATTCGGCCGTCCCAATCTGGCCGGCTACTTCCGCACCTTCGAGCAGGAATTCGGCGGCGAGATGCGCGGCTATCACAAGCCCATCATGATCGCCGGCGGCGTCGGCAACATCGCCGAGCGCCACGCCTTCAAACACAAGTTCCCCGCCGGCACCCTGCTGATCCAGCTAGGCGGCCCCGGCATGCTGATCGGCCTCGGGGGCGGCGCCGCCTCGTCGATGGCCACCGGCAGCAACACCGCCGACCTGGACTTCGCCTCGGTCCAGCGCGGCAATCCGGAAATCCAGCGCCGCGCCCAGGAAGTGATCGACCGCTGCTGGCAGATGGGCGATGCGAATCCCGTCCTCGCCATCCACGACGTCGGTGCCGGCGGCATTTCCAACGCGATGCCCGAGCTGGCCCACGACGCCGGTTGCGGCGCCAAGTTCGATCTGCGCGCCGTGCCCAGCGAAGAGCCGGGCATGTCGCCGCGCGAAATCTGGTCCAACGAGGCCCAGGAGCGCTACGTGCTGGCCATCGCCCCCGAGAGCCTGGACACCTTCCGCGCACTGTGCGAGCGGGAGCGCTGCCCCTACGCCGTGCTCGGCGTCGCTACCGACGACGATCACCTGGAAGTGAAAGACGACCATTTCGGCAACAAGCCGGTGGATATGCCGATGGAAGTGCTGCTCGGCAAGCCGCCGCGGATGCACCGCGACGGCAAGCGCCAAACGCCCCCCGCCGTGCCCTTCGCCAGCGGCGGCGTGGACATGCAGGAAGCTGCGCTGCGCGTGCTGCGCCTGCCGGCCGTGGCCTCGAAGAATTTCCTGATTACCATCGGCGACCGCACCGTCGGCGGCTTCACCGCCCGCGACCAGATGGTTGGCCCCTGGCAGGTGCCGGTGGCCGACGTGGCCGTCACCGCCATGGGCTACGACACCTATCTCGGCGAATGCTTCGCCATGGGCGAGCGTACGCCGCTGGCCCTGCTCAGCGCCCCGGCCTCGGGCCGCATGGCGGTGGGCGAGGCGATCACCAACATCGCCGCCGCCGACATCGGCGAGATCGGCCGGATCAAACTCTCCGCCAACTGGATGGCCGCCGCCGGCACCGCCGCCGAGGACGCCGCCCTGTTCGACACGGTCAAGGCGGTCGGCATCGAATTCTGTCCGTCCCTCGGCGTCAGCATCCCGGTGGGCAAGGATTCCCTGTCGATGCGCACCCGCTGGGACGATGAAGGCAAGGCCAAGCAGGTGGCCGCGCCCCTGTCGTTGATCGTCACCGCCTTCGCCCCCTGCGCCGATGTGCGCCGCACCCTGACACCGCAACTGCGGGCCGACAAGGACGTGGGCGAAACCGAATTGCTGTTGATCGACCTCGGCGAAGGCCGCAACCGCATGGGCGGCTCGGCCCTGGCCCAGGCCTTCGGCGACGGCCAGTACCTCGGTGATGCCGCCCCCGACGTGGCGCCCGAACTGCTCAAGGCCTTCTACGACGCCGTGCAGCAGCTGGCCCGAGGCGGCAAGCTGCTGGCCTACCACGACCGCTCCGACGGCGGCCTGTTCGCCACCGTCTGCGAAATGGCCTTCGCCTCCCGCGTCGGCGTCTCGCTGAATCTGGACGCCCTCTGCTACGACGAGCTGATGAACGATGTGGACGGCATGGAGCGCCGCCCCCAGGTGATCGCCGGCCGACTGCAGGACAAGCTGATCGCCGCCCTGTTCAACGAGGAGCTGGGCGCCGTGCTGCAGATTCGCCGCAGCGAACGCAGTGAAGTGATGCAGGCCCTGCGCGACGCCGGCCTGGGCAAGTGCAGCCACCTGATCGGCAACACCAACGACGCCGACGAAGTGCGCGTCTGGCGCAACGCCAAGCGGGCCTTCTCCGCCAAGCGCGCCGAACTGCAACGGACCTGGAGCGAGGTTAGCTACCAGATCGCCAAGCTGCGCGACGACCCCGTCTGCGCCCAGGAAGAATTCGACGCCCTGCTGGACGAGGCCAACCCGGGCCTGTCGGTGAATCTGAGCTACACCCCGGCGGCACCTTTCGTCGCCAGCGGCGCCAAACCGCGCATGGCCATCCTGCGTGAGCAGGGTGTGAACGGCCAAGTCGAAATGGCCGCCGCCTTCGACCGCGCCGGCTTCGCCAGCGTGGACGTGCATATGTCCGACCTGCAGTCCGGCCGCGTCAA
>DATDMT010000009.1:0-31262 GCA_036518635.1 Rhodocyclaceae bacterium | reverse complement strand
CAGCGTGGTGGCGGGCTGCACCGAGATCACCACCTTGGGAAACAGGTAGCGCGGATGCTCGCCAGTGAGCCGCGAGAAGTAGCTCCGGGCCGGGCCATCGAGGCGCACCGGGACCAGGGTGGCGCCGGTCTTGGCGGCGATAAAGGCGGGGCCCTCGTAGATTTTCATCATGGCGCCGGTGACCGTGAGGCGGCCCTCGGGAAAGATCACCACCGGCCGGCCCGAGTCCACCAGCTTGAGCAGGGTCTTCATCGCCATCGGGTTGGCCGGCTCGATGGTCAGATGATCCACCAGGCGCAGCACCAGGCTGACCAGGGGCTCCTTGGCGATGATGGTGTTTACCACGAAGACCGGCCGGATCGGTAGGAACAGGCCCAGCAGCAGGCCATCGAGGAAGGACTCGTGATTGGCGACGATCACCAGCTTCTGCGCGTCGAAGCGGGTGCCGTGGGGATTGCGGAATTCGATGCGGAAGGCGATCCGCGCCAGCAGGCGCAACAGGGCGTAGATCAGGGGCTTCAAGAGGTTGGGCATGGTTGGTCCTCAGGGCTTGCCGCTCAGCCAGGCAAAGAAGCGGTTCAGGTATTCGGGGGTGACGCTGTAGATGTAGGCGGCCACCAGGGCATTGAGCAGGGCGGTGGCGAGGAAGAGCTGGGGCACGCTGCAACCGGCGGCCAGCAGGGCCATCGCTAGCAGTGCGGCGACCACCATGAACAGGGCATTGACGATGTTGTTGGCGGCGATCACCCGGGAGCGGTGGGAGGCTTCCGAGCGGGTCTGCATCAGGGTGTACAGCGGCACGCAGTAGAAGCCGCCGAAGACGCCGATCAGCACCAGGTCGGCAAGGATGCGCAGGCTGCCGGGTTGGGCCAGGAACTGGCCGACGCTGAGGTGGTTGTTGGCGCCGCCGGCGGGGCTGGCGTACCAGAGGTCCAGGGCGAAGAGGGAGAGGCCGATCGAGCCCAGGGGCACGATGCCCGGCTCCACATGCTTGTGGGATAGCTTCTCGCAGAGCAGGGAGCCGAGGCCGATGCCGATGGAGAAGATCGCCAGCAGCAGGGTTACCACGGACTCGCTGCCCCCCAGATTGTCTCGGGCGTAGCTGGGGAACTGGGACAGGAACATCGCGCCGTAGAACCAGAACCAGGAGATGCCGAGGATCGAGAGAAAGACGGCGCGGTTCTGCTTGGCGAATCTGAGGCTGCGCCAGGTCTCGGTCAGGGGGTTCCAGTTCACCCGCAGGCCCGGTTCCGGCGCCGGGGCGAGGGGGATGCTGCGGCTGGCCAGGTAGCCGAGCACCGCGATGGACAGGCAGGCGCCAGCGGCGTAGCCCGGCCCGGCGTCGCCCAGGCCGATCAGGCTGCCGCCGAGGATGGTGCCGAGCAGGATCGCGAGAAAGGTGCCGGACTCGATCAGACCGTTGCCGCCGATCATTTCGTCCTCATGCAGGTGCTGCGGCAGGATCGAGTACTTCAGCGGCCCGAACAGGGTGGAATGGATGCCCATCAGGAACAGCCCGGTCAGCAGCAGCGGCAGGCTGGGCAGCAGAAAGCCGCTGCCGGCGATCAGCATGATGGCGATCTCCAGCACCTTGACGAAGCGGATCAGCTGCGACTTCTCGTACTTGTCTGCCAGCTGGCCAGCGGTGGCGGAGAACAGGAAAAAGGGCAGGATGAAAATGCCGGCGCAGGCATTCACCATCAGCTTCGGGTCGGCGCTGGTGAGTCGCGCGCCCTGGAAGGCGATCAGGATCACCAGCGCGTTCTTCAGCACGTTGTCGTTGAAGGCGCCGAGGAACTGGGTGGCGAACAGCGGCAGGAAGCGGCGTTCGCTTAGCAGTTTGAATTGTCCGGACATGCGGTCTCCGATGGGGTGGTCTTGTGGCTCATGTTGTTATTGGGGGGGGCTCAGATCTCGTCTTCCACATAGGCCAGCACCGCCCCCAGGGCTTGTTGCAGAAAGGCCTTGTCGATCCAGAAGAACACCTCCTTGCCTTCCTTCCGGCTGGCGAGGACGCCCGACTCGCGCAGGATTTTTAGGTGGTGCGATACCGTTGGTCGCGACAGCGTCGAGGCTTCGGCGATCTGAGTGACGTTGAGCCGCTCGCCCCGCGAAAATGTCAGCAGGATGCGCTGGCGTTGTTCGTCGCCGAGGGCGGAAAATGCCTTGGAGATGTTCTTCCAGACGTCGGGGATTTCGCGGGCGTATTCGGATTTCATGGCGATATGTTTAAGTTCTTCGACGTATTTGTCAATTCCTTGCCCTCTTGGTGGTGGGGCGATGTGACATTTTTCACACCAGCAACGTCGCCGAAAGCCCAGAAAAAAGCTTGAATACCAATCCTGTGTCTGATATAAGACTGCTTTGTTGCACTGCGGAAATATTGACTTCGGGGTGATAAGCCCATATATTCGCGTGCTTTTGGCGTGGCCGGACAACCGGCTGGCGGACTGTGGAGGGATCGTGCTTAAGGCATTGCTACTCCAGTCGGCCATAGTGGCAGTCGTAGCTGCATTGGCGGGATGGTGGGTTGGCGCGCGTGGCGCGTACTCGGCCTTGATCGGCGGAGCCTCCTACCTGGTACCCAATTTGCTCTTCGTCCTCCGCCTGAGAATTGCGGCCGCCAGCGGCCGCGCCAACGCAGTGACCTTTATGGCCGGAGAGTTCCTCAAGGTCGCTGCAACGATCGGGATTCTGATCGTCGCGCAACGGTGGTACGACGTGCATTGGCTTGCCCTGCTCGTCGGTTTGTTCGCGGCGTTGAAAGCGAATTTATTTGCATTCTTGCTGAAGACTTGACCATGACAACCAGCCACGAAGAAGTCGCCGCCGCGCACGACGCTGCGGTAAACGCGCCAAACGCCGGTGAATATATCGGCCACCATCTGACCCACCTGAACAGCACCGGCCACAAGCAGGTCAACATCATCGATTTTTCGGTGATCAACCTGGATACGTTGTTCTATTCGGTTTCCCTCGGTCTGCTGACCATTTTCATTCTGTGGCTCGCCGCACGCAAAGCCAGCTCCGGTGTCCCCGGTCGCTTCCAGGGCGCGGTGGAAATGCTGGTCGAAATGGTTGGTAGCCAGGCCAAGGGCATCATTCACGATGAAGAGTCGCGCAAGTTCGTCGCGCCTCTGGCGCTGACTGTGTTCGTTTGGGTGTTCCTGATGAACGCGATGGACTTCCTGCCCCTCGACGTGCTGCCCAACATCTGGCAAGCCATCACCGGCGACCACCACGCTTACCTGCGTGTCGTGCCCACCGCCGACCTGAACGCCACCCTCGGCATGTCGATCGGCGTGCTGCTGCTGTGCCTCTACTACAACGTCAAGATCAAGGGTTTTGGCGGCTGGGTGCATGAGCTGTTCACTGCCCCCTTCGGCAGCCATCCGGTGTTGTATCCCGTCAATTTCGCCATGCAATTGATCGAATTCGCAGCCAAGACCATCTCCCACGGCATGCGGTTGTTCGGCAACATGTACGCAGGCGAACTGGTGTTCATGCTGATCGCCCTGATGGGCGCGGCGTGGGCCGGTACAGCCACCGGTGCCGCCCTGTGGGTCGGCCAGGTGCTGGCCGGTTCCGTGTGGGCCATCTTCCACATCCTGATCGTCGTGCTCCAGGCCTTCATCTTCATGATGCTGACCCTGGTCTACATCGGCCAGGCCCACGAAGGTCACTAAAGCTTTCCCGATTTCGCATCAACCTTAGTCCTTAGTTTTTAACCTTAACTTTTTGCCCAAAGGAGTAGTCATGGAACACGTTCTCGGTTTTGTCGCGCTGGCCGCTGGTCTGATCATTGGTCTGGGTGCTATCGGTGCCTGTATCGGTATCGGCATCATGGGTTCCAAGTACCTCGAAGCATCCGCTCGCCAGCCCGAACTGATGAACGCCCTGCAGACCAAGATGTTCCTGCTGGCCGGTCTGATCGACGCCGCCTTCCTGATCGGTGTCGGTATCGCGATGATGTTCGCCTTCGCCAACCCGTTCATCCTCAAGTAATCGTCTCCTAGCCCTCTAAAGGAGCGAAAACCGTGAATCTGAACGCAACGCTGTTTGCCCAGCTCGTTGTGTTCTTCGTGCTGGGTCTGGTCACCATGAAGTTCGTGTGGCCCCCCATCGTGAAGGCACTGGACGAGCGCGCGAAAAAAATCGCTGACGGGCTTGCGGCTGCGGACAAGGCCAAGACGGACCTCGCCAACGCCGAGAAGAAGGCGACCGACGAACTGCGCAAGGCGCGCGAATCTGCCGCGGAGCTCCGCTCCGGTGCCGACAAGCAAGCCGCCCAGATCGTCGACGAGGCCCGCGCCGAAGCCAACCGCATCGTTTCCGCTGCTCGCGAAGCAGCCGAAAACGAAGCGGCGACCGCAGCACAACGTGCCAAGGAAGCCCTGCGTGAGCATGTGGCTCAGCTAGCTGTGGCTGGTGCAGAAAAGATCCTCCGCAAGGAGATCAATGCCCAGGCCCACGCCGAGCTGCTGACCCAACTCAAATCGGAGCTGTAATCCGCCATGGCCGAAAACGTCACCCTAGCGCGTCCCTATGCCGAGGCCGCTTTCCAGCTGGCAAAGGGTTCTTCCCTGCCGGCTTGGTCCGGCTCACTGGCTCGACTGGCCGCTGTGGCCGCCTCCGCGGAGATGCAGGAATGCATTACCGATCCGCGTCTGCAGCCCGAACAACTGACCGCGCTCTTCGTGGGCGTGGTTGGTGACGGTATCTCGGCCGAGCAGCAAAACTTTGTCCGCGTGCTGGCGGATAACGAGCGCCTGCAGGTACTGCCCGAGATCGCCGAACTCTTCAATGAACTGAAGAACGGCCACGAAGGTGTCCGCGATGCCGAAGTCGAATCCGCCTTCGCCATGGACGCCGCCGCGCAAAAGGCCCTGGTGGCCGATCTCGAACGCAAGTTCAACTGCAAGATCCAGGCGACCGTCCGTGTCGTGCCCGAGCTGATTGGTGGTGTTCGCATCGCCGTCGGCGATGAAGTCATCGACGCCTCCGTCCGCGGCAAGCTTGCTGCGATGGCGACCGCGCTAAAGAACTAGGAGCAATTCCATGAACCTCAATCCGTCTGAAATCAGCGACCTGATCAAGAGCCGGATCCAGACCATGCAGCTGGCCGCCACCGCCCGTAACGAGGGTACCGTGGTGTCCGTGACGGACGGTATCGTCCGCGTGCATGGCCTGGCCGACGTGATGCAGGGCGAAATGCTGGAGTTCCCCGGCAACACCTTCGGTCTCGCGCTCAACCTCGAACGTGACTCCGTCGGCGCCGTGGTGCTCGGCGAATACGAACACATTTCCGAAGGCGACACCGTCAAGTGCACGGGCCGCATTCTGGAAGTGCCGGTTGGCCCCGAGCTGCTGGGCCGCGTCGTCAATGCCCTCGGTGAACCCATCGACGGCAAGGGCCCGCTGAACAACAAGCTGACCGACAAGGTCGAAAAGGTTGCGCCCGGCGTGATCTGGCGTAAGTCCGTGTCCCAGCCCGTGCAGTCCGGCCTCAAGGCCATCGACTCCATGGTGCCCGTCGGCCGTGGCCAGCGCGAGCTGATCATTGGCGACCGTCAGACCGGCAAGACCGCCGTCGCTGTCGACACCATCATCAACCAGAAGGGCCAGGGCGTTTTCTGTATCTACGTCGCTATCGGCCAGAAGGCTTCGACCATCGCCAACGTGGTGCGCAAGCTGGAAGAACACGGTGCCCTGGGTTACACCATCATCGTCGCCGCTTCCGCTTCCGACTCCGCCGCGATGCAGTTCATCGCCCCCTACGCTGGTTGCACCATGGGCGAGTACTTCCGCGACCGCGGTCAAGACGCCCTGATCGTTTATGACGATCTGACCAAGCAGGCCTGGGCCTATCGCCAAATCTCCCTGCTGCTGCGCCGTCCTCCTGGCCGTGAAGCCTACCCCGGCGACGTGTTCTACATCCACTCCCGTCTGCTCGAGCGCGCAGCCCGCGTTTCCGAAGAATGGGTGGAAAAGTGCACCAATGGTGAAGTCAAGGGCAAGACCGGTTCGCTGACCGCCCTGCCGGTGATCGAAACCCAGGCCGGCGACGTGTCCGCCTTCGTGCCGACCAACGTGATTTCGATTACCGACGGTCAGATCTTCCTGGAAAGCGACCTGTTCAACGCCGGTATCCGTCCCGCCATGAACGCCGGTATCTCGGTGTCCCGCGTCGGTGGCGCTGCCCAGACCAAGGTCATCAAGAAGCTCGGCGGCGGTGTGCGTCTGGCCCTGGCCCAGTATCGTGAACTGGCTGCCTTCGCGCAGTTCGCTTCCGACCTGGACGAAGCCACCCGCAAGCAGTTGGAACGGGGTCGTCGCGTGACTGAGCTGATGAAGCAGCTCCAGTACGCGCCCCTGTCCGTTGCCGACATGGCCGTGACCCTCTACGCCTCCAATGAAGGTTTCATGGACGACGTGGATGTGCCGAAGATCCTGGCTTTCGAAACTGCCCTGCATCAGTACATGAAGCAGAAGCACGCCGACCTGGTGAACAAGATCGAGACGACCAAGGATCTGGACAAGGATGCCGAAGCTGCCCTCAAGGCCGCTTTGACCGAGTTCAAGAAGTCCTGGGCCTGATCCTTAATTAACCTGAATTAAGGAGAACGATCATGGCCGTCGGAAAAGAAATCCGCACCAAGATCAAGAGCGTCCAGAACACCCGGAAAATCACCAAGGCCATGGAGATGGTGGCCGCCTCCAAAATGCGCAAAGCGCAGGAACGGATGCGTGCCGCCCGCCCCTACAGCGAGAAAATCCGCCAACTGGCGGCCAACCTCTCGCAGGCCAACATCACCGACTACCGCCACGCCTTCCTGGGCAAGGCGGGTGGCGAAACCGGCGCGTCCAAACGCGTCGGCGTGATTGTGGTGACCACCGACAAGGGTCTGTGCGGCGGTCTCAACACCAACGTCCTGCGTCTGCTGGTGAGCAACATGCGCCAGTGGGAAAAGGACGGTGCCAAGGAGATCGTTGCCACCTGTATCGGCAACAAGGGTTTCGGCTTCATGCAGCGTATGGGCACCAAGGTGCTGTCCCATGCAACGCATTTGGGCGACACCCCGCACCTGGAAAAGCTGATCGGCCCGATCAAGGTCATGATCGACGCCTTCCAGGCCGGTGAGTTGGATTCCGTGCAAATCGCCTACACCCGCTTCATCAACACCATGAAGCAGGAGCCGGTGGTCGAGCAGTTGTTGCCGCTGACCGGCGAACGCCTGGGCACCCCGAGCGGCTCGTGGGATTACCTCTACGAGCCCGATGCCCAGGTGGTGATCGACGAATTGCTGGTGCGTTATGTCGAAGCCCTGATCTACCAGGGCGTGGCCGAGAACATGGCCTCCGAGCAAAGCGCCCGGATGGTCGCCATGAAGGCTGCTACCGACAACGCCGGCAACGTCATCAAGGAACTGCAACTGGTCTACAACAAGGCGCGTCAGGCTGCGATTACCAAGGAAATCTCGGAAATCGTCGGCGGCGCTGCGGCCATTGCCGGTTGATCGTCGGGTTAACGGATTTACATTGAGGAAATAACCATGAGCAACGGAAACATCGTCCAGTGCATCGGCGCCGTGGTGGACATCAAGTTCCCCCGCGAAGCCATGCCCAAGGTCTATGACGCCCTGGTTCTCGACGAAGCCAATTCTGGCAACGCCGAGGCGGGCCTGACCTTTGAAGTACAGCAACAGCTCGGCGACGGCGTGGTTCGCACCATCGCCCTCGGCTCTTCCGACGGCCTGCGCCGCGGCATGAGCGTCAAGGGCACCGGCAAGGCCATCTCCGTGCCGGTCGGTACCGGCACCCTGGGCCGCATCATGGATGTGCTGGGTCGTCCCATCGACGAAGCCGGTCCCATCCCGTGCGAAGAGGTTCGCCCGATTCACGCCAAGGCCCCCAAGTTCGACGAACTGTCTCCCTCCGTCGAACTGCTGCCCACCGGCATCAAGGTGATCGACCTGATCTGCCCGTTCGCCAAGGGCGGCAAGATCGGCCTGTTCGGCGGCGCCGGCGTCGGCAAGACCGTGAACATGATGGAACTCATCAACAACATCGCCAAGTCCTACGGTGGTTACTCCGTGTTCGCTGGCGTGGGTGAGCGTACCCGTGAGGGCAACGACTTCTATCACGAAATGGAAGAGTCCAAGGTGCTGGACAAGGTCGCCATGGTGTTCGGTCAGATGAACGAACCCCCTGGCAACCGTCTGCGCGTGGCGCTGACCGGCCTGACCATGGCCGAGAAGTTCCGCGACGAAGGCCGCGACATCCTGCTGTTCGTGGACAACATCTACCGCTACACCCTGGCCGGTACCGAAGTGTCCGCACTGCTGGGCCGTATGCCGTCCGCCGTGGGCTACCAGCCCACCCTGGCCGACGAAATGGGCCGCCTGCAGGAGCGCATTACCTCCACCAAGGTCGGTTCGATCACCTCCATCCAGGCCGTGTACGTGCCTGCGGATGACTTGACCGACCCCTCCCCCGCCACCACCTTCCTGCACTTGGACGCGACCGTCGTGTTGTCCCGCGACATCGCCGCGCTGGGTATCTACCCGGCCGTGGATCCCCTGGATTCCACCTCCCGTCAGCTGGATCCGCTGGTCGTGGGCGAAGAGCACTACAGCGTGGCCCGCAAGGTGCAATCCACCCTGCAGCGCTACAAGGAACTGCGCGACATCATCGCGATTCTCGGCATGGACGAACTGGCTCCCGAAGACAAGCTGTCCGTCACCCGCGCTCGCAAGATTCAGCGTTTCCTGTCTCAGCCTTTCAACGTGGCGGAAGTGTTCACCGGCTCCCCCGGCAAGATCGTTCCCCTGGCCGACACCATCAAGGGCTTCAAGGCCATTTGTGACGGCGAGTACGATCACCTGCCCGAGCAGGCGTTCTACATGGTCGGCGGCATCGAAGAAGCTGTCGAGAAGGCCAAGACGCTGCAGTAATTTGGCCGAGAGCCGAGAGTCGGGAGCCATGCGTTTTGCGCTCGACTCTCGACTCAAAACTCTCGACTCAAAGGAGTAAAGTATGTCGATGACCGTTCATGTAGATGTCGTCAGTGCTGAAGAGTCCATCTTCTCCGGCTTGGTGGAGTTCGTCGCCCTGCCGGGTGAAGCGGGCGAGTTGGGCATCCTGCCCGGCCACATGCCGCTGATGACCCGCATCAAGCCGGGCGCCGTGCGCCTCAAGCTGCCGCAGCAGGAAGCCGAAGAGTTGATCTTCGTCGCCGGCGGGCTGCTTGAAGTGCAACCGGGCCGCATTACCGTGCTGGCCGACACCGCCATTCGCGGTGCCGACCTGGACGAAGCCAAGGCCGCCGACGCCAAGCAGAAGGCCGAGGAAGCCATGGCCAATCGTGGCTCCGAGTTCGACTACGCCAAGGCCCAGGCCGAACTGGCCGAAGCCGTCGCCCAACTGGCGGCGATTCAGCGACTGCGCAAGCGCGGCCACTGAGTCCAGGCAAGCATCAAGAGAAACGGGCAGCTTCGGCTGCCCGTTTTTTTTGCTGCAAAAGAATTCAACCACCCAACCAGCGCGGTTGATCTTTGCCTTTGGGGTAATTAGACTGGACGGTCTAGTCTAGTTTCAGAAGAGCCCCTCATGTCCGTCGTCCCCGAAGTTCCCAGCGCCGATATCCGCCAGCGCATCCTCCAGGCCGCCCGCGCCGCCTTCATGGAGGAAGGCTATCGCGCCAGCATGGAGCGCATCGCCGCCCGCGCGGGGGTCGCCAAGCAGACCCTGTACAACCACTTTCCCAGCAAGCCGGAGCTGTTTGCCGCGGTCGCCCGCGCCAATGCCGACACCTTGCTGGTGTCCCTGGCCCCCAGCAGCGCCAGCCTGCGCCAGCAGTTGGTGGTGTTTTCCCGCGCCACCCGCAACCTGGCGTTGGGCGAGGAGTCCCTGTCGATGTGCCGCGCCCTGGT
Organism: Rhodocyclaceae bacterium; assembly: GCA_036518635.1. Classification (GTDB taxonomy): domain Bacteria; phylum Pseudomonadota; class Gammaproteobacteria; order Burkholderiales; family Rhodocyclaceae; genus AWTP1-18. The sequence continues at coordinate 21,330 of DATDMT010000009.1, read as the reverse complement.
GGGCGAGGCCCAGCGCTTCCCCGAATTGGTAGCGGCCTACTACGCCGCCGGCCCCTGTGAAGTCATCGTCCGCCTGGCCGCCGTGCTCGGTGCGGCGATGGCCAAGGGTCAGCTACGCGAAGACGATCCGGCCTTCGCCGCCGACATGTTCCTCGGCATGCTGCTCGGCCGCGAACGCACCGATCGCCTGTTCGGCGGCCCACCCCTCGACCCGGCGCTGGAAGCGGACCGCGTCGAGCGCATCGTAGATTGTTTCCTGCGCGCCTATGCGCCTCAAAAAACCTCCGGAGAGACCCCATGAAACGCACCCTGCTCGCCTGCCTGATTCCCCTCGCCCTGGCCGCCTGCGGCGGTGATGCCAAGGGCCCCGGTGCCCCCGGTGGCCCTGGCGCGATGCCGCCGCCGGAAGTGGACGTGATCGGCGTCGCTCCCGGCAAAGCCACCCTGACCCAGGACTTGCCGGGCCGCGTCCAGGCGATCCGCTCCGCCCAGGTTCGCGCCCGGGTCGAGGCCATCGTCGAGAAGCGCCTGTTCGTCGAAGGCGGCGAGGTCAAGGCCGGCACCCCGCTGTTCCAGCTCGACGACCGCACCTACCGCGCCAATGCCGATTCGGCCAAGGCCGACGTCGCCGTCGCCAAGCAGAACCTGGAACGCTACAAGCCCTTGCTCGAAGTGCGCGCCGTCAGCCGGCAGGAATATGACCTGGCCGAATCCAAGTTGAAGCAGGCCGAGGCGGCCCTCGCCAAGGCCCAGCTCGACCTGGAAAACGCCCGCGTCCAGGCGCCCATCTCCGGCCGCATCGGCCGCGCTCTGGTGACCGAAGGCGCCCTGGTGGGCAAGGCCGACGCCACCCACCTGGCGACCATCGAGCAACTCGATCCGCTCTACGTGAACTTCACCCAGAGCACCAGCGAACTGCTGCGCCTGCGCCAGGGCATCGGCAAGGGGGCCTTGAAGAAGAGCGAAAGCGTCAAGGTCGAGTTGCTGCTGGAAGACGGCAGCATCTATGCCCAGAGCGGCAAGCTGCTGTTCACCGACCTGGCGGTGGACCCCAACACCGGCGCCCTCAACCTGCGCGCCGAATTCCCCAATCCCAAGCGCGAGCTGTTGCCGGGTATGTTCGTCCGCGTCCGCTTCCCCGAGGCCGAAGCCGACAACGTCATCCGCGTGCCGCAGCGCGCGGTGCAGGCCAACCCCCAGGGCCAGTTCGTGATGGTGGTGGACGCCGAAGGCAAGGCCGCGCCGCGCCCGGTGAAAACCGGCGGCATGAGCGGCGGCGACTGGATCATCGCCGATGGTTTGAAAGGCGGTGAGCAGGTGATCGTGAACGGCCTGCAGAAAGCCCGCCCCGGTTCGCCGGTGAAGGCCGTGCCGTGGAACCCGGCCGCCGCGGCCCAGGCCCAGGCGGCTATGGCGGCGCCGACGGACAAGGCTGCTGCACCTGCTGCCTCCGCGGCGACCGACAAGCCTGCGGCCCCCGCTCCCGCGGCCAAACCCGCCGAGCCCGCCGCCCCCGCAACCGGCGCCGTGACGGAAAAGAAGGCCAACTGACATGCTCGCCAAATTCTTCATCGACCGACCGGTCTTCGCCTGGGTGATCGCCCTGGTGATCCTGCTGGCCGGCGGCCTCTCGCTCAAGAAGCTGCCGGTGTCGCAGTATCCCCAGGTGGCGCAGCCGGCCATCGCCTTCAACATCACCTATCCCGGCGCCTCCGCCGAGGTGATCGAAGAGACGGTGACCGCCCTGATCGAGCAGGAAATGAACGGCATCGAGCACCTGCTCTACATGGAGTCCTCGTCGGAACTCGGCGTCGGCACCCTGACCCTCACCTTCGAGGCCGGTACCAACGTGGACGTCGCCTCGGTGGAAGCGCAGAACCGCTTCAAGCGGGTCGAGGCGCGTCTGCCGGACGACGTGCGGCGTCTCGGCGTGCCGGTGACCAAGCCGCAGCGCAACTACCTGATGTTCGTCGTGCTGCACTCCCCCGACGGCAGCCGCGACGCCATCGACCTCGGCAGCTATGCCGCGGCCTCGGTGCTGGAGCAGGTGCGCCGCGTCAAGGGCGTCGGCGAGGCGATCCTGTTTGGCACCGAGTACTCGATGCGCATCTGGCTCAACCCGGCCAAGCTGCATGCCTACAACATCTCCCCGGGCGACGTGGCGAAGTCCGTGCGGGCGCAGAACATCCAGCTCGCCACCGGCGAGATCGGCCAGAACCCGGCGGCGCCGGGGCAGGAACTCAACGCGGTGATCGTCGCCCGCAGCCGCCTGACCACCCCCGAGGAGTTCGGCGAAATCCTGGTCAAGACCCAGCCCGACGGCTCCACGGTCAAGGTCAAGGACATCGCCCGGGTCGAGTTGGGTGCGCAGAGCTACGACATTTTCGCCCGCCTCGACGGCAAGCCGACGGCGGCCATCGCCGTGCGCGTCGCCCCCGACGGCAACGCCCTGGAAGTGGCCAAGGCGGTCAAGGCGCGGATGGCCGAACTCGAGCGCTACTTCCCCAAGGGCGTGGCCTGGGACGTGCCCTACGACACCTCGCGCTTCGTCGACATCTCCATCACCGAAGTGGTGCACACCCTGTTCGAAGCCATGCTGCTGGTGTTCCTGGTGATGTGGCTGTTCCTCGGCAACCTGCGCGCCACCATGATTCCCGCGGTGGTGGTGCCGGTGGCGCTGATCGGCGCGCTGACCGGGCTCTACCTGCTCGGCTACTCGGTGAACGTGCTGACCCTGTTCGCCATGGTGCTGGCCATCGGTATCGTCGTGGACGATGCCATCGTCGTGGTCGAGAACGTCGAACGGATCATGAGCGAGGAAGGGCTCTCGCCACGGGATGCCACGCGCAAGGCGATGGATCAGATCATCGGCGCCATCATCGGCATCACCCTGGTGCTCTGCGCGGTGTTCATCCCGATGGCATTCTTCGGCGGTTCGGTGGGCGCCATCTACCGCCAGTTCGCCGTCACCCTGGTGCTGACCATGCTGTTCTCGGCGCTGATGGCGCTGACCCTGACGCCCGCCATGTGCGCCACCCTGCTGAAGCTGCCGAAGGACGGCCACGTGATGCCGGAAACCGGCGTCCTCGGTGCCTTCAACCGTTGGTTCACCCGCACCAGCGGCGGCTACCGCAACCGCATCGCCAGCATGCTCGGCCGCCCCGGGCGTTGGCTGATGGTGTACCTGGCGATCATCGTCGCCACCGGCTGGCTGTTCACCAAGGTGCCCGGCAGCTTTCTGCCGGACGAGGACCAGGGCTACTTCATCAGCCTGGTGCAACTGCCGCCGGGCGCCACCCGCGAACGCACCCAGGAAGTGTTGAGCCAGGTGGAGCAGTACTACCTGAAGCAGCCCGAGGTGGACCACGTCGTCGGCGTGCTCGGCTTCTCCTTCTTCGGTCGCGGCCAGAACGCCGCCCTGGCCTTCATCCGCCTCAAGGACTGGGATGATCGCAAGGCCGACGCGCAGGCCGTGCAGGCGGTGATCCGCCGTGGCAATCAGGCGCTGTTCGCCTTGAAGCAAGGCTTCATCTTCGGCGTCAACGTGCCGCCGATTCCCGAGCTGGGCGCCATCGGCGGCTTCGACTTCCGCCTGCAGGATCGCGCCGGCCTCGGCCGCGACAAGTTGATGGAAGCGCGCAACCAGGTGCTCGGCATGGCGGCACAAAATCCGGCCCTGGCCGGGGTGCGTCCCGAGGGCCAGGAACCGGCGCCGCAGGTGCTGCTGGAGATCGACCGGGCCAAGGCCCGTGCCCTGTCGGTGGACCTGGCCGACCTCAACGACGCCCTGCAATCCACCCTCGGCGTTTCCTACATCAACGACTTCGTCCGTGCCGGCCGCATCCTGCGGGTGCAGATGCAGGCCGATAGCGACTTGCGCAAGACGCCGGAGGACGTGCTGCATCTGCCGATCCGCAATACCCGCGGCGAGATGGTGCAGCTCGGCGAATTCGCCAAGCCGCGCTGGCAGGTGGCCCTGCCCAAGGTGGACCGCTACAACGGCCTGCCTTCGGTGAAGATCTCCGGCGGCCCGGCCCCCGGCCGCAGCACCGGCGAAGCCATGGCGGCGATGGAAGACATCGCATCCAAGCTGCCGGCCGGCTTCGGCTTCGAATGGTCGAGCACTTCGATGGAGGAAAAAGTCTCCGGCAACCAGGCCCCGGTGCTGTTCGGGCTCTCCCTGGTGGTGGTGTTCCTCGCCCTCGCCGCCCTCTATGAGAGCTGGTCGATTCCCTTCGCCGTGCTGCTGGTGGTGCCCCTTGGCGTCTTCGGCGCAGTCAGCGCCGTGTTGCTGCGCGGCCTCCCCAACGACGTGTATTTCAAGGTCGGCCTGATCGCCATCATCGGCCTCTCGTCGAAGAACGCGATCCTGATCATCGAGTTCGCCCGGGAATTGAACGAGCGCGGCATGAGCGTCATCGACGCCACGCTGGAAGCCTGCCGCCTGCGTTTCCGCCCGATCCTGATGACCTCCATCGCCTTCATCCTCGGTGTCATGCCGCTGGCGATTTCCAGCGGCGCCGGCGCCCAGAGTCGCCATGCCATCGGCACCGGCGTGATGGGCGGCATGGTCGGCGCCACGGCGCTGGCGGTGTTCCTGGTCCCCGTCTTCTTCGTCGTGGTCCGGCGTTTCTTCCCCGGCCATCCGCGCCACCATGCCGAGCAGGAGTCTTCTGATGAATAAAAAAGCCTATATTCCGCTGCTCGCCCTGCTGCTGGGCGGCTGCTCCTTCATGCCCGAGTACTTCCGCCCGGCTGCGCCGGTGCCGCCGCAGTGGCCGGCCGAGGTCAAGAGCGAAGGCGCCCTGCAAGCGCCGCAACTGGCCTGGCAGGAGGTCTTCCCCGACCCCTGGCTGCAGGGCCTGGTCAAGGCCGCGTTGGAGAACAACCGCGACCTGCGCATCGCCGTCGCTCGGGTGCAGGAAGCCCGCGCCCTCTACGGCGTGCAGAAGGCAGACCGGCTGCCCAACTTCGACGCCTCTATCGGCCGCACGGCGGCGCTGACCCCGGGCAGCGCCTCGCCCTCGGGACAGAACTTCGAGGTCAGTTACTACAGCGGCACCTTCAATCTCTTGTCCTTCGAGCTGGATTTCTGGGGCCGGGTGAAGAGCCTGTCCGACGCCGCCCTCGCCAGCTACTTGTCCACCGAGGAGGCACGGCGCAATGCGCGCATGAGCCTGATCGCCGACGTGGTCAACGCCGCCCTGACCCTGCGCGAGATGGAAGAGCGCGTCGCCTATTCGAAGAGCACCCTGGCGGCGCGGGCCAAGACCCGCGAGCTGGTGACCCTGCGCCGCGACGCCGGCATCGCCACCGACCAGGATGTGTTCCAGGCCGACGGCGCCTTGGAGACTACCCGTGCCGATCTGGCCAGCCTGGAGCGGCAGCGCATCGCCGCCGCCAACGCGTTGCGCCTGCTGGTGGGCGGCAACGTGGACAATCTGCCGGCACCCCGCTCCCTGGCCGAGCAGGGCATCCGCGCCGATTTCGCCGCCGACCTGCCGGCCGAGTTGCTGCTGCGCCGGCCCGACGTGCTGGCGGCGGAACAGAAGCTGATCGCCGCCAATGCCAACATCGGCGCGGCGCGGGCCGCCTTCCTGCCGCGCATCACCCTCACCGGCGGCTTCGGCAATGCCAGCACCGCCTTGTCGAAGCTCTTCGACGGCGAAGGCCGCACTTGGAACTTCGCGCCGATGATGCGCATCCCGATCTTCGAGGGCGGCCGCACCACGGCCAACGTGGACCTGGCCGAGGCGCGCAAGGTGATTGCCGTCGCCGAGTACGAGCGCACCATCCAGCAGGCCTTCCGCGAAGTGGCCGACCTGCTCGCCGCCCGCGAGTGGCTGGCGCAGCAGATCGAGGCCCAACTGGCGAACCAGAAATCGCAACTCGACCGCCTGCGCCTGGCCGAACTGCGCTATGACGCCGGCGTGATCAGCCACCTGGAGCTGCTCGACGCCCAGCGCGACGCCTACAACACCCGCCAGCAGACGGTGCAACTGCAGCGCCAGATGCTGACCACCGCAGCCAATCTCTACAAGGCCCTGGGCGGTGGCGACGAAGCACGCGGGGGTGCGGAGGCCAAGTCGTGAAGCGCTGGTTGGCGGCCCTGGCGCTGGCCTGCGGCCTGATATCCGCGCCCCATGCTGAGCCGGCGGTCGAAGGATCGGCGCCGGCGCCTGCTGCGCAATTGGGGGTGGTGGTGTTGCACGGCAAGTGGGACAACCCCCAGGGCCACATCGTCGGCCTGGTGCGTCAACTCAAGGCCGCCGGCTTCAAGGTGGCGGTGCCGGAGATGGCCTGGTCCCTGCGCCGTGGCTACGACACTGATCTGGCCGGGGTCGAGCGCGACATCGATGCCGCCATCGACGGCCTGCGCAAGGCCGGCGCCCAGCGCATCGTCCTCGCCGGCCACAGCCTGGGTTCCGCCGGGGCGGTGCGCTATGCCGGCCGCCACGTCGTGGACGGCCTGGTGGTGCTGGCCCCCGGCCATTTCCCCGAGGGCAAGAGCTTCCGCGAAAAAACCGGCGAAAGCCTGGCCCGCGCCCAGGCCCTGATTGCCGCCGGCAAGGGCGACGAGGTGGATAGCTTCGTCGATCCCAACACCGGCGGCCGGCTAAAGCGCCTCGCGCTGCCGGCCCGCATCTATGCCGAATTCATGGACCCGGAAGGGCCGATGAACTATGCCAACAACTCCGCGGCGGTGAAGCCCGGCATTCCGGTGCTCTGGATCGCCGGCGCCGGCGAGGACGAAGGCCCCAAGCGCAGCGGCTACGCCGCCTACCAGCGCCTGCCCGAGGCGCCGCCGCCGCGCTACCTGGAAATCAGCGGCGTCCATCTCGATATTCCCGATGCCGCCGCCGGTGTGGTGATCGAATGGCTGCGCGAAACCTTTGGTGCCAATTGAGCGGCGCGATAGGATTTTGGGCGGCCGCTTTCCAGCGGCATACCTAGTTAGGCCCCTCCCCCTTGACCGCAGGGAATCCCCCTTGGGACAAGGGGGAGGACAGGAGGGGGATGGGGCTTTGCTTACGCGCGAGCCGTTAACCCCATCCCCACCCCAACCCTCCCCTTGAAGGGGAGGGAGGCCGCGGCCGTGTCACGCCGGTGACAGCTTCGGCAGTTATCCTTCGCCGCACCCATCATCGCCCATCGAGTTCCCCATCTCCGCCGTGAACGAAAACAAACAATTCTTCCCGCGCCAGGTGGTCGAGGCCGGCGGCAACCGCTGGGACTGGGCCCTGCTGCCGCTGGTGCTCGGCATCCTGCTGCTGCTGGCCTATGGCGCCCAGCAGATGGCGCGGCCCTACCAGCTCGGCGAGACGATTCCGCTGACCCTGGAGCCGACGGCCCTGCCCTACTACCTGCTGCGCACCACGCTGCGGATGTTCATCGCGCTGTTGGCCTCGATGATCTTCAGTTGCGCCTTCGCCGCCCTCGCCTCGAAATACCGGGCGGCGGAAAAGGTGCTGGTGCCGATGCTCGATATCCTCCAGTCGATCCCGGTGCTGGGTTTCCTCTCGATCACCGTCACCGGCTTCATCGCCCTGTTTCCCGGGAATCTGCTCGGCGTCGAGTGCGCGGCGATCTTCGCTATCTTCACCTCCCAGGCCTGGAACATGGCCTTCAGCGCCTACCAGGGCTTCCGCACCGTGCCGGCCGAGTTGAGCGAGGCCGCCAGCGTGTTCCAGCTCTCCGCCTGGCAGCGCTTCTGGCGCCTCGAACTGCCCTTCGCCATGCCGGGCCTGCTGTGGAACATGATGATGTCGATGTCCGGCGGCTGGTTCTTCGTCGTCGCCTCGGAGGCCATCTCCGTCTCCAACCAGAACATCAAGCTGCCCGGCATCGGTTCCTACATCGCCCTCGCCATCGAGGCCCGGGATCTCGCCGCCATCGGCTGGGCCATCGGCGCGATGCTGGTCGGCGTGCTGCTCTACGACCAGTTGTTCTTCCGCCCGCTGTTGGCCTGGGCCGACAAGTTCCGCTTCGAGGAGACCGGCAGCGAGACCGCCCAGGATTCCTGGCTGCTCACCTGGCTGCGTCGCACCGAGCGCATCCAGGGCCTGGTGCTGCAGTTCGCCCGGCTGCTGGAGCGCTCCTTCGCCGTGTTCCGCCTGCAGCATGACGGTACCTCGATCCGCGCCCGGCCGGCCCTGGCGAACCGGGTGCCGGAACGGATCTGGGACGGCATCATCACCGCCGCGGTGTTCTATGCGATCTGGTCCCTCGGGCGCTTCATCCACAGCGAGGTGGGCTGGGGCGAAGCCGGCCACGTCTTTGTCCTCGGCCTGTTCACCCTGAGCCGGGTGATCCTGCTGATCTTCCTCGCCGCCCTGGTCTGGGTGCCCATCGGCGTCTGGATCGGGCTCAATCCGCGCCTGGCGGAACGGGTCCAGGCGGTCGCCCAGTTCCTCGCCGCCTTCCCGGCCAACCTGATGTTCCCGGTGGCGGTGGTGGCCATCGTGCACTTCAATCTCAACCCGAACATCTGGCTGTCGCCGCTGATGATCCTCGGCACCCAGTGGTACCTGCTGTTCAACGTCATCGCCGGCGCCTCGACCATCCCCACCGAGCTGCGCTACGCGGCCCACAACTTCGGCCTCACCGGCTGGCTGAAGTGGCGCCGCTACCTGCTGCCGGCGATTTTCCCCAGCTTCGTCACCGGCGCCATCACCGCCACCGGCGGCTCCTGGAACGCCAGCATCGTCGCCGAATACGTTAGCTGGGGCGACACGACGCTGAAGGCCCAGGGCCTCGGCAGCTACATCGCCGAGATGACCGCGATCGGCGACTTCCCGCGCATCGCCCTGGGCATCGGCGTGATGTGTATCTTCGTCATGGGCTTCAACCACTTCGTCTGGCGGCGGTTGTACACCCTCGCCGAAAACCGTCTGCATTTCTGAGTCGCGCACCATGAACACGCCCATCATCGAACTCAAGTCCGTCGGCAAGTCCTTCCGCTCCGCCGACGGCAGCGCCCGCTCGGTCCTTGCCGGGGTGGACTTCACCCTGCGCGAGGGCGAGATCGTCGCTCTGCTCGGCCAGTCCGGCTCGGGCAAGTCCACCCTGTTGCGGATCATGGCCGGGCTGATCCAGGCCGACGCAGGCGAGGTGCTCTACCGGGGCCTGCCGCTCTACGGCCCGGCGCGCAGCATCAGCATGGTGTTCCAGTCCTTCGCCCTGTTCCCCTGGCTCACCGTGCAGAAGAATGTCGAACTCGGGCTGGAGGCCCGCGGTATGGCCGAGGCTGAGCGCGCCGAGCGCGCCGAGGCGGCCATCGACCTGATTGGCCTCTCCGGCTTCGAAGGCGCCCTGCCGCGGGAACTCTCCGGCGGCATGCGCCAGCGGGTCGGCATCGCCCGGGCTCTGGTGATGGAGCCGGAAGTGCTGCTGATGGACGAAGCCTTCTCGGCCCTCGACGTGCTCACCGGCGAACGCCTGCGCAACGACATCCTGGAACTGTGGGAAGGCGGCAAGATGCCGACCAAGGCGATGCTGGTGGTCTCCCACAACATCGAGGAGGCGGTGATGATGGCCGACCGGGTGCTGATCTTCGCCAGCGACCCAGGTCGCGTTCGCGCCGAACTGCCGATCGCTCTGCGCCATCCGCGGGACGTCGAAAGCACCGACGTCCGTGCCCTGATCGACGACGTCTACGGCCAGATGACCGCCCGCGTCTCCCGTACCGGCCGCGCTGCGGAAAAGGAAGCCGGTCTCGGCATCGGCGACCGCCTGCCCGAGGCCGATGTGGCCCGCATGGAAGGCGTGCTGGAAATGCTCGTCGACGAACCCTTCGGCGGCCATGCCGACCTGCCCAAGCTGGCCGAGGAAACCGAACTCACCGACGACGAACTGCTCGACATCGCCACCGCCCTGGCGGTCCTCGGCTTCGCCCAGATCGCCCACGGCGACATCGTCATCACGCCGCTGGGCCAGCGCTACGTCGAAGGCCACAAGGCCCTGCGCCAGGAACTGTTCGGCCAGCAGGCCCTGACCCACGTGCCGCTGATCGCCTACATCCGCCACGGCCTCGAGCAAGACCCCTCCGGCGACCTGCCGGAAGACCTATTCCTGCGCCTCTTGCGCTTCACCCTCGACGAAGCCGAAGCCGAGCGCGTACTGCGCGTCGCCATCGAATGGGGCCGCTACGGCGAGGTCTTCGATTACAACTACAACACTGGCGTCATCCACCTGCCGGACGAGGAAGAGAAGGAAGGCGACGAAGCGGCGGGGTGATGCCCGCCTAGCCGATATGCAGCGTGCAAGGCGTCGTTATGGCTTTCGGTGGATTGACCGGCGAGAGGCGGGTGCGTAGCCTTCGACCTCTCATGGGCTCACGGGCCACCGACAGCAGAAATCCAACTAAATGGCGTGGCTAATCTATGCAACACGCAACTCCCCAAAATAGTCGCGCTTTGGTAGACCGCGCAGGCAGAGTTTTGGCTGCAGAGGAGTCCACTGCTGACGCGATAGAGAGGGCTTGGGAAGTCCTGGCAAATTGGCGGTCCTCTCACGCATTTCCTCTTAATACGATCACGATGAACCTTCGACAGAAGGTAAATCGTCTTCACCAGGCTGGGCTGGTTGTGCAGCGATTGAAGCGAACCCGCTCAATCCTTGCCAAATTAGTAAGAGAGCCAAGTATGAGACTGACCCAAATGCAAGACATTGGGGGGTGTCGAGCTGTAGTCGAATCGATAGATGACGTCTACGCGCTCCATGAGAAGTACAAGCAAAGTAGGTCAATTCACGAGTTCGTCGCGGAATACGATTACATCGCAAGCCCTAAGCCGTCTGGCTACCGTAGTCTTCATCTTGTCTATAGATTTCGGAGCAATAGCCGGCCTGAATATAACAAGCTCCTCTTTGAAATTCAGCTTAGAACGGTCACACAACATGCATGGGCGACTGCAGTTGAGACAGTGGGCGCAGTGATAGGGCAGGCCCTGAAATCAAGTGAAGGAGAACAGGTTTGGTTGTCGTACTTTCAACTCGCCTCACGCGCCCTTGAGCATCTCGAACAACCCTCGATGCCGGTTTGCGGAGCATATACGAAGGGAATGATCGCTCGCTCACTAGGAGAACTTAGCAATCGATTAGATGTACGCCGAAAGCTTACTGCGTACCGTACGGCGCTAAAGGAAACTGAGAAACTCCACGCCAAGGGCGCTCGATATTTCTTGTTGGTATTGCTGCCCGAGCAGCCTGGCCTTCAGGTTTTTGCATTTGACAAAAGACATGCCGAGGAAGCGCATCAAGCATATCAACGCTTCGAAAGACAGATGCCGCTTCGTACTCGGCAGTTGCCTTTATTCCCAGAGTTGGCCGACTATTCAGGGGCGCAAGTGGTGTTAGTTGGCGCTGAGTCGCTTCGATCTATTCGAGAGGCATTTCCAAATTATTATCTCGATACTGCGGTGTATTTAGAAAAAATCTCGGAATTCATGCGAAGGTACCGTCGATCGACTTGATCTCCCTCCCGCGATATGGCGGCGATATAGGCGATATGGGGTCAGCTTCGAATTTGTTTTGCTGATCCCATTCCCCATACCCCGTCCGCCGCTGCCTTAGAGCATCACCCCAAACCGCCGCAGCAGCGGCAGAAGCGCCAGATAGGTCCCTGCCGTTGCCGCGCAGGAGGCCCCCAGCGCCGGCCAGAAGCCCCAACCCAGCCGCAGCAGGGGCGGCAACAGCAGGAACAGGGCGAGGGAGGGAATCAGCAGCCAGAGAATCTGTGTGGACAGCACGGCGATCTGTCCGTCATCTCCACCTTCCACATGCAGCCAAATGAATGCCAGCAGCGAGGTCAGCGGCAGCGAGGCGAGCAGGGCGGCGATGCCGCTGTTGCGCTTGGCGATCTCGCTGACGGCGACGATGATCAGTGCGGAGAGCAGGACCTTGATTGCGTACTGAAGCATGGTGTGGTTTGAGGTCGTGGTGGGAGGGAGCCGAGTTTTCCTGGCCCGCTATTCGTAGTGGGTCCAAAGGCGAAGAACTTTGATTACGCGTTCCTGTTCCAGAACTTGATAGACCAAGCGATGCTGAATATTGATGCGGCGTGAGTAGGCGCCGGCCAAATCGCCCACCAACTTTTCATAGGGCGGTGGGGTCTGATAGGGATTGCCCTGTATGACCGCCAGCAGCTCCTGCGCTTTGGCTTTTAAGCCGGCCGCGGCCAGTTTGCTCGCGTCCTTCTGCGCCTGCTTGGTGTAGACGATCTGCCAGCTCACCAGCCCGGTTCCGTGGAGCACTCTTCAACGGGGGTTTCGAGTCCTTCGACGATGGATTCGCGCATGCCCGGAATGGAGAGCAGGAACAGGGTTTCCTGGATCGAATCCCAATCCTGCTCCGAGAGCAGGACGGCGTTGCTGCGCTTGCCGGTAATCCGGATCGGCTGGTGGTGTTCGGCAGCATCGTCCATCAGGCGATAGAGCTTTGCCCGGGCTTCGCTGGCACTGATGGTGGTCATGGGGTTCTCCTCAAGGGGAGATTGAAGCGTACGCTATTGCGTACGCTTGTCAAGGCCGACCGGCGCGCCCCAGGCGCTGCTCCAGCCGCGCGATGTCGTCGTTCAAGGCGCGCAGCTCTGCGCTGAAGGAAGTGAGGTCGGCGCCTTTGACCAGGGTAGGTTTTTCCTCGGTGAGGTATTCGGCGATGTTCTCGCTGAGGTTGCGCAGGGCCTGCTGTTGGGCCGCCACCAGGCTGGCGGTGGTGCCGACGATGCGGTGGGCGGCGATGTCGCCGACCACTTTGGAGAGGTCTTCCTCCGCGTCCCAGCGCAGGTTGCGCAGGACGAAGCCGAGGTTGTCGGCCAGGTCGGCGCTGCCGCTGATGCGGGCGCCCTTCATCACTTCGCCCATGCCCTGCAGGGCGCGCAGCGGGGTGTCGGCGGGCAGGGCGATTTCCACGTCGGGGTTGACGTCGGCGGCCTCGTGCAGCAGGCCGTCCTCGCCGATGCGGAAGGGCAGCTCGGGCAGCGGCGCCATGGTGATCCGGGCGCCGCGCCCGGCGTAGGGTTGCAGCCGTTCCCGCGCCCAGCGGGACTGGGCCAGCAGATGGTTGAGGCCGGCCAGGGCGAGGGGAACGGGGGAGGGCAGCATTACTGGATTTGCTGGATGCCGGCGACGCGCCAGCCCTCGCTGCCATCCACGGGCTTGATCAGGTGCCAGATTTCATCGAAGGGAATTGGCGCGGCATTCGGTTCCTCGCGCAGCAGGCCGTGGAAGCGCACGCTGGCGACGTGGCGCTTTTCCTCGGTGATGACTTCCACCAGGGCGGCGTCGAGCTGGACCACGTCGGTTTGCTGCTTGCTGCGGCCGCGCTCCTGGTACTGCATTTCCACTTCGGCGAAGACTTCCGGCGAGGTGAACTGCTTGATGTCGTCCATGTTGCCGGCGTCGTTGGCGGCCTGCAGGCGGTTGAAGTTGAGCTTGGCCTGGCGCAGGAAACCCTGGATGTCGAAGTCGGCGGGCACCGGGATAGTCTCGTCGGCTGCGGCGGGCACGGCGGCCGGGGCGGCGCTGGCCGGCACGGCCTGCAGCGGTTCGTAGCGGCTGGTGCCGGGGGCGCTGCCGGCGTAGGCCGGCTCGGGCTGGCGGCGGCTGAACAGCATGCGGATCAGGAAGATACCGCCGACCACCAGCAGGGCGATCATGGCGAAGTTGGCGAAACCCTCGCCCATGCCGAAGTGGGAGAACAGCGCGGCCAGGCCGATACCGGCGGCGAGGCCGGCGAGGGGGCCGAGCCAGCGGCTCATGCCCGAAGGCTGCGGCGCCGGCATCGGTGCCGGGGCGCTCGGGGCGGCTTGCTGCGGCGTTGCAGTGGCCTGCTTCGGCGGCGTGGTGGCCTGGCGTTGCATCGGCGCGCTGTTGCGGCTCATGCCGATCGAGCCGCCGCCGCCGAGGCGCTTGGCTTCCGCATCGGCGGAGGCCAGGCCGAGGCCGGCAGCGAGGATCAGGGCGAACAGACTGAGAGTGATGCGTTTCATGGAGGCTCCTAAAAAAGGGCCGCGGCGGAGCGCCCGGCCCTTAGAACTTGTAACCCCGATGGAGGGCGACCACGCCCGCCGTCAGGTTGAAGTATTCGACCCGTTCCAGGCCCGCTTGTTCCATCATGGCCTTGAGGGTTTCCTGGTCCGGGTGCATGCGGATCGATTCGGCCAGGTACTTGTAGCTCTCGGCGTCGCCGGCCACCTTCTGACCCAGCCAGGGCAGGACCTTGAAGGAATAGACGTCGTAGGCCGCTTCCAAGGGCTTCCACACCTTGGAGAATTCCAGCACCAGCAGCCGGCCGCCGGGCCGCAGCACGCGGCGCATTTCGGCCAGGGCCTGGTCCTTGTGGGTCATGTTGCGCAGGCCGAAGGCGACCGTGACGCAATCGAAATGGTTGTCGGGAAAGGGCAGCTTCTCGGCGTCGCACTGGGCCACCGGGGTGATCACGCCTTCGTCGAGCAGGCGGTCGCGGCCGACGGTCAGCATCGCGTTGTTGATGTCGGTCAGCCACACCTGGCCGCCGCCGGGCTTGCCGACGCCGACCCGCTTGGCGAAGGCGCGCGACAGGTCGGCGGTGCCGCCGGCCACGTCGAGCACGCGGTCGCCGTGGCGGACGCCGGAGATTTCGATGGTGAACTTCTTCCACAGGCGGTGCAGGCCGGCGGACATCAGGTCGTTCATCACGTCGTACTTCTGCGCGACGGAGGAGAAGACGCCGGCGACGCGCTTGGCCTTTTCTTCCTCGGCGACGGTTTCAAAACCGAAATGGGTCTGGCTCATGGTGCGGGTACTCAGTGCTTGCTGCAGGAATGGCCGCTGGCGGCGGGGGGCGGCGTGGTGCTGTCCACATCGCGGTTGGCGCCGGCGGCTTCGAGTTGTTGCAGGTAGTCCTGCCACAGGGCGTCGTGGTTGGCGCCCAGGTCGTAGAGAATGTCCCAGGAATAGATGCCGGAATCGTGGCCGTCGGAGAACACCAGTTGCACGGCGTAATTGCCGACCGGGACGATGGAGGTGATGTCCACATTGCGCTTGCCGGTCTGCAGCACGCCCTGGCCGACGCCGTGGCCGCGCACCGCGGCGGAAGGGCTGTGCACGCGCAGGAACTCGCAGCTCAGTTCAAAGTGGCTGCCGTCGTCGAAGCTCAGTTCGAGCATTCGCGAGTTGCTGTGCAGCTTGATTTCGGTGGGGTTGGGGGTGTCGGGCTTGAGACCGGCCATGATGGGGTTCCTCCGGGCGGGACGCTATCTTACAGCGGCTGGGCGCCTTGCCCGCCCCTGGGCGGGCAAGGGAGATTGCCGAGCGCTATTCGCAGCGCGCCCGCTCGAAGCCTTCGCCGCGTTCCATCAGCGGCCCCGGGGCGATCTGCCAGACCTGGTCGCCGCGCACGTCGAGGATCAGGGCCTGACGCAGGGTGCCCGCGGGCAGGATGACGCTGGCCGGCTCCTTGCGCGGGGCGAAGGCGGGCAGCAGGAAGGCCGGTTTTTCCGCTTCGCGGCTGCCGCTGACGCGGGCCGCCAGGGCTTCCACCGGCCCCGGCAGGAGGCGCACGCCGGCCTGCAGGCGGCCGTCTTCCAGCCACATCATCCAGCGCACCACGGCGAGGAAGAATTGCCTGGCGCCGGGCGGTTCCACCGCCACGAGCTGGCCGAGGGCGATGCGGCCGCCCTCGGTGCCGGCATCGCGGGTGATGCGCAGGCCGGTGGCGGATTCGTCGCGCAACTGCCAGCCTTCCTCGATCGGGTAGTTGGCCGGGTTGCTGGCCTTGGCCTGCTCGGGCCGTTCATGCATGGTGCCGAAGGTGGCCATCTGCTCCCGTTGCCGGCGCAGATCGGCGAGCGTCGGTTCGACTTCCATGGGCCGCAGGCTGCGGCCGCCGGAGAGGTGGTAGTGCATCGCCTCCAGGCTCAGGATCAATCGTCCCGCGCCCTCCGCCGGACGGCGTTCGGCGTCGCGCACGATGACGCCCTTGCACCAGCGCTGGTAGAGGGTCTTCAGCAGGGCCTCGCAGGCCGGCGCCGGGCAATCGTCGCCGAGGCCCAGTTCCACCGGGCTGCGGCCATCGGCCAGGGCGGCGAGGCGGGCCTTGATGCTGACGCGCAGGGCGCCGGTTTCGATGAAGCGGGCACCGTCGCCGCTGTAGGGGTTGGTGCGCGGCGCTTGCGCGCCGGCCAGGTCGATGCACAGCGGCGTCGCCGCCAGGTCGCTCGGCGGCGTGGCGGCGAGTTCCAGCTTGCTGCCCCAGCGCCGCGCCCAGCGGGCGGCCCAGCCGAGGTGGCGCAGGGAGAGTTCGTGGGGGCTGGCGGCGGCCATCAGGAACAACTCGCCGGCGGCCGCCAGGGGCGTGGTCGGGTTGCCGTGGCGCAGCAGGTGGCTGACCTCGGTCTTGCCCAGGCCCTGGGCTTCCAGGGTTTGCAGCAGCTCGCCGGTCAGGCGCCAGGCGCTCGCCGGCAACAGGCGGCGGGCGCGCAGCAGGGTCAGTTGCAGGTCGGCCAGGGCAGCGAAGCTGCGTTCCAGGGCGGCGGCCAACAGCTTGTTGTCGCCGGCAGCCTGCTCGACGCAGCGCAGGTAGTTCAACAGCACGGCGCGGTCGAGGCCCACCGCTGCATCCAGCACCATCTGTTCGCCGGCCAGCAGGGGCAGAGGTTTGCCGACGTAACGCTTGGCACTTTCCTCCTGCACGTAGAGCAGGGTCTTGCCCAGCGCATCCACCGTGCTCAGCCGTTCTGCCGTGGGCAGCGCGACGGTGTTGAGCCGGTCCAGTTCGCTGCGCAGTTCCGCCAGGGCCAGGGCCGGGCTGGCCAGGGGCAGGGTGGCGGCCCAGTCCTTGGCCTCGGCGGCGGTACGGAAGGAGGGGGCGTCGCCGCCGTCCAGGGGGGGAAGGGTGAAGTCCATATCAGGCTCCGCCGGAAATTCCGGAAATGTTTTCAGCCAGGGCGCGGCGCAGCTCGGCGCTGCTCGGCTGCGGGTGCCCCGGTGCCGGGCGCTGGGGCGCGGCCCAGATCGCGCCGGGGAAATGGCTGTCGTCGCGCCAGCGCGGAATCACGTGCCAGTGCAGGTGCGGCACCATGTTGCCGAAGGCGGCTAGGTTGATCTTGTCGGGCCGCGCGACGCCGCGCACGGCGCTTTCGGTGGCGCTGAGGACATGCAGCAGATGGCGTTGGTCGGCGACAGAGAGATCGGTCAACTCGCCGACGTGGTCGCGCCAGACGATCCGGCAGTAGCCGGGAAAGGCCGCGCCCTCGCCGCCTTCGACGCGGATCACGCGGCAGCGGCCGTCCTCCCAGAGCAGCTCGCCGCCGGGGCGGGCGCAGAGTTCGCAGGCACTATCGATACGGCTCATCGCGGTTTCCTGGTTGGTTTTATGTTCCGTCTTGTTTCTAAGAGTAATGACAATTTCGTGGTTTGAGGAGCTTCCTTTTACCTTTGGTAACACGCAGTTGCGACGGATACCTCGATCAGGCCGGCTAAACTTCGTCCCATGAAACCAAGTCATGCCGCGAGCCTGTTGCTGGCCCTGCTGCCATTAACGGCCGCCGCCCTCGATCCTTTCGACACCGAAAGCGAAGTCGCCGCCGCCGCGATCTGCCAGCCCGGCCGCGAGGATGCCGTCCTCGGCCTGGCCGATGCGGTCGATGCGGCGCTCTGCGCCAACCCGCAAACCCGCGAGGCCTGGGCCAATGCCCGCGCCGCCGCGGCTACTCTGGGCGTCGCCGAAGCTGCCTGGCTGCCGACGCTGAGCGCCAGCGCCACGACGGAGGCCAATCGCCTCGGCGGCCAGCGTAGCGACCAGAACAGCATCGCCGCCAACCTTTCCTGGCTGGTGTTCGACTTCGGCGGCCGTAGCGCCGCCATCGACAGCGCCCGGCAACTGCTGGCCGCCAGCAACGCGACCCGCGACGCCACGGTCCAGGCGGCGTTCCTCAATGCCCTGCAGGCCTGGTACACGGTGCATGGCAACCGCGCCGCCCTGGCCGCTGCGCAGGAATCCGAGCGCTCCGCCGGCGAGAGCCTGAAGGCCGCCGAGGCCCGCTACAAGGCTGGCGTCGGCACCCCCGCCGACACCCTGCAGGCGCGCACCGCCTGGTCCCAGGCGCAACTGACGCGGATTCAGGCCGAGGGCAATCTGAAGACCGCCGAAGGCGCCCTGGCGGCGGCCATCGGCCGCGATGCCCAGCGCCCGGTGAAAATCGCCGCGCTGCCGGCCATCGATCCGCCGGCCAGTTTCGAGCGCGATCTCGATGCCCTGGTGGCCGAGGCGCGCCGTCGCCGCCCCGACCTGCGCGCCGCCGAGGCCCAGCTCGCCTCGGCCCAGGCCGGCATCAGTGCCGCCCGCGCCGCCGGCCTGCCCAACCTCAGCCTCGGCATGAGTGCCGGCCGCAGCAGCATCGACAACGGCCCCAGCGCCGGCAGCGGCAGCATCGGCCTGACCCTGACCGTGCCGCTGTTCTCCGGCTTCGCCACCAATTACCGGATTCGCGCCGCCGAGGCCCAGGCCGAGGCCCGCGCCGCCACGCGTGAGCGCTTATCGCTGCAAGTGGCACAGGACGTCTGGAACGCCTGGCAGGCCCTGACCACCGCCACCCAGAGCGTGCGCAGCAGCGCCGATCTGCTGGCCAGCGCCGAGCAGTCGGAAAAGGTGGCGCGCGGCCGCTACAAGGCCGGTGTCGGCAGCATCCTCGATCTGCTCTCGGCCCAGAGCGCCCTCGCCAGTGCCCGCCAGCAGCGGGTGCAGGCCCTCTACGGCTGGAACGTCTCCCGCGCCACCCTGGCCCAGGCCATGGGCAGCCTCGATCTGAGTCTCCTGCAAGGGGACGGCACGCCGCCGCTCCCCGCCGCAGCCACCCGAGAAAGTCCGTCGAAATGAAGCTACCTTCCCGCCGTGTCGGCCTGATCGCCCTCTCCGTGCTTCTCGCCGGGGGCGGCGGCTATGCCTGGTTCAGCAACGGCAACCGCAATGCCGCCGAACGCTACCGCAGCCAGGCCGTCGAGTCGGGCGACCTGACGCAGAACGTCTCGGCCAATGGCACGCTGAATCCGGTGACCGTTGTCAGCGTCGGCACCCAGGTCTCCGGCACGGTGAAGAAGCTCCACGTCGATTTCAACTCCAAAGTGGAGAAGGGCCAGGTGCTGCTGGAGATCGACGATTCCCTGCTGTCCTCCCAGGCGCGGCAGAGCGAGGCCTCCATCGCCGCCGCCAAGGCCAGCCTGGACCTGGCGGCCGCCAACGAACAGCGGATGCAGAGCCTGTTCGCCCAGGAGTACGTCTCCAAACAGGAACTCGACCAGGCGGTGCAGGCGAAGAAATCCGCTGCCGCCAACCTCGCCCAGTCCCGCGCCGCCTACGATCACGACCGAGTGAACCTGGGCAACACGGTGATCCGCGCGCCGGTCTCCGGCGTCGTCACCGACCGCCAGGTGGACGTCGGCCAGACCGTCGCCGCCAGCTTCCAGACGCCGACCCTGATCAAGATCGCCCAGGATTTGTCGAAGATGCAGATCGACTCCAGCTTTGCCGAGGCCGACATCGGCATGATCCGCGAAGGCCAGCCGGTCAAGTTCAACGTGGATGCCTTCCCCAACCGGTCCTTCCGCGGCGCGGTGAAGCAAATCCGCCTCAACCCCACCACCCAATCCAACGTGGTCACCTACGACGTCGTGGTGGCCGTGGACAACCCGGACCAGAAGCTGCTGCCGGGCATGACCGCCTACGTAAATATCGCCGTCGCCGAGCGCAAGGGCGTGCTCAAGGTGCCCAACTCGGCGCTGCGCTTCAAGCCCGCCGATGCGCCCAAGGCCGAGGTGGCGAAGGAGTCGGCCAAGGAGGGCGGCGGCAAGCCCGGCAACGGCGGCGGCGAGCGCAAGAAGCGCGACGCCTCCCAGGGCACCGTCTGGGTGCTCGAGGGCGAGCACCTGACGCCGGTCAGCGTCACCCTGGGCATTACCGACAACCGCAATACCGAAGTCGTGGACGGCGAACTGAAAGCCGGCGACCGGGTCGTCACCGCCGAAAACAGCCCCGGCGGCGCGTCCGCCAAGCCGGCCGGCGGCCCGCCCGGACGTTTGTTCTGAGGCCCGGCGTGAGCGAAGTCATCCGCGTCAGCGGGCTCTACAAGGAATACGAAACCCCGGCCGGGCCCTTCCCGGTGCTGAAGGACGTGAACCTCTCCATCGAGTCCGGGGAGTTCGTCGCGGTGATGGGGCCTTCCGGCTCGGGCAAGTCCACCTTCATGAACATCCTCGGCTGCCTCGACCGCCCCACCGCCGGCGAGTACACCCTCGACGGCCGGCCGGTGAGCGGCATGAGCAAGGACGAGCTGGCCGGCGTGCGCAACCGCACCATCGGTTTCGTCTTCCAGGGCTTCAATCTGCTGCCGCGAATGAACCTGGCCGACAACGTTGCCCTGCCCCTGGTCTATGGCGGCGCCAGCCACGAGTCGCAGCTAGCAGCGGCCCAGGAACAACTGGCGCGGGTGGGTCTCGGCCAGTACGGCAAGTCCCTGCCCAACCGTATCTCCGGCGGCCAGCAGCAGCGCGTCGCCATCGCCCGCGCCCTGGTGAACAAGCCGCGCCTGATCCTCGCCGACGAACCCACCGGCAACCTCGACACGCAGACCTCGGAAGAGATCATGGCCCTGTTCGAGGCCCTCAACCGCGAGGGCATCACCATCGTCCTGGTCACCCACGAAGCCGACATCGCCGCCCACGCCCAGCGCCTGGTGCGCTTCCGCGACGGCCGAGTGACCCACGACGGCGATACCGCCAGCATCCTGCATCTCGATCACGACCACATCGCCAGCCAGCCCGGGAGCGCGCAGCCATGCTAGCGATGCTGCTGACCCAGGCCTGGCGCGCGATGGGCGCGAACAAGTTACGTACTTTTTTGACCATGCTCGGCATGGTCATCGGCGTCGCCGCCGTGGTGCTGATGATGGCCATCGGCCAGGGGGCGCAGCAGGCGGTCAAGGCCTCGATCGACTCGATGGGCGCCAATCTGTTCATCATCCTCTCCGGTTCCACCACCGCCGGCGGCGTGCGTCTCGGCGGCGGCAACGCGCCCTCGCTGACAGTGGGCGATGCCGAAGCCATCGCCGAGCTGCCGGGGGTCGCCGCCGTGGCGCCGATCCATCCCGGTAGCGGCCAGTTGGTCAACGGCAGCAACAACTGGAATTCCTCGGTGTTCGGCGTCACCCCGGCCTATCTCGACGTGCGCAGTTGGCCCCTGGCCGAGGGCCTGCCCTTCACCGATTCCGATGTGCGCTCCGCCACCCGCGTCGCCCTGATCGGGCGCACCACCGCCGACAACCTGTTCGGCGGCGAAGACCCGGTGGGCAAGACCATC
>DATDMT010000008.1:0-5819 GCA_036518635.1 Rhodocyclaceae bacterium | reverse complement strand
ACCAAGGAACTGCTGATCGAAGAGTCCCTGCTCGGCTGGAAAGAGTACGAGATGGAAGTGGTGCGCGACCACAAGGACAACTGCATCATCGTCTGCTCCATCGAGAACCTCGACCCGATGGGCGTGCATACCGGCGACTCGATCACCGTGGCCCCGGCGCAGACCCTGACCGACAAGGAATACCAGATCATGCGCAACGCATCCATTGCGGTGCTGCGCGAGATCGGCGTCGATACCGGCGGTTCCAACGTGCAGTTCTCGATCAATCCGGACGACGGCCGGATGATCGTGATCGAAATGAACCCCCGCGTTTCCCGCTCCTCGGCCCTGGCCTCCAAGGCCACCGGCTTCCCGATCGCCAAGATCGCGGCCAAGCTGGCCGTCGGCTATACCCTGGACGAGCTGAAGAACGACATTACCGGCGGCGCCACGCCGGCCTCCTTCGAGCCCTCGATCGACTACGTGGTCACCAAGGTGCCGCGCTTCGCCTTCGAAAAATTCCCCCTGGCCAATGACCGCCTGACCACCCAGATGAAGTCGGTGGGCGAAGTGATGGCCATGGGCCGCAGCTTCCAGGAATCCCTGCAAAAGGCCCTGCGCGGCCTTGAAGTCGGCGTCTATGGCCTCGACGAGGTGGAAGCCGACAAGGACGAAATCGAGCACGAGCTGGCCAGCGCCGGCCCGGAGCGGATCTGGTACGTGGGCCAGGCCTTCCGCGAGGGCTACACCATGGAGCAGGTGTTCAACCTGACCAAGATCGACCCCTGGTTCCTGGTGCAGATCGAAGACATCGTCAATACCGAAGGCTGGATCCGCTCGCAGAACCTGGGCGAACTGGGTGCCGACGCCCTGCGCGGCCTTAAGCGCAAGGGTTTCTCCGACCGTCGCATCGCCAATCTGATCGGCGAATCGGAAACCGCAGTCCGCGAGCGGCGCCAGGCCCTGGGCGTGCGCCCGGTGTTCAAGCGCGTCGACACCTGCGCCGCCGAGTTTTCCACCTCCACTGCCTACATGTACTCCACCTACGAGGAGGAGTGCGAGTCCCGCCCCACCAACAATAAAAAGATCATGGTGCTGGGCGGCGGTCCCAACCGCATCGGCCAGGGCATCGAGTTCGACTACTGCTGCGTCCATGCCGCTCTCGCCATGCGCGAAGACGGCTACGAAACGATCATGGTCAACTGCAATCCGGAGACCGTGTCCACCGACTACGACACCTCGGATCGCCTCTATTTCGAGCCGCTGACCCTGGAAGACATCCTCGAGATCGTCGCCGTCGAGAAACCCGTCGGCGTGATCGTCCAGTTCGGCGGTCAAACACCGCTGAAACGCGCCCGTGAGCTGGAGGCCAACGGTGTGCCGATCATCGGCACGACGCCGGACATGATCGACGCCGCCGAAGATCGCGAACGCTTCCAGAAGCTGCTCCACGACCTGAATCTGAAGCAGCCGCCGAACCGCACTGCGCGCACGCCGGAACAGGCCATCGCCCTGGCCCAGGAAATCGGTTACCCGCTGGTGGTCCGCCCCTCCTACGTGCTGGGCGGCCGCGCCATGGAAATCGTCCATGAGCAGAAGGACCTGGAGCGCTCCATGCGCGAGGCGGTCAAGGTCTCCAACGACTCGCCGGTACTGCTTGATCGCTTCCTCAACGACGCCACCGAAGTGGACGTGGATGCCCTGTCCGACGGCACCCAGGTGATCATTGGCGGCATCATGGAACACATCGAACAGGCCGGCGTGCATTCCGGCGACTCCGCCTGTTCCCTGCCGCCCTTCACCCTGTCGAAGGAAATCCAGGACGAACTGCGTCGTCAGACCGAAGCCATGGCCCGCGGCCTCAACGTGGTCGGCCTGATGAACGTCCAGTTCGCGATCCAGCGCACCGATGAGGGCGAAGTGGTCTACGTGTTGGAAGTGAATCCCCGTGCCTCGCGCACCGTGCCCTTCGTCTCCAAGGCCACCGGCGTGCCCCTGGCCAAGGTGGCGGCGCGCTGCATGGCCGGCCGCAGCCTGGCCGACCAGAAGGTCACCAAGGAAGTTGTACCGCCCTATTTCTCGGTGAAGGAAGCGGTGTTCCCCTTCAACAAGTTCCCCGGCGTGGACACCATCCTCGGCCCGGAAATGAAGTCCACTGGCGAGGTGATGGGGGTCGGCCGTACCTTTGGCGAGGCCTTCATCAAGTCGCAACTGGCTGGCGGCACCCGCCTGCCGAAGAGCGGCAAGGTCTTTATCAGCGTCAAGCCGGCGGACAAGCCCAAGGCGGTGGACGCGGCACGTCAGCTGCATGGCCTCGGCTTCACCGTGCTTGCCACCCGTGGCACGGCGGCGGCCATCGAGGCGGCTGGCGTCCCAGTGACGCCGGTGCACAAGGTTACCGAAGGCCGTCCGCACATCGTGGACATGATCAAGAACAACGAGATCGTGCTGGTGATCAACACCGTCGATGAAAAGCGCACGGCTATCGCCGATTCCCGCTCGATCCGCACCTCGGCCCTGGCGCAGAAGGTCACCGTCTACACCACGGTGGAAGGCGCCCTGGCGGCCTGCGAAGGCATGCGCCACGCTGGCCTGGAAACTTATTCGATTCAATCGCTGCACAAGGAACTGGCATGAGCGGCAAGGTCCCCATCACCCTGCGCGGTGCCGAACTCCTCAAGGAAGAACTGCATCGTTTGAAAACCGTCGAGCGGCCCAGCGTGATCGCCGCCATCGCCGAAGCCCGCTCTCACGGCGACCTTTCGGAAAACGCCGAATACGACGCCGCCAAGGAACGCCAGGGCTTCGTCGAAGGGCGCATCGCCGAGGTCGAGGGCAAGCTGTCCCACGCCCAAGTGATCGACCCCAAGTCTCTCGACGCCGACGGCCGCGTGGTCTTCGGCGCCACGGTGGAACTGGAAGATATGGAAGGCGGCAAGACGGTCACCTACCAGATCGTCGGCGACGACGAGGCGGACCTCAAGGTCGGCAAGATTTCCCTCAATTCCCCGGTGGCTCGCGCCCTGATCGGCAAGTACGCCGGTGACGTGGTGGAAGTGCAGACCCCGGGTGGCGCCCGCGAATACGAGATTCTCGACGTTCGCTACGAGTGATTATTGCGGACACTGCGTGCCGCAATAATTGCGGGGATTGAAGCGGCGACGGGCGCCGCTTAATCACCGCGGAGCATGGAGTTCTTATCCCCGTGACCAAGTTTGCCGAAGGCATCTACTCCGTTGCGATCGCCCTTTGGGTTGGTGGGCTGTTCGCCATTGGCTACCTGGCGGCGCCGGTGCTGTTTGCCCAGCTTTCCGACCGGATGTTGGCGGGCAACTTGGCTGGCGCGATGTTCACCATCGTCGCCTGGGCCGGCATGGGCTGCGGCGGCTACCTGATTCTTTATGTGCTGGTACGCCGCGGCTGGCGTGCCTTCAAAAACGGCGTGTTCTGGCTGGCTCTGGTGATGGTGGGGTTGACCGTGGCCGGCCACTTTGGCGTCCAGCCCATCCTCGCCCAATTGAAAGCCGATGCGCTGCCGCGCCAAGTGATGGAAAGCGCCCTGCGTGACCGCTTTGCCACCTGGCATGGCGTGTCCAGCGTGCTCTACCTGGTGCAGAGCCTGCTGGGCCTGTGGCTAGTTTTAATTCAGGAGAAGGGTAAGGCTTAGGCCTTGCGCCGACGCCGTTCAAGGGCGGCGGCGGCCTGCTTCTTGGTGGCCGGCTTGGCGGCGCGGCGGTTGCGAGGCTTGGCCGGGGCTGCTTCCTCCCCCTCAGGGCGCTGCCGCCAGAGGACGAGGATGTTGCCGATATGCTGCACCGGCGCACATTCCAAGGCCGCGCAGATTTCGGCAAACAAGGCTTCCCGGTCATCGCGTTCGATGCCGTGCAGCTTGACCTTGATGAGTTCGTGGGCCTTGAGGGCGCCATCGATCTCTTTGAGGACGGCAGGAGTCAGTCCGTGCTGGCCGAGGCTGGCAACGGGGTTCAGGTGATGGGCGGCGGCGCGGAGCGCTTTGCGCTGGTCGGTGGTAAGTTCAATCATGGTGCGCATTTTCGCATGTAAGTAAGGTCCAACGCAGTGACTATCCGAAGCAAACGATCGAAAAAGAGCAGCCATTACATGAACCAGCACGTTCATGACCCCTACGTGCTGAAGGCCAAGGCCGAGGGTTGGCGTTCGCGGGCGGTGTTCAAGCTCAAGGAAATCGACGAGAAGGATCGCCTGCTCAAGCCCGGCATGGCGGTGGTGGACCTGGGCGCCACTCCGGGCAGTTGGTGCGAGTACACCGTGCGCCAGATCAAGCCCAACGGCCGCCTGATCGCCCTCGACCTGCTACCGATGGACCCGCTGGCCGGCGTCACCTTCATCCAGGGCGATTTCCGCGAGGATGCCGTGCTGCAGCAGTTGGAGGATGCCCTGGAAGGGCGGCAGGTGGACCTTGTTTTGTCGGACATGGCCCCCAATTTGACAGGTATAGCGGTATCGGATCAGGCCCGGGTGATGCACCTGGCGGAACTGACCCTGGAATTTTGCCGGGCGCACCTAAAGCCGGGGGGCGACATGCTCGTTAAGGTCTTTCACGGCAGCGGTTTCATTGAACTGCGCAAGAGCGTTGCCGAGGTGTTCGAAACCGTGCTGGTGAGGAAACCGTCGGCTTCCCGTGACAGAAGTTCCGAAACCTATCTGTTGGCGCGGCGTAAGCGTTTGCAGCCCCTGTAATTCAGCCCTAGAATGAGCAATGATGCGGCTCCCGTGCCGGGAAGAGAGGGTTCACCTTGAACAACATGATTAAAAACATCGCCATCTGGGTGGTGATCGGCATTGTCCTGATGACGGTGTTCAATCAGTTCAACACGCGCCAGGCAGCCCAGAGCGCGATGGACTATTCCCAGTTTCTCGAGGAAGTGAAACAGGGCCATATCGCCAAGGTCGTGATCCAGGGCCGCAACCTGGAAGCCACCACCGGCGACGGTAAGAAGATCACGTCCTACTCACCCTCCGACCTGTGGCTGGTTTCCGACCTGCTGAAGTATGACGTCAAGGTTGTCGCCAAGCCCGAGGAGGAGCAGTCCTTCCTGATGAGCCTGCTGGTGTCCTGGTTCCCGATGCTGCTGCTGATCGGCGTCTGGGTCTTCTTCATGCGCCAGATGCAGGGTGGCGGCAAGGGCGGAGCCTTCTCCTTCGGCAAGAGCCGGGCACGGATGCTCGACGAATCCAACAATACCGTGACCTTCGCCGATGTGGCCGGTTGCGAAGAGGCCAAGGAAGAAGTCGCCGAACTGGTGGACTTCCTCCGTGACCCCTCCAAGTTCCAGAAGTTGGGCGGCCGCATTCCCCGCGGCGTACTGATGGTCGGCAACCCCGGTACCGGCAAGACCCTGCTGGCCAAGGCGATTGCCGGCGAGGCCAAGGTGCCCTTCTTCAGCATTTCCGGTTCCGACTTTGTTGAAATGTTCGTCGGCGTCGGCGCCGCCCGCGTCCGCGACATGTTCGAACAGGCCAAGAAGGCCGCGCCCTGCATCATCTTCATCGACGAAATCGACGCCGTCGGCCGCCAGCGTGGCGCCGGTCTCGGCGGCGGCAACGACGAGCGCGAGCAGACCCTGAACCAGTTGCTGGTCGAGATGGACGGTTTCGAAGGTTCCGCCGGCGTCATCGTCATCGCCGCTACCAACCGTCCCGACGTACTTGACCCGGCGCTGATGCGTCCGGGCCGCTTCGACCGCCAGGTGGTGGTGTCGCTGCCGGACATCCGCGGCCGCGAGCAGATCCTCAAGGTCCATATGCGCAAGGTGCCGATGGCGCCCGATGTCGATGCGTCGGTGCTGGCCCGCGGTTGC
>DATDMT010000007.1:0-4622 GCA_036518635.1 Rhodocyclaceae bacterium | reverse complement strand
TCGCCACCCTGAGCGCCGGCGGCGAGAACATCATCACCCCTGCGCGCCACTACGGCCACGACCTGGACGCGATGCTCGCCGCGATCCGGCCGGATACGCGTTTGGTCTGGATCGCCAACCCGAACAATCCCACCGGCAGCTTCCTGCCCTACGCTGCGATCCGCGCTTTCCTCGAAAAAGTGCCGGGCGACGTGGCGGTGATGCTGGACGAGGCCTACAACGAATACCTCGCCCCCGCCGACCGAGTGGAGAGCGCCGCCTGGATCCGCGATTTCCCCAACCTGATCGTCACCCGCACCTTCTCCAAGGTCTATGGCCTGGCGGGCCTGCGCGTTGGCTACGGCGTCGCTTCCGCCGAGGTGGCCGATCTGCTGAACCGGGTCCGGATGCCCTTCAACGTGAACAACCTGGCGCTGGAGGCGGCTAAGGCGGCCCTCGACGACCACCTGTTCCTGGCCGAGAGCTACGCGCTGAACCGCCAGGGCATGGAGCAATTGGTGGCGGGCTTCAAGCGCCTGGGCCTGGAGCACATCCCCTCCCATGGCAACTTCGTCGCGGTGCAGGTGGGCGATGCTCAGGCGGTGAATCAGAAACTGCTGCGCCAGGGCGTGATCGTCCGGCCCATCGGCGTGCCCGGCTTCCTCCGCGTCACCATCGGCCTCGAGCGGGAGAACACGCGCCTGCTGGAAGCCCTGGAACAGGCGCTGCGCGGCTGATGGCAAAAATCGGCAAGCTGGTGGTCTGCGGCGTCGGCCTGATCGGCGGCTCCTTCGCCCTGGGCCTCAAGGCCGCCGGCGCGGTGGGCCAGGTGGTGGGCCTCGGCCGCAATCCGGCAACGCTGCAGCAGGCCCTGGAACTGGGCATTCTCGATGCGGTCGCCAGCGACTGGGCCGACGCGCTGCAAGGCGCCGACCTGGTGCTGCTGGGCATGCCCGTCGGTCAGATGCCCGATGTGATGGCGGCCCTGCTGCCGCACCTGGAGCCCCAGACCGTGGTCACCGATGCCGGCAGTACCAAGGGCGATGTGGTGGCGGCCGCTCGCGCCGCTTTCGGTGCGCGGATCGGCCAATTCGTTCCCGGCCACCCGATTGCCGGCGCCGAGAAGAGCGGCCCGGCGGCCGCCTCGGCCGATCTCTATTGCCAGCGCCGCGTGGTGCTGACCCCGCTGCTGGAGAACCCTGCGGACGCCGTCGCCAAGGTGCGCGCCGCCTGGGAAGTCTGCGGTGCCGAAGTCTCCGAATTGGGCGCCGAGATGCACGACCGCATCTTCGCCGCCGTCAGCCATCTACCCCATGTACTGGCCTTCGCCCTGGTCCATGAATTCGCCACCCGGCCCGATGCGGAACAACTGTTCTCCTTCGCCGCCGGCGGCTTCCGCGACTTCACCCGGATCGCCAGCAGCCATCCCGAAATGTGGCGCGACATCAGCGTCGCCAACCGCGCCGCGCTGTTGAAGGAACTGGACGCCTATCTCGCGGAGTTGCTAAAGACCCGCGCCCTGCTGGCCGCCGCCGACGCACCGGCCCTGGAAAAAATGTTTGCCGACGCCCGCAGCGCGCGGGAGGCCTGGCTCGATACCCTGCAAGCGCCTTCGGGCGAATGATCCCATGGAATATTTAGATCTTCCCCCGCTGCACCGGGCCGCCGGCACCATCCGCCTGCCCGGTTCCAAGAGCATTTCCAATCGCACCCTACTGCTGGCCGCCCTGGCCGATGGCGTCACCGAAATCCACGACCTGCTGGACTCCGATGACACTCGGGTAATGCTTACCGCCCTGCGCCAGTTGGGCATCGCCGTCGAGCATCTGGGCGGCGACAGCTACCGCGTCACCGGCGCTGGCGGCCCCTTCCCGGTCAAGCAGGCGGAGCTGTTTCTCGGCAACGCCGGCACTGCCTTTCGCCCGCTGACCGCGGCTCTGGCCCTGTCCGGCGGTCACTACAAAATGTCCGGCGTGCCGCGGATGCATGAGCGGCCCATCGGCGATCTGGTGGATGGTCTGCGTCAGATCGGCTGCGACATCCGCTATCTGGCCAACGACGGCTTCCCGCCCCTGGATGTGCGGCCGGCCCAGGTGCAATTGAATGCACCGATTAGAGTGCGCGGCGACGTCTCCTCCCAGTTCCTCACCGCGCTGTTGATGGCCTTGCCCCTGACCGGACAGGCGGCGACCATAGCGATGGTGACGGAGCTGATCTCCAAGCCCTACATCGAGATCACCCTGAAGCTGATGGCGCGTTTCGGCATCGAGGTGCAACGCCAGGGTTGGGAGCGCTTCACCATTGCCGCCGGCCAGCGCTACCGCAGCCCCGGCACGATTCACGTAGAAGGCGACGCTTCTTCCGCGTCCTACTTCCTCGCCGCCGGCGCCATTGGTGGCGGCCCGGTGCGGGTCGAGGGTGTCGGCCGCGACAGCATCCAGGGCGACGTGGCCTTTGCCGAGTCCCTGGCACAGATGGGCGCCCGCATCGAGATGGGCCCCAACTGGATCGAGACCCGCGCCCCGGCCGATGGCAAGCTCAAAGCCTTCGATCTGGACTTGAACCACATCCCCGACGCGGCGATGACCCTGGCGGTCGCCGCCCTGTTCGCCGACGGTCCCTGCACCCTGCGCAATATCGCCAGTTGGCGGGTCAAGGAAACCGACCGGATCTCCGCCATGGCCAAGGAGCTGCGCAAGGTCGGCGCCGCCGTGGAGGAGGGGGCCGACTACATCAAGGTCGCCAAGCCGGCCCAACTGATCCCCAACGCCGAGATCGAGACCTACGATGACCACCGCATGGCGATGTGCCTGTCCCTCGCTACCCTGGGCGGCGTGCCGGTGCGTATCCTCGATCCGAACTGCGTCGCCAAGACCTTCCCCACCTACTTCGATGCCTATGCCGAAGTCACCGCGCCGGTGATCGCCATCGACGGCCCCTCGGCCTCCGGCAAGGGCACCGTGGCTTCCCGCGTTGCCGATGCCCTGGGCTTCCACATGCTTGATAGCGGCGCCCTCTACCGCCTGACCGCCCTGGCGGCCCAGCGGGCCGGCGTGGATTGGGCCGATGAGTCTGCCGTGGCGGCCATCGCCGCCACCCTGCCGGCGGAATTCGTCGGCGAACAGATCACCCTCGCTGGCGACGACGTGACCGAGGCCATCCGCACCGAGGAAATGGGCGTTGGCGCCTCCAAAGTCGCGGCCCTGCCGGCCGTGCGCGCCGCGCTGCTGGCGCGGCAGCGGGCCTATCGGCGCTGGCCGGGACTGGTGGCCGACGGCCGCGACATGGGTTCGGTGGTGTTCCCCGAGGCCGAATGCAAGGTGTTCCTCACCGCAACCGCCGAAGCGCGCGCAGAAAGACGCTATAAGCAGTTGATCGGTAAGGGGCTTCCTGCTAACATGACCGCCCTCTTGCAGGACTTGCGTGAGCGTGACGCCCGAGATGCGGCGCGCAGCGTGGCCCCCCTGCAGAAGTGCGAAGACGCTGAACTGCTTGAAACCACGGCCCTGTCGATTGAACAGGCGGTCGCAAGCGTCCTGGGCTGGGCCCGGGAACGCCTGAAGTAGCGCGGGTCTTCGTGATTTGGTGTCCGGTCGGCGCCCGCTGACCGGATGTTTTGCAACTAACCCAGCCATCTCCCGATGGTGTTGTTAAGGTTCAAATCCTATGTCTGAAATTGCCGAAAGCTTTGCCGCCCTATTTGAAGAAAGCCTCTCCCGCCAGGAAATGCGGGCAGGCGAAGTCATCACGGCGGAAGTTGTCCGCGTCGACCAGAACTACGTGGTCGTAAACGCCGGCCTCAAGTCCGAATCCTTTATCGCGGTCGACGAATTCAAGAACGACCGTGGCGAACTCGAAGTGGCGCCGGGCGATTTCGTCCAGGTCGCCATCGAAATGCTGGAAGACGGCTACGGTGAAACCCGCCTCTCCCGCGACAAGGCCAAGCGCATCGCCGCCTGGAACGACCTCGACAAGGCCCTGACCGATCAGGCCCTGGTCAAGGGTGTGATCACCGGCAAGGTCAAGGGCGGTCTGACCGTCATGACCAACGGCATCCGCGCCTTCCTGCCCGGCTCCCTGGTGGATACCCGTCCGGTCAAGGACACCACCCCGTACGAAGGCAAGGAATACGAATTCAAGGTCATCAAGCTCGACCGCAAGCGCAACAACGTCGTGCTGTCGCGCCGCGCCGTGCTCGAAGCCTCCATGGGCGAAGAGCGCCAGAAGCTGCTGGAAACCCTGCAAGAGGGCACCATCGTCAAGGGCGTGGTCAAGAACATCACCGACTACGGCGCCTTCGTGGATCTGGGCGGCATCGACGGTCTGCTGCACATCACCGACCTGGCCTGGCGTCGCGTGCGTCACCCCAGCGAAGTGCTGAACGTCGGCGACGAAGTCACCGCCAAGGTGCTGAAGTTCGACCAGGAAAAGAACCGCGTTTCCCTGGGCATGAAGCAGCTGGGCGAAGATCCGTGGGTGGGCATCTCCCGTCGTTACCCCTCCGGCACCCGCCTGTTCGGCAAGGTCACCAACCTGACCGACTACGGTTCCTTCGTTGAGATCGAGCAAGGCATCGAAGGCCTGGTGCACGTCTCCGAAATGGACTGGACCAACAAGAACATTCACCCCACCAAGGTTGTCCA
>DATDMT010000006.1:0-2669 GCA_036518635.1 Rhodocyclaceae bacterium | reverse complement strand
GCGCGGCGCGACGGTGGATTACGTCACCTGCTACCGCCGCGCCAAGCCGGACCTGGACCCGGCGCCGCTGATGAAACTGTGGACCGATCACGCCCTCGACGCGGTGACCCTGACCAGCAGCGAGGGCCTGCGCAATTTCCAGGAGATGGTCGGCGCCCTCGGTCAGGCCTGGCTGCGCAAGACACCCGCCTTCGTGCCCCATGCCCGCATCGCCGAACAGGCGCGGCAACTGGGCCTGCACGAAGTCATATTGACCGGCCCCGGCGACGACGGCTTGGTCGCCGGTTTGATGCAATACTTCGCCCATGACTGACGCCCTGACTTCGCCGCCGCCACCGCCGCCCACTTCGCGCCTGCGTGCCGCCCTGCGCCGCCCGGCGGTGCTGGTGGGCCTGTTCCTGATCGCCCTGCTGGCCCTCTGGATCGAATCACGGCTGCGCCTCGAAGGCATCCAGGAAGAACTCGCCAAGCGCCTCGCCGCCGGCGATGCGGTGGCCGTCGAGAGCCGCGCCCTGGCCAAGCAGGGGCAGGAATCGATCCTGTCGCTGCAGGCCAAGGTCGGCGCCCTGGAGGCGCGCCTGGCCGAAACCCAGAGCCAGCAGGTGGCGCTGGAGGCCATGTACCAGGAGTTGTCGCGCAGCCGCGACGAGCGCCTGCTGGCCGAGATCGAACAGTCCCTCGCCATCGCCGCCCAGCAGATTCAATTGGCCGGCAATGTCGAGGCCGCGCTGATCGCCCTGCAGGGGGCAGATGCCCGCCTCGCCCGCGCCAACCAACCCCAGTTGCTGCCCTTGCGAAAGTTGATCAGCCGCGACATCGAGCGCCTGCGCTCCCTGCCGGTGGCCGACATCTCCGGCATCGCGCTGAAGCTGGAAAGCGTGGTCAGCAGCGTGGACGACCTGCCGCTGGCCTTCGAGCAGCGCCCCGCCGCCGCCAAGGCCGCCGCGGTGAAGAAGACCGAAGGCAACTGGTGGCAGAACCTCTGGGCCGATTTCCTCGCCGACGCCCGCCAACTGGTGCGCATCGAGCGGGTGGACCGGGCCGATCCGGGCCTGGTGTCGCCCCATCAGGCCTTCTTCCTGCGCGAGAACCTCAAGCTGCGCCTGATCAATGCCCGCCTCGCCCTGCTGGCCCGCGATAGCCGCAGCTTCCGCGACGACATGCGCCAGGCCGGCGACTGGCTGGAGCGCTATTTCGACGCCCGCGGCCGCGGCGTCCAGGCCGCTCAGGC
Source organism: Rhodocyclaceae bacterium (assembly GCA_036518635.1). Lineage (GTDB taxonomy): Bacteria > Pseudomonadota > Gammaproteobacteria > Burkholderiales > Rhodocyclaceae > AWTP1-18. The sequence continues at coordinate 1,438 of DATDMT010000006.1, read as the reverse complement.
GACGGTCAAGAGCCTCGCCGCGCTGGACATCGCCCGCGACCTGCCGACCCTGGACGAGACCCTGAACGCGGTGCGCAACTACAAGCTGTCGAAAGACCGCGGCAACACGCCTGCCGCCGCAGGCAAGGCCCGCTGATGCGTTCCCTGCTGCGCCTGCTGCTGCTCGCCACCCTGGCCGTGGGCCTGGCCCTGGCCGCCCGCTACAACGAGGGCTACGCCCTGTTCGTGCTGCCGCCCTGGCGCGTCGAGCTGTCGCTCAACCTGTTGCTGCTGATCCTGCTGGTGGTGTTCTTCATCGGCTACTTCGCTGTCCGCATGCTCGGCGCCATGGCCCATCTGCCGGCCCGGGTGGCGGCCTTCCGCGCCCGCCAGGCGGAACTGAAGGGCGAAGCGGCGCTACGCGAATCCCTGCGCGCCCTGCTCGAAGGGCGCTTCGCCCAGGCGGTGAAGCGCGCCGAGAAATCCTTCGAGCTGAACCATGCACCGGGCCTCTCCGCCCTGATCGCCCTCTCCGCCGCCCACGGCCTGCGCGACGAGCGGCGCCGCGACTACTGGCGCGAACGGGCGATGCGCCACGATACGGAGACCCGCGCCGCACGGCTGATGGTGGAATCCGAACAGGCCCTGGAGAACCGCGATTTCGCCGGCGCCCGCGAGACCCTCGAGACCCTGGCCAAGGAGAGCGGGCGCCACGTCGCCGCGCTGCGCCTGTCGTTGCGCGCCCATCAGGGCAGCGGCAACTGGCAGGCGGTGCTGCGCCTGCTGCGGCAACTGGAAAAGCACAAGGCGATGACGCCGGAGCAGGCGGCGGTGCTGCGCCGTCGCGCCCACCGCGAGAACCTGCGCCTGCTCGGCGGCGACACCGCCGCCCTCGAGCGCTATCTGCGCAGCATGGACGACGGCGACCGCCACGAGCCGCGCCTGGCGCTGGATGCGGCGCGGGCGATGCTGGCGGTCGGCAATCCGGTGGAGGCCGCGCGCATCGTCGAGGCTGCGCTGGACGAGCAATGGGATGGCGCCCTGATCGGGCTCTACGGCGAGATCGCCGGCGGCGACGTGCTCGGCCGCCTGTCCCACTCCGAGAAATGGCTGCACCAGCGGCCGCGTGATGCGGAACTGCTGCTGACCCTGGGCCGCCTGTGCCGCCAGCGCGAGCTGTGGGGCAAGTCGCGCAGCTACCTCGAGGCTTCGCTGTCGATCAGCCCCAGCCGCGCCGCCCACGTGGAGCTTGCGCAACTGCTGGAGCTGCTGGGCGAGGAGAAACTGGCCCAGCCCCACTACCGGGCCGCGGCGACGCTGTGAACGCGTGGTGCCTCAGCGTCGGCGTATCGGAGGACCGCAGGTGATTGGCGGCCCCAAGACGGTGGGTGCAGTTGCCGCGCGTATCCGCCTGCGGCTGGTTTGGGCCCTGATCAGTTTCTTCGTGCTGACGCAAGTC
>DATDMT010000005.1:0-4073 GCA_036518635.1 Rhodocyclaceae bacterium | reverse complement strand
CGCGTCCGTCGCTTTCGCCGGATCGGAGCTGTCGTTGATCTCCTTGCGAAAGAGGATCTCGACTGCGCCCTTGGGTCCCATCACGGCGATCTCCGCCGTGGGCCACGCGACGTTGTAGTCGCCGCGGATGTGCTTCGAGCTCATGACGTCGTACGCGCCGCCGTAGGCCTTGCGCGTGATGACGGTGAGCTTGGGCACGGTGGCTTCGCAGTACGCGTAGAGCAGCTTCGCGCCGTGCTTGATGATGCCGCCGTGCTCCTGCGTCAGGCCGGGGAGGAAGCCGGGCACGTCCTCGAACGTCACGATCGGGATGTTGAAGCAATCGCAAAACCGCACAAAGCGCGCCGCCTTGCGCGCGCTGTCGATGTCGAGGACGCCGGCCAGCACCATCGGCTGGTTGGCGACGATGCCGACCACTTGGCCTTCCATGCGGGCAAAGCCGATCACGATGTTCTTGGCGTGGTCCGGCTGCAGCTCGAAGAAGTCGCCGTCGTCCACCATCTTCAGAATCAGTTCCTTGATGTCGTAGGGCTTGTTGGCGTTGTCCGGCACCAGGGTGTCGAGGCTGTAGTCGAGGCGGTCGGCCGGATCGACGGTGGGACGGATCGGCGGCTTTTCCTTGTTGTTCAGCGGCAGGTAATTGAAGAAGCGGCGCAGCATCAACAGCGCCTCGACGTCGTTCTCGAAGGCCAGGTCGGCAACGCCGGACTTGCTGGTGTGGGTCACCGCGCCACCCAGTTCCTCGGCGGTCACTTCCTCGTGGGTCACGGTCTTCACCACTTCCGGGCCGGTGACGAACATGTAGGAGGTGTCCTTAACCATAAAGATGAAGTCGGTCATCGACGGGCTATACACCGCGCCGCCGGCACAGGGGCCCATGATCATCGAGATCTGCGGCACCACGCCGGAGGCCAGCACGTTGCGCTGGAACACGTCGGCATAGCCGCCGAGGGCCGCGACGCCTTCCTGAATCCGCGCGCCGCCGGAGTCATTGAGACCGATCACCGGGGCGCCGACCTTCATCGCCTGATCCATGATCTTGCAGATCTTCTCGGCGTGGGTCTCCGACAGGGCACCGCCGAAGACGGTGAAGTCCTGGGAGAAGACGAACACCATGCGGCCGTTGATGGTGCCGTAGCCGGTCACCACGCCATCGCCGGGAATCTGCTGGTCGGCCATGCCGAAGTCCACGCAGCGGTGTTCCTTGAACATGTCCCACTCTTCGAAGGTGCCCTCGTCGAGCAGCAGTTCGATGCGTTCGCGGGCGGTCAGCTTGCCCTTCTTGTGATGGCTGTCGATGCGCTTCTGGCCGCCGCCGAGGCGGGCGGCCTTACGCTTTTCGTCGAGCAGGTGAATGATGTCGTGCATTGTGGTCTCCCTTGGATACGGGCTTATGAATTCAATTGGTCCAGCAGTTGGCGGGCAGCCGCTGCCGGGGTGGTGAGGCCGCTCTCGACGGCCTCGCTGAGTTGGCGCAACTTGCTCTGCACCGCCGGGTGCTGGCGGAAGCGCTGATGCAGGCCGGATTCGATCTGCGCCCACATCCAGGCCAGGGCCTGGTGGCGGCGCTTGGCTTCCAGTTCGCCGCTGGGGGTGAGGGCGCTGCGGTAGTCGAGAATGGTGTTCCAGAATTCGGCAATGCCCTGCTTGCGCGTCGCGCTCATCTGCAGCACCGGCGGCTGCCAGTGGGCCGAGGCCGGATGCAGCATGCCGAGGGCGGCACGCATCTGTGCCGCTGCCCGCTCGGCGGCCAGGGGGTCGATGTCGGCCTTGTTGAAGACCACCAGATCGGCCAGCTCCATGATGCCCTTCTTGATCGCCTGCAGATCGTCGCCGGCATTCGGCAGCTGCAGCAGGACGAAGACGTCGGTCATCGCCGCCACGGCTGTCTCCGACTGACCGACGCCGACGGTCTCGACGATGATCACGTCGAAGCCGGCGGCCTCGCACAGCAGCATCGCCTCGCGGGTCTTGTCGGCGACACCGCCCAGCGATCCGGAGGAGGGCGAGGGGCGGATGAAGGCATCCGGGTGCATCGACAACTGCTCCATCCGCGTCTTGTCGCCGAGGATGGAACCGCCATTCACCGACGATGAAGGATCGACGGCCAGCACCGCGACGCGGTGGCCGAGGCCGATCAGGTGCATGCCGAGGGCTTCTATGAAGGTGGACTTGCCGACCCCGGGCACGCCGGAAATACCCAGCCGCACCGAGTTGCCGCTATGGGGCAGGATCGCCTCCAGCAGCGCCTGGGCACGCGCCTGATGATCGGGTCGGGTGGACTCGACCAGGGTGATCGCCTTGGCCAGCGGGCGCCGGCCGCGGGCCAGCAGGCCCTCGACCAGGGTGGCGTCGGCGGGGGGCAGGCCGAGTTCAGCCATGGGCTGCATCGCCTTGCATTCAGCCCTTAGCGGCGCGGATCTGCTTCAGCACTTCGGCGGCGGCCTGGGGAATCGGCGTGCCGGGACCGAAGATGCCCTTGGCACCGGCGGCATACAGCGCATCGTAGTCCTGGGCCGGGATCACGCCGCCGACGAAGACGACGATGTCGTCGGCACCCTGATCCTTCAGCGCCTTGACCAGTTGCGGCACCAGGGTCTTGTGGCCGGCGGCGAGGGTGGATACGCCGATGGCGTGCACGTCGTTTTCCACTGCCTGACGGGCGGCCTCGTCGGGGGTCTGGAACAGAGGACCGACGTCCACGTCGAAGCCCAGGTCGGCGAAGGCCGTGGCCACCACCTTGGCGCCCCGGTCATGGCCGTCCTGGCCCAGCTTGGCGACCATGATGCGCGGCCGGCGGCCCTCTTCGGCGGCGAACTTTTCGATGTCCTGCTTGATCGGTTCCATGACCTCCCCCTTACCGTAGGCGGCACTGTACACGCCGGAGACGGTCTGGTTGGTGGCGCGATGGCGGCCGTAGATTTTCTCCAGCGCATCCGACACCTCGCCGACGGTGGCGCGCAGGCGGATCGCCTTGATCGACAGATCGAGCAGGTTGCCGGTCTTGCTTTCGGCGGCCGCAGTCAGGGCGTTGAGGGCGGCCTGCACGGCGGCCTCGTCCCGCGTCGCGCGAATCTTGTTCAGGCGGGCGACCTGGCCTTCGCGCACGGCGTGGTTGTCCACGTCGAGAATCTCGATCGGGTCTTCCTTAGCCAGCTTGTACTTGTTCACGCCGACGATCACGTCCTGGCCGGAATCGATCCGCGCCTGCTTCTCGGCGGCGCACTTCTCCACCTGCAGCTTGGCCCAGCCGGATTCGACGGCGTGGGTCATGCCGCCCAGCTTGTCCACCTCGGCAATGATTTCCCAGGCCTTGTCGGCGATGTCCTGGGTCAGCTTCTCCATCATGTAGGAGCCGGCCCAGGGGTCCACCACGTTGGTGATGTGGGTCTCTTCCTGGATGATCAACTGGGTGTTGCGGGCGACGCGGGAGGAGAACTCGGTCGGCAGGGCGATGGCTTCGTCCAGCGCATTGGTGTGCAGCGACTGGGTGCCGCCGAACACCGCCGCCATGGCTTCGATGGTGGTACGCACCACATTGTTGTAGGGGTCCTGCTCGGTCAGCGACCAGCCGGAGGTCTGGCAGTGGGTGCGCAGCATCATCGACTTCTGGTTCTTCGGCGCGAACTCCTTCATCACCCGCCACCACAGCAGGCGCGCGGCGCGCAGCTTGGCCACTTCCAGGTAGAAGTTCATCCCGATGGCGAAGAAGAAGGAGAGGCGGCCGGCGAACTCGTCCACGTCCATGCCGGCGGCGATGGCGGTCTTCACGTACTCGCGGCCGTCGGCGATGGTGAAGGCCAGCTCCAGGGCCTGGGTCGCCCCGGCCTCCTGAATGTGATAGCCGGAGATCGAGATCGAGTTGAACTTCGGCATGTTGCGCGCCGTGTACTCGATGATGTCGCCCACGATCCGCATGCTGGGCTGCGGCGGATAGATGTACGTGTTGCGGACCATGAACTCCTTCAGGATGTCGTTCTGGATCGTGCCGGAGAGCTGATCCTGGCTGACGCCCTGTTCCTCGGCGGCCACCACGTAGCCGGCCAGGATAGGCAGCACGGCGCCGTTCATGG
>DATDMT010000004.1:0-11444 GCA_036518635.1 Rhodocyclaceae bacterium | reverse complement strand
ACGCTTCTCGCGGCGCTATTGCTCGCGGCGTGCGGCAAAGACACGCCGGTGCCGCCTCCCAGTGCCAACGACCCCCACGCCCTGCTGCAGGCGGAAATGGAAAAAGGCACGATGGACTTTTCGCGCGTGGTCGTGGTTCGCCTCAACCGGGGCGGCAAAATGCTGGAGGTGCCGAGTGTGAACCCGACCACGGTCGCTGAGGCCACGCTCAATGGCGCTGTCGCCAAGACCATTTTTCGCATTAATGACCAGAGAGCGGCGCTGGTGATGTTTTCTCGCGACCTGCCCAATGCCAAGTCTTTCAAGACCGAAATGCCCTTTGCCGAACTGCAAGCCAAGGGCAAGTTCACCTTCCCCGTGGTCCAGGCGGATGGACGGCTGAAGGAAGAGGATTTCTCGCTCAACAAGATCGCCACCCCTACCCAATGACCGACACCGCCCAACAAACCGTTACCACGCCGGAGGCACCGGATGCCCCCGGCTTTTTCATCCTTGACCATTTCGTCGCGGATTTTTCGATGGAAAATCCCTTCGGCCGACTGCCTGCCGAACTGTTGCCCGATCTGCACCATGGTCTCTCCGTATTTGCCAAGGTGACGCCGCTGGAGAAGGACGATCACCGGGTCGAAATCTTCGTCCAGATCGAGGCGGCCGTCGTCAAGCGTGTGTTCTTCGTGATGGAAATGGCTTATCGGGCCGACGTTCGCCTGCACCTGATTCCTGAGGATGAAGTGGACGAGTTCCTTCACGTCAAGGTACCCGAGGCGCTGACGGCCACCTTGCGCGCGGTCATCGAGCAGAACGGTCGTTTTGCAGGCTATCCCGCCATCAACATCGCTGAGTTGGATTTCGCCGGGGCCTACGCGCAGCGCAAGTTCGCGCACTGAGCGAACGGGGCCGGCGGGACTGTCGTCGAGCGGTTGCGAGCATTTGGGTGCGCTGGTCACGCGTTTCCGTTCGGGCTGATCCTGTCGAAGCCCTTGAGCCACAGGTCCTGCACTTCGCAAGCTTAATGCGATCGAACTTGCTCGGTGTCTCCTTGGTTGTGTCCGTTCGGGGCTACCAAACCGCGATAAAGTGCTTCTTAGCAGTGTCGTAATCAGCGGTGAGCGTGATGTGTTCGCTGACGATTTCGATGCGCACGGTATCCGTGCTCTCCTTGAAAACCACGACACGGTCGAAGGCCTCGGCATCCTTGGTGAGCAACACCTCGGCCACGTCGCTTTGCACTTTCTGCTCATCCTTGCTGTTGAGGCGGCCGTATTCCTTCAGGATCAAGCGCACGATGTCCGGCTTGAGGTCGGCCAGGGTGGCAATCGCTTCCGGCGTCATGTAGTCGGCCAGCACCTGCGAACTGAGTCGGGCGTCACGCAGCATGAAATTGGCGCGCAGCAGCGGCAGCGTGTCGATGCCCACGCCGCGTACAAAGGCGAGCTCCTGCCAGTGCTGGATTCCGCCGTTACGCGGCGGATAGGGATGCTGCAGGTTGAGGTAGTAGTCCTGTTCAGCGCCGATGCTCTCGGTCTTGAAATTGTCCCGGTCGCGCCAGTCCACTAAATCGGCGGCCAATTCACGCGCCTTACTTTCCGCCAAGCCCAGGTGCTGCAGATAGCGCGCCATCGGCAGGAAGGGTAGGGAGTTGAGATTGGGTAGGGCGTTGCCCGGCAGCACGTGGATGGTATAGGCCCGTTCGCCCAAGCGTAGGCTGTAGGGCGTGGCACGCGGCGCAAAGAGTACATCCTTGCCTTCAAAGCTCGGCGTGCTGCCTTCGCTGGTTGAACTGCCAGACTTGCCGCGCGCACCTTCGATGTTGAAGCCGAGCTGGTCGAGCATCGACTTGAGTTGAGATAGCGCTTCGTCCAATTCAGACAATCGGGTCGGATCTTCCAGCAACAACTGTTTGAACTGCAGGTAGCGGGCGTCGACCGACAAATCCTGCTGCTGCAGGCCGGCGGCAACGAACTCCAGCAGCAGCCGCGCCTCGCGGCCCTCCAGTGCCCGGTCGAGCTGGCGCTCCAACTGCTGCGGAACCCCGGTGCGCTGCAGGTTGAGCTGGTAGAGGATCATCGCCAGGGCGGCGATCAGGCCCACCACATAGATCAGGATGAAGCCGCGCTGGCGCTTCACGGCTGCGACGATCCGGCCAGTAGCTTTTCCGCCTGCGCCGCGTAGCGCGCCGCGCAGCCGAGGCGGCGCCCCGGTTCGAGGACAAATTCGGCCACCGCGAGCACGCGGCTGGCTGCCGCTTCGCCCTGGCGGCGCGCGGGCAGATAGTGAGCGCTTTGCTGCGATTCGATAACCGACTGGTCGAAGACGCCGGGCACATCGCTGGCGAGGATTTCCACCCGCTCCACTTCGCCGCCGACGCCAACGCTCACTGCCGCTAGAACGCAGGCCTCAAGTTTGCGTCGGCGGGCTTCGGCGGGATATTCCGGCGGCACCGGCTGGTCGGTGATGACGGCCTCGACCGGTGCCGCGGCGGTCTCTGGCACGGCCGGCGCCTCTGGCGCGGTGGAGATCGGGCGCCCACCCTTGCCCGTCAGCAACTGGCGCGGCCCCGGCTTGCCTTGCTGGTTCTTGTTCCCTTTGGCTTTGTCGCCGGCATTCGCAGGCGGCTTCTTCTCTGTTGCCACGGGGGTGGGACGTAGCTGTGCCTGGATGTACACTTGACCAACAATGGGCGGCGCTTCCAGGGAAAGTCGCCACGGCACGACCACCGCCACGTGTGCCAGCAAGGACAGAACGGTGAAGCGCAATAGGCGGCGCGTATCAGAGCGCATCCGTGCCCCTCAGGTCGAACCACAGGGTGTAGTCGCGCCCGCCGCGGCTGAAGGTGGCGACCACCAGACGCGGCTGAACCTGACCCGCAGGCCAGGTATCCTGCCAGCCTTCCCGTTCCACCGATTGCGCGCCGGGCGGAACAAAATAGAAACGCATGTCTTCCACGCCGGCCATGATCTTGGTCGGCGCCAACGATTCGATGCCGCTGCGTTCCTGCGAAAGCTGGGGTGCTTCGGCCCACCACGCCGGCATTGGCTTCTCGCGGTAGTACAGGGCGCGATCATCGGCGCGGTACTCGAAGTACGCCAGGGTTGGCTTGCCGTCGGTGCCGGTGACGTTGCTGCGCCAGGTGAAAAAATAAAGCTCCTGGCGACCGCCCCCGACGACGGGTTTGCCAGGCAACAGGAACAGTTGATTCAGTTGCTCGCGAATCTGCGACTGGGCGGTCCACTCGGGATTGCCTCCCTTAAGGGCGAGTACCGACTGCCCCACCGAGCGGAACAGTTGCGCCATCAGGATCACCAAACCGACGCTGATCACCAGTACCACAAGGGTCTCGATCAGGGTGAAGCCTGGCGCGCGCTGACGGCACGCGGAGGTGGTCTTGCGCGGATCGGCCATCACGTCAACGCACGTCCGACAGGCTGAACACCGCCAACAGAATGGAGATGACCATGAAGGCCACCATGCCGCCCATGGTGACGATGATCAGCGGATCGAGGATCGCTACCAGAGCACGCAGGCGGTTGCGGAAGTCCTCGCGCAGCAGGGTGGCTGCGCGGTCAAGGCTTTCACCCAGGGAGCCGGTTTCGTTGCCGAGTTTGACGTAACGGTGGAACTGCACCGGCAGGCCCGGCACCCGGGCGATGGCGCTGGGGATGGCCTCACCTTTGCGCAGACCCTGCACACATTGCTCGAAGCCGTCGCGCTGCAAGCGGTTGTCGAGCAGGGGGCGGGCGATCTCGGCGGCCTGCACCAGCGGTACACCCCGCTGCATCATGATGCCCAGGGCCTTGGCCAGCTTGAACGCATCGAACTTGGCCTTGAGTTCGCCGATCCAGGGCGCGTTGAGCAGCAGCCGGTGCCACTGATAGTTGATGCCGTCGTTGCGCTGTACCGCCAGGGTGGTTGCGGTGGCGATGGCCGCAAGCATTAGGGCGGCGAGCCAGCCCCAATTGATTAGGAATTCGCTGGCGGCGAACAGAATCTTGGTGCCCAGGGGAAGGGCGGCCTGGGCCTTCTCATCGAAGATGTCGCGGAAGATCGGTACCACGTAGAGGGCTAGGCCGATCACCGAAAGCAGGCTGACGATGGCTAAGATCGCCGGGTAGGTGAGTGAGGCTATTAGGTCGCGCCGCACCTGACGCGCCTCCTGATAGTAGGTCTCGAGAATAGCCAGCACCTGGGGCAGTTCGCCGCTGGTCTCGCCGACCTTGACCAGGGACACCAGCATGGTGTCGAAGCGGCCCGACTGGGCCAGGGTCTGCGACAGGGATTCGCCGCGCTTGATGCCCTTGCGCAACTGCTCGACCAGTTCGCCGATTTCCGAAGTGCGGGTGTCCTCGCCGACGATCTGCAGCGCCCGTTCCAGGGGGATGCCGCTGCTAACCAGGGGCGATAGTTCGCTGATGAAGCCCTGCACCAGCGCCAGCGAAATACGCTTGCTGCGTTTTGCCTTTGCGCTGAGCAGCGTTAGCTGTTGGCGCTTGAGTTGGCGCGTTAGGGCTTCCTCGGTTTCGGCCTGTTCGGTGCCGTTGACCTCGGTGCCGTCGCGTGAGAGGGCGGTGTATTCGAATTCGGGCATGGAGGCGGCATTTTACCGGCCCAGGCAAATTGGAACTCCCTGATTGGCCTACTTTTCCTTGAACGACCGCGAAAAGGTCTGCCGCACCGGATCGAACAGATAGCGCAGCGGCGAGCGGCTACCGGTGACCACCGTGACCTGGGCCTGCATGCCGGGAGTCAGGCGCAGGTCGGGGTACTGCTTCAATTCCTCTTCGCCGATCTCGACCCGCACCCGGTAGAAGCTGCGACCCGGAGTGGCGCTCTGGTTGTTGTCGCGGTAGGTGTCGGCGGAGACGCGGGTGACGGTGCCGTCGAGGCTGCGGTGGTAGCGGGCCTTGTAGGCGCTGAGCTGGACGTGGGCGTCGAGGCCGGGGCGCACCAGGTCGATGTCGTCGGGGGACATCGAGGCTTCAACGACCAGCTTTTCCTTGTCGGGGACGATGTCCAACACCGGGCTGTTGGGCGGGATCACGGCGCCGGCATTGGTCAGGCGCAGGCCTTTGATGGTGCCTTCGTGGGGGGCGCTGATGCGCATGTGGGACAGGCGCTCCTTGGCCACGCCAAGCTTTTCCTGGATGCCGGAGAGGTCGGTCTGGGCCACGCGCAGTTGCTCCAGCACGTCGTTCAGCCACTGGTTCTTGGTGCGGTCGATTTCCAGTTCGGTTTCCACCACCTTCTGCTTGGCCTTGGCCAATTCCGCGTCGGTACTGCCAGCATTGGCCTGCACCTGGGCCATCTGGGCGCTGCGGTCGAGGAGTTGTGGCTTGGAGATGAAGTTCTTCTCGTGCAGCTTTTTCAGCATTTCGTTCTGCTCGGCGGCATAGTCGAGCTGGGTCTTCAGGGCCGATTGCTGATGCTGCAGGCCGGTGACCTCGGCCCTGGTTTCGCTCAGGCGTTCGCCAAGGATGGCGAGGTTGCGCCGCAGGCTGTTGCGCCGGGCCTCGAACAGGCGCAACTGGGTTTCCACCGCCGGTACCTTGCCCGAGGGGCCGGTGTTGGCCGGCAGCGGTTTGCCGTCGCGCTCTGCGGCGAGGCGCTCCACCAGCGCCTGTTGCGCGGCCAATTGGTATTCGAGAATGGCGGCGGAGGCGCGGGCTTCGGTATCGTCCAGCACGATCAACTCCTGCCCGGGCGTGACTCGGTCGCCGTCCTTGACCTTGATCTCCTTGACCATGCCGCCCTCCAGGTGCTGCAGGGTCTTGGTGTAGTCGGCCGGCACCACTTCGCCGGGGGCCACGGCGCCCTGTTCCAACTGGGCAAAGACACTCCATAGCAACAGGCTACCAACGCCGTAGATGACTATGCGGCGCGCCTTGCGCAAGGGCTCGCTGGCGGAGACCGGGATGTCGTGCAGCAGTTCGCTCATCTCACTTCACCGAGGCCAGGCTGGCCTGGGGCGGTGGCCGCAGAGTGGCGATGACCTCCGCCGTCGGGCCGAACTTGCGGATCTGGCCCTCAAGCATCACGGCCGTTAGATCGGCGACATCGGCGATGGTGATGCGGTGGGTGATCAGCACCACCGTCGCGCCCTCGGCGCGCAGGGCGCGCAGAGCAGCGAACAGGGCCTCTTCGCCCTCGGCATCGAGAAAGGCGTTGGGCTCGTCGAGCACCACCAGGCGCGGCTTGCCGTAGAGCGCGCGGGCCAGGCCGATGCGCTGGCGCTGGCCGCCGGAGAGGGCCGCGCCGCCGGTGCCGACCTCGGTTTCATAGCCTTTGGGCAGGCGCAGGATCATCTCGTGGGCGGCGGCGGCCTGGGCCGCGGCGATCACCGCGGCGTCCGAGGATTCTTCGTGGAAGCGGGCGATGTTGTCGCGGATGCTGCCGGCGAAGAGTTCCACATCCTGGGGCAGGTAGCCCACATGGCGGCCGAAGTGGCGGCGGTTCCAGCGGGAGACGTCGGCGCCGTCGAGGCGCACCGTGCCGGAACGCGGCACGCGGACGCCGGTGACCAACTTCGCCAGGGTGCTCTTGCCCGAGCCGCTGGGGCCGATCAGAGCCAGCATGCGGCCGGCCGGCACTTGCAGGCTGACGCCCTTCAGCACCGGATGTTCGGCGCCGGGGTGGGCATACACCACCTGCTCGATGGACAGGTCGCCGCGGGGCTCCGGCAGTTCGATGGCATTGGCGGCGGGGTCGGGGAACTCCAGCAGCTTGCGCTGGCGTTCCAGGGCCTGCAGCGTGGACACCAGCGACCGCCAGCCGGCGATCACCTGCTCGATCGGCGCCAGGCCGCGGGCGGTGAGGGTGCTGCTGGCGATCATGCCGCCGGTGGTGATGTCGCCGCGTAGCGCCAGCCAGGCGCCAAGGCCGGTCATCAGGATGTTGATGGTCAGGCGCAGGCCGCGGCTGCTCGCCGCCAGCCAGCTACCCTGGTCGCTGGCGGCCGAGGTCAAGGCGATGCCGCGGCCGCCTTCGCGGAACCAGTGGGTGAGCAGGGCGTGGCGCATGCCCATGGCCTCGATGGCCTCGGCATTGCGCACCATGTCGTCGGCGCGGCCCATGGCCTTGAGCTGGGCCTGGTTGGCATCCTTCACCGGGTCGGTGGTGAGGTGCTCGGTGAGCAGCATCATGCCGAACAGAATGACGCCGCCAGCGAGCATGGCCAGCCCGAGCCAGGCCTGGATCAGGCAGACGACGACGAAATAGACCAGGGTGAAGGGCAGTTCGAACAGCAGCAGCAGGCCGTGGGAACTGCCGACGAACTGGCGGATGGCGCCGACGTCACGCAGCGACTGGGCTGAGCCCGGCGCGCCGGCGGCGATGGCGCGCACCGTGGTTTCCAGGGCGCGGCTCGAGGCGCCGACCTCGAAGCGGTTGGCGATACGGATCAGCGCCTGGCCGCGAAAGACGTCGAGCAGCGCCGAGAGGCCAATGATCAGGCAGATCGCCAGCGTCAGCAGCAACAGGGTGTCGGTGCTACGGCTAGTCAGCACCCGGTCGAAGACCTGCATCGAATACATCGGCAGGGTCAGCCCGAGCAGGCCGATGACGATGCTGATGCCGGCCACGGCGCGCACCTCTTGCCAGTGCAACTGGGCCAGGGCCGGGTGGCGGCGCAGTTCCTTGAGTTTTTCGAGCAGCTTGCCCATGGCTTAGCGTTCCGCTTCGATGGCTTTCAGGTGCCCGGCGGCGCCATAGCCGAGCAATTGGCTATCGGCCGTTATCAATGCAGCGCCGAGGTGGCGGGCCGTCGCAGCGATGATGCGGTCGGCCGGATCGGAATGGAGTTGCCCCGGCAGTCGGGTGCTGGCGACGGCGACCTCCGGCGACAGGGGTTCAAGACGGATGCCCGGCAAAGCCAGGGCGGTTTGGACCCACTCGCCGACGTCCCGATCCAGCACCAGGCGCCCTTTGCTGACGAGGACGGCGATCTCCCAAGGTGAAATGGCCGAGACGAAAAGGTCGTTGTCGCGGGCCGCCTTCTGGATCGTCTTGCGCGCTTTTGCACCGAGCCGCTGGTTGCCTGCCAGCAGCCAGACCAGCGCGTGGGTATCGAGCACGACTCCGCTCAAAGGCTGGCCTCCCATTCGTTCTCAAGGGGGGAAACGATGTCGTCTTCCCGTTGCACGGTGCCCGCCAGCGCGCCAAACAACTCGGTCTCGGGCGGCACTGGGACGACCTTCGCCACCGGCCGGCCATGCTTGGTGATGATCAATGGTTCCCGCGTTGTCGCCACATCGTCGAGCAGCTTCAGGCATTTGGCTTTGAAATCGCCGGCTCCAATGGTTGCTTGCATGTTTGCTCCAATAGTCACCACATATGGTCACATTGTAGCTCGCCCGGGGAAATCTAGATTCCCTTGGTGGCAGGGCTCAGCCGGCGACGCGCATCACCTCTTCCAGCGTGGTCAGCCCGGCCAGGGCTCGCTCCACGCCATCGTCGATCATGGTGCGGAAATGCTCGCGCCGGGCGGCCTCGTCGAGGGCGTTGCTGGAGGGATCGTGGAGGATCTGCTGGCGCAGGGCCGGCGTCATCTCGAGCATTTCGGCGATGGCGGTGCGGCCCTTGTAGCCGGTGCGGCCGCACTTGGGGCAGCCGACGGCGTGGTAGATCGGGACCTTCGGATCGAGGCCGAAGCGCTCCACCGAGGCTTCGTCCGGCAGCTCCGGGCGCTTGCAGTCCTCGCACAGGCGACGCACCAGGCGCTGGGCGCTGATCGCCACCAGGCTGGAGGAGAGCAGGTAATCGGCGACGCCCATGTCGAGGAAGCGGCCAATGGCGCCGGTGGCGCTGTTGGTGTGGATTGTGGACAGCACCAAGTGGCCGGTCAGCGAGGCCTGCACGGCGATTTCGGCAGTCTCGCGGTCGCGGATTTCGCCGATGAAGATCACGTCCGGGTCGTGGCGCAGGATTGAGCGCAGCACCGAGGCGAAGGTGAGGCCGGCGCCTTCGTTCACCTGGATTTGGCTGATGCCGGCCATCTCGTATTCCACCGGATCTTCGACGGTGATGATCTTGCGGGTGCCGTCGATGATGCCGGCCAGGCCCGAATACAGGGTGGTGGATTTGCCCGAGCCGGTGGGGCCGGTGACCAGGATCAGGCCGTTGCTGCGTTCCAGGTTGGCGCGGTAGAGATTGATGATCCGCGGCGTCAGCCCCGTGGCTTCGAGGGACAGGTTCTGCTGTTTCTGGTCCAGCAGACGCAGCACGATGTCCTCGCCGTGGGGCGTTGGCAGGGTGCTGACGCGGATGTCCACATCGCGGCCGCCGGTGCGCATGCGGATGCGGCCGTCCTGGGGTAGGCGGCGCTCGGCGATGTCGAGGTTGGCGAGAATCTTGATGCGCGAGGCGACCGCAGGATAGTCCGGCACGCCGGGGGCCTGGCGGGCATGGAGCACGCCGTCCACCCGGTAGCGCAGATCGATGCTCTGCTTGCTCGGTTCCAGGTGGATGTCGGAGGCATGCATCTCGATGCCGGCGGTGATGATCTCGTTCACCAGGCGGATGATCGGCGCTTCGAGGGCCAGATCCTTGAGGTGGCCGATGTCGTCGGCGGCGAAGCCTTCACCTTCCTCGTCGTCCTTCTGTCCCTGTTCGCCGAACAGCAGGGTGAAGGCGGCCTTCAGCTTCTGCGGTGGCGCCAGGGCCAGGTGGGCCTCGGGGCGCAGGCGCAACAGCATGTCGATTAGGCCGTCGTCTTCCGGATCTTCCAGCACCAGCCAGGCCTGTTCGCCACGGCGCACCGGCAGTACCCGGTTGTAGTCGAGGAAACCTTCGGGGAAGCCTTCGTCGAGGAAGGGCTCACCTTCGCCGTCCCACAGCGGCAACCCGGTGGCGTCGGAAAACAGGCCGTAGAGAGCGTCGGCAGAGAGCAGGCCGGTGTCGACGATCAGCCGCGACAGGCGTTGCGGATTCGTTGCACGGATTTCCTGCAGGCGGGCGAGGCTGGCCTCGTCGAGGATGCCCCGCTCGATCAGGAAGCGGTCAATGCGATCGATGCGGCCGACGCTGTGGGCGGCAGCCATGGCATTACTCATCAGTCCCAGTTGCCCAGGTCGGCATCGTCGCCGGTGCCACCAGGCTTGCCATCGGCACCGAGGGAGTAGATGTCGAAGGGCATCTTGTTCTTGCTTGGGATTTCATAGACGAAGGGATTGCCCCATTCGTCCGGCGGAATCCGGTTCTTCTTCAGGTAGGGGCCGTGCCAGTTCTTGATCGGTGTCGCGGCGGGGTTGTCCACCAGCACGATCAGGCCTTCCTGCTGCGTGGGGAAGCGGCCGGTGTCCAGGTGGAACGCTTCAACCGCATTCGATAGCGTTTCGATCTGAATCTTGGTTGCCTTGACCTTGGAACTGCCCAGGGCGCCCATGACGCGGGGGCCTACCAGGGCGGCGAGCATCGCGATGATCACCATCACGATCATGATTTCAATCAGGGTGAAACCGCCCTCGGGGCGGCGCAAACGGCGGGAATTCATATTGGATGGCTCAGAAGACCTGTTCGGACCGGCGATTATGCCCACGTTTGCGCTTGATCGCACGCAGATGGACCCGCACGGTATGGATACTGAGGCCCAGATCGTCGGCGATTTGCTTGTCCAGCTTGCCCTCGCGCATCTGCATGAAGACGGTGCGCTCCTTGGGGGTGAGGATGGTTTCCTTCTGGAAATACTCGTGGGCGTCCACCAGGGCGCGCCGCGCTGAATCCCAGATCCAGCCGTTGTCGGCGCGCTTGGCTGCGGTCAGCAACTGGGCCACGGCTTCCAGCAATTGAGCGGGTTCGGCGCTTTTCGAGACGAAGCCGAAAGCGCCCAGTTCGAAGCCGTGCAGCACCCATTCCTGCTCGGTGATGCCGGACAGCATCACGACGCGGCCGGCGTGCGTATGCACCTTGGCGTCGTCGAGCAGGGCCAAGCCGCTGTCGCGGGCCAGGTTGATATCCAGCAGCAGCAAGCCGTAGTGCTTGCCGGCAAGGGCGGCGCGGGCCTGGTCGAGATCAGGGGCGGTGGTGACCGCATAACCCTGGCTTTGCAGAATGCCCGCTAAGCCCGAGAGCACCAGCGGGTGGTCGTCGACCAATAAAACATTCACGGCATCAGTCAAGTTTGATTCCTTCATACCGCTCAGCATTTGGGCAAGCTGCCGCTCGGCTTATTGTCATTGGGTTTGTTGTCGTTCGGGTTGTTGGTGTTGCTGTCCTTGTCCTTATCCTTGTTCTTATCCTTGTTGGATTGGGACGGATCGTTCTCGCCGAATTCGCCATTGCCGCCGCCGAGGGTGTGGCCGACGGGGATGTAAGCGGTCGTGGTGGAGGTGCTGGGCAGCACGGAATCCCACTTGATGTCCTCCACCGGCGTGCTGGTGGTCTTGTTGTCGTTGGTCGAGGTGGTGATGTTCTTGGTCACCTCGTTGGTGCCGGTTTGCACCACCCCGGTCGTG
>DATDMT010000003.1:0-7128 GCA_036518635.1 Rhodocyclaceae bacterium | reverse complement strand
ACCTTCTGGGCGTGCAGCGCCTGCAACTGCTGGATTTTCCCGACAACCGTATGGACGGCGTCGAGCTGCTGGACGTGGTCAAGGCGGTCGAGGCCGAGGTGGCGGCATGGCAGCCGGACGTCGTCTACACCCACCATGCCGGCGACGTGAACATCGACCACCGGGTGCTGAACGATGCCGTGGTCGCCGCCTGCCGCCCGCAGCCCGGCCATGGCGTGCGCACCCTGCTGTTCTTCGAAATCGCTTCCAGCACCGAGTGGCGCCCGGCCGCCTCCGGCCCCGCCTTCACCCCGGATTGGTTCGTCAACATCGAAGCCTACTGGCCGACAAAGCAGGCGGCGCTAGCCGCCTATGCCAGCGAGATGCGGCCCTTCCCCCATGCCCGCTCCATCGAGGCGGTGGAACACCTCGCCGCCTGGCGCGGTGCCAGCGTCGGCTGCGCCAAGGCGGAAGCCTTCATGCTCGGCCGCCGCATCGAGGACTGAGCTTGTCCGGCCTGGTCGCCTTCCGCGCCGATGCCTCGCGGACCCTGGGCCACGGCCATGTAATGCGCTGCCTCGCCCTGGCCGACGTGCTGCGCGACCGGGGCCGGCGTTGTTTGTTCATCGCCGCCGCTGATGGCACGGCCCTGCATGGGGAAGCCGCCGCCCGCGGCCACCTGACCGCCACCCTGCCGACACTGGTCGATGAAGTCGCAGACGGCGCCGCCAGTGCTGCCCTCGCCCGAGATGCCGGCAGCCTGCAAGCCATGGTGATGGACCACTACGGCCTTGGCCCGGCCTGGCAAGCCTCAGCACGCCTGGGGGGGGGGCCGCTGCTGGTGATCGACGACGCCCCTCGCCGCCATGACTGCGACGGCCTGCTCGACCAGAACGTGGTGGACCCCGGCAACCCCTATGCTGGCCATGTGCCCGCTGCCTGCCAGTGCTTTCTCGGCCCCCGCTACGCCCTGCTGCGACCGGAATTTTCCCGCCTGCGGGAGGCCTGCCCGGTGCGGCGGGAGCTGCGCCGCATCCTGATTTTTTTTGGTGGCAGCGACCCCACCGATGAAACCGGCAAAGCCCTGGCCGGCGTCTGTCGCGCCGGGGGCGATTGGCAGGTGGACGTGGTGGTCGGGTCCAGCTATCCCCACCGGGAAGCCCTTGCCTCCCAGGTCGCTGAGACGCCGGAGCGCCTCCATCTACACGTACAGACACCGCACATGGCCGAGCTAATGGCGGCGGCCGATCTGGCCATCGGCGCCGGTGGCAGCGCCTCGTGGGAACGCTGCTGCCTGCGGCTACCAGCCATCGTCAGTGTGCTGGCCGATAACCAGGCCCCCATCGCCGAGCGCCTGCAGCGCCTGGATGCCGCCGTCAACCTGGGCACCGCCGTCGCCCTCGGCGCCAACGACTATGCAGCAGCCATTAACGCGTTGACTCCAGCAAAGCTGGCCCGTCTGTCGGAAAATAGCGCCCTGCTGGCCGATGGCCTGGGCGCCCCGCGCCTGGCCGACGCCTTGGAACAACTCATCCGGAGCAAGCAGCAATGACCTTTCGCATCGGCAACCGGCCAGTCGGCCCCGACACAGCGCCCTTCGTCATCCTCGAAGCCGGTATCAACCACAACGGCGAACTCGCGCTGGCAAAGGAAATGATCCGCGTCGCCAAGCGCGCCGGGGCCGACGCCATCAAGTTCCAAACCTTCAAGGCGGAGGAGTTTGTCGGCGACCCCGAGCTGATGTTCACCTACAAATCGCAGGGCCAGGAAGTCACCGAGTCGATGTTGGAGATGTTCCGCCGCTACGAGTTCAGTCGCGACGAATGGCTGGCGGTGAAGCAGGCTTGCGCGGACGAGGGCGTGTTGTTCCTGTCCACACCGCAGAACGTTTCGGACATGGAATTCCTGTTAGAGCTGGGCGTGCCGGCGCTGAAGGTGGGCTCCGACGATTTCACCAACCTGCCGCTAATGAAGCGCTATTCCGCCACCGGACTACCGCTGATGATCTCCTGCGGCATGGCCGACCTGGGCGAGGTGCATGACGCCCTGGAAGCCACCGGCGCCCTCGACGGCAAGCCGGTGTTGCTGATGCTGTGCACCTCCCAGTACCCGACCCCGCCGCAGGACGCCAACCTGCGCAAGCTGCAGACCCTGGCCGCGGCCTTCCCCGGCCTCACCCTGGGCTTTTCCGACCACACCCAGGGACCGTTCGCCGCCACCATCGCCTGCGGTCTCGGCGCCTGCGCCTTTGAAAAGCACTTCACCCTGGACCACGATCTGCCCGGCCCCGACCACTGGTTCTCGGAGAACCCGGACAGCGCCGTCGAATGGGTGGCGGCAATCCGCACCGCCCATCAACTGCTGGGCAGCCCGCGCATGACCCCCACCGCTGCCGAGCGCGACATGCGCCGCCTGGCCCGGCGCAGCGTCACCGCCCTGCGCGACATCGCCGTGGGCGAAGAATTGACCGAGGCCAACCTAGGCCTGCGCCGCCCCGGCGACGGCCTGCCGCCCAAGTTCATCGAGCTGGCCTGGGGCCGCCGCGCCCGCCGCGCCCTGGTGAAGGGCGAGCAACTCCGCTTCGGAGATGCCGAGTGATGGACCTGAAGGACTTCGCCGCCCTCTTCCGCCAGCTCACGAACTTCAAGGAGAACCGCTTCCACCCGATGGTGTGGATCGTCGGCGAACCGGAGATCGGCGAGGGCGTGTACATCGGCGGTTTTTCCGAGGTCAATGGCAAGGGCGCACGGGTGCGCATCGGCGACCACTGCGACATCGCCTCCTTCGTCACCATCAATTGCGCCGATTCTCACCGCAAGTGCATCGGCCTCGCCGACGAGGTGGACCGCCGCGACATCACTCTGGAGGACCATGTCTTCGTCGGCTCCCACTCAGTGATCAAAGGCGGTGCCCACATCGGCCATCACTCGGTGGTGGCCGCCGGCACCATTGTCGAGGCCCGGGTAGTCCCGCCCTATTCCCTGGTCATCGGCAACCCCATGCAGGTGAAGCCCGGCTACTACCTGGATCGGGTCCGGGAATCGTGATTCCCCATAACCGCCCCACCCTGGGCGAGGCCGAAGCGGCCGCGGCCGCGCGCGTCCTGGCCTCCGGCTGGGTGGCGCAGGGGCCGGAAGTGGCAGCCTTTGAAGACGAGATGTGCACCTTCCTCGGCCTGCCCGCCGGCCACGCCGTCGCCGTGTCGAGCGGTTCGGCGGCGCTCTATCTCGCCCTGCTGGCTCTCCGCGGGCAAGGGCAGCGGGTGGCCCTGCCGGCCTATTCCTGCCGTGCCTTGTGGAATGCCATAGCCCTGGCCGGCGGCACGGCCGCCATGCTGGATACGGCTCCTGGCGACGCCGCGCCTGCCGCCGTGGCCTGGACCGCCGGCAACACACCCGTTGCCATCCTCGCCCACATGTATGGCATACCGGCGCCCTTGCCCGATGGTTATGTTGGCGCCGTCATCGAGGACTGCGCCCAGGCGCTGGGGGCAACGGTCGCGGGACGCCCGGCCGGCCTCAACGGTGCAGCCGGCGTGTTCTCCTTCGGCGCGACCAAACCCATCACCAGCGGAGGCCAAGGCGGCATGGTGGTGTCGCGCGATGCGGCGGTGATTGACTTCGTTCGCGCTGCCCGTGACTACGACACGGTACTGGACGCGCTGCCACGCTTCAATTTCCAGATGACCGACCTGCAGGCCGCCATCGGCCGCGTCCAGTTGTCGCGCCTACCCGAATTCATCGCCCGCCGCGCCGCCATTTACGCCTATTACCGCGGAGCCGGCCTGCCCCTGCTCGGCAGCGATGTGGTCGGAGCCATGCGCTTTCGCGCGGTGCTGCGCACCGACGATCCGCTGCAGGCGCAACAGTCCCTGGCTGAAGCCGGCGTGCGCGCCATCGTCCCGGTGACCGGCGAAGAGCTGCTGGCGCCGCCCGAGACGCTCCCCAATGCCGCCCGGCTGTGCGCCAGCACCCTGTCGCTGCCGGTCTATCCCTCCTTGTCCGATGCCGAGGTGGAGCACATCGCCGCGGCCGCCCTGCGGAGCCTCGCCCCGTGATCGTCAGCATCCATCAACCGGCCTACCTGCCCTGGCTTGGCTATCTGGCGCGCATCGCCGCCAGCGACGTGTTTGTCTTTTTCGATACCGTACAGTTCGAGAAGAACAGCTTCACCAACCGCAACCGCATCAAGACAGCCAACGGCCCGATCTGGCTCACTGTGCCGGTGCTGCAGCAGGGGCACATGGAAAAGAAACTGTGCGAGATCGAGATCGATCCGCGCCAGGACTGGCGCAAGAAGCATCTGCGCAGCATCGAAATGAGCTACCGCAAGGCGCCCCGCTTCGACGCCTGCTTTCCGAGGCTACAGGCGCTGTACGCCGAGGACGCCCCGCTGCTGGCGGACCTCTGCTACCGCCAGTTGCGCTTCTGGCTCGACGAACTCGGTATCACCACGCGCGTAGTGCGCGCTTCCGAACTCGATGTGACCGGACAGAAGTCCGATCTGGTGCTGGCCATCTGCCGCCACCTCGGCGCCAGCCACTACATCTCCGGCCCCCTCGGTCGCGGCTACCTGCATGAGGCCGACTTTGCTGCCGCCGGCATCGGCCTCAGCTACCAGGAATTCACTCACCCTGTCTATCCACAGCTCTACGGCGAATTTACGCCGGCCATGGGCGTGGTGGACTACTGGCTCAATAGCGGGGATTCCCGCATTTTTTGTTAATTGGAGCAATACATGACTTTCTCGACAGAATGGGACGACCTGTATCGTAGTGGCACTCACCTGAGTATCTGGCCTTGGTCAGATGTGGTGACTTATGTGCATCGCTACGCCAATCCTTCGTCCGGCTTCAACCGGGTGCTGGAATTAGGCTGCGGCGCAGGGGCAAATATTCCGCTGTTTCTCAAGCTCGGAAGTGACTATTTCGCCATTGAGGGCAGCTCTGCCATTGTCCAGAACCTTTGCAATACGTATCCCACACTCAGCGAACGGATCGTCGTTGGCGACTTCACAAAGGAAATTCCATTCGACGGACTGTTCGATCTTGTACTGGATCGTAGTTCGCTAATTTCGAATACCACCGAGGCCATGCAACACACCCTGCGCATGGTATTTGAACGACTGCGCAGCGGCGGCAAGTTCATCGGAATCGACTGGTTTTCCGATAAACACCAGGACGCCACCCGCGGCGAGGCAGTGGATTCCCATACGCGCCGCAACCTGCCCGCCGATAGCCATTTGGCCGGCACCGGGGCGATTCACTTCTGCGATCGCGACCACCTGATCGGCCTGCTGGAAGGCGCAGGTTTTCAAGTCGAACGGCTGGAGCACAAGCAGAATCAGATCGCCATTCCCGCCGGCCACGGCCAGCTTGGCTGGTGGAATTTTGTGGCGCTACGGCCCTGAAGTTTCCGTCAATTGTGTGGGGCGAATCTCGAGTTCGACGCCCCGATCCGGCGAGAAATTAACAATGTATTTATCTAGGCCACAGTCAAAGCAATAGTTGCGGGCCCCGGTGAAGTCGTTGTCAATCTGCCGACGGCGGGGAAGCTGTCCGTTCCACACTGTCTGATAGGTTAGGGCAAATAGTTTCCGTAGCGACGCGGACATGCCGTGGTCCAGATTTTTAAAAACGCCGCCCGACAGATCGCTTTCGGTAATTTCAAAGAAATTGACCTTCCGCCTTTGGCCGATGACTTCTGCCGCCTTGCGCTTCTGTTCAAATGGGGCGACGACATCAGGCCGTGAATGAAACATGACATGATGGGTTTCTGAAGGTACCCAGTGTTCCAGGGGCAACAGACTTCTGATCAGCCGCTTGCTGTCCGAAAAATATCGAGTGGACGTCTCGTCACCGATCAACCACGGACTCCTGTGGCTCACCGTTATCCCCAATCCCTGCAGCGGATCAAATTGGCGCTGCCAACCTTCGCAGCTAAGCAATTCGTGGGATAGCACATCGGCTTCCGCGATGCGGGCGAAGCCTGCATTGTCGATAACGGCGGACAGAGTATTGGGTGCCAGCTTGGCCATGAGATTGCCGACGTAACCGCCGTAAGACGAGCCGTAGACAATTACCTGCCGCGGGTCCGCCATCTCAAAGTGGCGCAAAACGAGATTGATGGCCTGCAGGCAATCCAGGGCCGGAAGCAGGCCGAAATTCATATAGCCATCGTTGAGCGTCCCGATAAAAAAACGACGATAGTCGGGCCCGAGCGAAACGACGCGGCGGGTCCGCATTTCATTCGCAAGTTCCTCTAGGGTGTGCGCATGGGCTCCCTCATGCTGAGCGTTGAAACGTGCCAGCAGCCCCTCCAGTCGGACTTCTATCGACCGGGTTTGACGCGCCACCCCATGGTAGTAGACGCACAGGACTACAGCGCCGAATTGCTCCGCCAGCCAAGGATTCAGCTTTTCACGTGGATAGACGTAGTGGGGCTCCTCACCGTAAGGGCAAATATAGACAATCAACGGCAAAGACTGTTTGGGCACACTTGCTGCCACGCTCGGCATGAAGAGGTCTGCCGAGATGGCGCCTCGTTCGATACCCGTCTCAACATCGAGCGGTGCCGGAAATTCAATCGTATGGGGGGTCATCTGGACCAAGCAGTTGATACGTCTGGGGAATGCGGCATTAAAGGTGGTTCTACTTTTTGCGGTTTGCAATCAATCTAATCAAGGGGGCTGCTGAAGCTGACGTTGGCCTCACGCATAGAGTCGATGGTACCGGCCTTCGCGAGGCAGGCGGCGTAGACGCCGGCATTGGAGAAGTATTTGGCGAACAGCAGGCAGATCGAAGCCACCACGTTGTTTGATACATGGCGCGGATGACCATCGTCACGGGCATAGGGTTGCAGCCCTACCAGAGGGCACAGCCATCTCACAAACTCGAAGCTAGGGAAGTAGTAAATGCCGTTATCAGGGTCCGTCACCAAGCTAACGGCGTTACGCAATGTGGATTTGCTGAGGCAATCGGCGGCCAGTATGGAAAGGTTGCGTTGGAAGCTGGCTTCCAAGGGAACTGGAGACACTGTGACGACGATACGCAATCGGGGATTCATGGCCCGAAAGCAGGCGAACGCTTCGCGCAACTGGGCGGCGATTTGCTCCGGTGGCTGCACGCTGGCGGTCTTATGGCGCGCCATC
>DATDMT010000002.1:0-5011 GCA_036518635.1 Rhodocyclaceae bacterium | reverse complement strand
CACGCCCATCAGTACCAGCATGATGCCCAAGAGCAGCAAAGGGCGGCCGCCGATGGATTCGCCGAAGAGCTTCAGCAGGGTCAGATAGCCGCAGATGCCCAGGCCCGGGGTCAGCATCCACAGGCCGGCGCCGCCGAAGAAGTGCAGCGGCCGGTGCAGGTAGCGCAGCATGAACTTCATCAGCAAGAGATCGAGGATCACGCGGAACGTGCGGTCGATGCCGTACTTGCTGACGCCGGCGGTGCGGGCGTGGTGGCGCACCGGCACTTCGATGATCTTGGCGCCGGCTTCGAAGGCTAATACCGGGATGAATCGGTGCAACTCGCCGTAGAGGCGGATGCGGCGGATCAGGTCGGTGCGGTAGGCCTTCAGGGCGCAGCCGTAGTCGTTCAGCTTGACGCCGGTGACCTTGGCGATGATGCGGTTGGCGATCTTCGAGGGCAGCTTGCGCTTCATCGCCGCGTCCTGGCGGTCCTTGCGCCAGCCGGAAATCATGTTGATATCGGCGCGGGTCTCTAGGGTGCGGATCAGCTCGGGGATGTCCAGAGGGTCGTTCTGCAGGTCGCCGTCCAGGGTCACCGTATAGCGACCGGTGACGGCATCGAAGCCGGCCTGCAGGGCGGCGGTCTGGCCGTAGTTGCGCATCAGGTAGCGAGCCTGCAGCCAGGGGGTTTTATCCGCCAGGTCGCGCAACACCTGGGCCGAACGGTCGCGGGAGCCGTCGTCCACGCAGATCAGTTCGAAGGAAAGGCCGGTGGGTGTCATGGCCTCGCCGACGCGGGCCACCAGATTGGGCAGGTTGTCTTCCTCGTTGTAGATCGGGATGACGATGGAAACGTCGCAGGTGAATTCGCTCATGGATTCTTCATCAAAGTGCGCAGGCCGTTGCGGACTGCCAATACCGCGCAGACGATGGCCAGCAGCGGGTCGAGCAGAGTGTCCCAGAGATTGGGGGATTCGGGTATACCGGCGGCCCAGGCCAGGAGGTCGATGGCTAGCAGCCACAGCCACAGGGCCTGGCCGCGCCACCAGGCGAATAGGGCGGCGAGGCCTAAGCTGCCGATCAGTAGCACGGGTTGGTAGCCGAGCTGGTAGGGATCGAAATTGCCGACGCCCAGGGCCAGCGGATAGAACAGCGCAGCGATCAGGGCGATCGCTGCCGGCCCGTGCCAATCGACGCGCAAGGGGGCGAAGCCGGGTTCGAGGTGGCGCCGCACCAGCAGGACGATCAGCAGTTGCAGGCTGGTGACGCTCGGGTCGCCCCAGAGGCCGCGCAGGCCCATGGCGACCGAGGCGCCGTCAGGCAGCGGGATCAGGGCGGCGAGGCCGAGCCCTGCCGCCAGCCACTCTAGCCGCCGCGGCAGGAAGGCCATCAGCGTGGCCATGATCAGCAGCACTTGGGCGAGGATCATCGCCGCCCCTCCACTGCATGGGCAGAGAGCCAGGCTGGGCCGAAGGTGAGGTGCTTAATTTGCTGGCGTTTGAAGGTGTAGGCGAGGTGGATCATGCCGCGCTCGTCCTGCAGCAGCGCCGGATAGGAGAACTCGTCCTCGCCGCTGCCCTGTTCGATGAAGTGGGGCGGCGACCAACTGGCGCCTTCGTCGCTGGAAACGCTCAGGGCCAGTTGGGTGCGGTTGCTTTCCTGCGGGTTGTAGGCCAGCAGCAGGCGGCCGTCGGCCAGGTGCAGCAAGGCGATGCCGGCATCCGGGTTGGGCAGGTCGGTGGCCTGGGCCGCCTGCCAGTGGGCGCCACCGTCCTCGCTGCGGGCGAGGTGAATGCGGTGGGCGCCACCGGCATCGCGCAGCAGGGCCAAGGCGCGCTCGCCGTCGAGGGTGGCGGCGGTTGGTTGGAACAGACGTCGGCTGCCGGGCAGACGCTGCTTTTCCTGCACCCGGTCGCGGCCGTCGAGGCGCAGCCACTCCGGATGCTTGGTGAAAAACTCGTGATACACCGGCAGCGCCACGCCGCCGTCGGTCAGCGGCAGCGGCGCGCCGTGCACCAGGGTCGACAGGTTCCAGAAGGGCGAGGTGATCAGCCGCTGGACCGGGCTCCAGTTGTTGCCGCCGTCGTTCGAGGTGCTGTGGTTGACGGCGCTGCCGGCCCAGCCGCCCCAGGAGACGCTGACGAACCAGAGGTGCAGGAGGTTGTTGCCGTCGCGCCAGAGCACCGGGTTGCCCAGCTTGCGGATCAGGCGTTGCGTGTCGTGTTGCACTTGCTGCCGCGTCATGATGGTCTGGGCATTGCTCCAGGCATAGCCGTCGAAGCGCGCCATGACGATGGCGACATCGGCGGCGCCTTCCTTGCTGCCGGCAAACCATACCGCGCCGATCTGGCCGCCGCCGAGATCGGCCAGACTGGCGCTGTGGGCCGCGGCGGCCGGATTGGCAATCAGGTGGGATTCGGCACGGGCGTGGCGGGCTGCAGGCAGGGGCAGGGCGTTGTCGGCGACGACAAAGCGCGGTGCCGCCAGGGGGCGCAGCCAGGGCAGGGCGACGCCGACGGCCAGGGCAAACACTGCTAGCGGCAACCAGCGGCGGTGGGCCAGGGCGCGGGCATCCTCTCTGCGCAACAGCAGCCAGCGCCCCAGGCTGCGCAGCAGGCCGATCAGCCACAACTTCACGGCAGCACTTCCAACAGTTGCACGCCGGACATCAGTGGCGTGGAGGTGCGTTCCTCCCAGGCGCGGCGCCAGTCTTCCCGCGTCGCGCCCTCGCGGGCGAAGCGGATGCCGGAGCCGGCGGAGGTGAGGGCGCGGTAGCTGTCCACCGGTCGGGTGCGGACGGCGAGGGCGCTCAGTTGTTTGTCGAGGGCGGCACGGTCTTCATCGCGCAGACTGATCACGGTGCCGGGGCTCACGTCGTTGGCCGTCAGTTGGCTGGTCTGGTGCTGGGGACGGCTGCTGAGAATGGGCAACAGGGCCGGCTGCGGGCCGGCGAAGAGCAGCACCGGCTGTTGCCGCGCCAGGGCTACGACGCGGTCAGGCACCGCATTCACGCCCAGGTTGGGGAAGGCCAGGCCCCAGCCGACACACCACAGCAGCGCGGCGGAAAGCGCCAGGCGCAGGGGCTGTACTTCGTCACGCCACCAGACGCGGAGGAACCAGTAGAGCGCGAGCGCCAGCAGGAACCAGCCATCCAATTGCCAGCGCCACAGCAGCAGGCCCAGGGCCAGGGCCAGCAGGGCCGGCAGCAGGCTGCCGATGCGCCGTGTCCAGCGCGGTACCAAGCCGGAATCCAGGGCCAGGGCGGCGAGCAGGGCGAGGGGCACCAGGGAGGCGATCAGGTAGCGTTCGAAGGCGCGGATGAAAAAGAAAGGCAGCAGGGAGAACAGCAGCCAGAGGCCGAGAAAGCGCACCCGTGGATCGCGTCGGCCGACCCAGAGGGCATTGGCCGCCACCAGGCTCCAGGGCAGGGCCAGGGTCAGGATGCCGATGGCGGCATCGGCCGAGATGTCCATCACCTGGCGCGCTTCGAGTTCGTCGTGGGCCGCCTGGGCCAGCTCGGCGCCGTAGTGGCGCTTGACGTAGAGGTACCAGGCCACCGGCAGGGCGAGGGCGAGGGCGACGGTGAGGGCGTGCACGAACCAGTGGCGCAGCGGTAGCCAACGTGCTGCGGGATCGGTCAGCCAGAGGGCCAGGAGGCCGCTGCCGCAACCCACCAGGGCGATTGGGCCCTTGGTCAGCAACGCTGCCGAGAGGCATAGTGCAGCCGCTAGCAGCGTGCGGGTGCGGCGCCGATCGATCCAGTGCAGGTAGAGGCAGAAGGCTGCAACCGAGAGGGCGGCCACCGGCACGTCGAGCATCAGCCGGCGCGATTCGGAGGCCAGGCCGCTCATGCCCAGCAGCACCGCAGCGGCGATCAGGGCGATGCGTCGCGGCTGGGCCAGGGCCGGGGCGCAGCGCTTGCCCAGCCAATGGGTGCAGCCCAACAGCAGCAGCGCGAAGGCGACGGTGATGCCGCGGGCGGAGACCAGGCCGATGCCGAAGGTCTCGAAGCTGGCGCGGCCGAGCCAGTAGATGAAGGGCGGCTTTTTCAGCCGCGGCGCGCCGTCGATGAAGGGCACCCACCAGTGGTCGCCCTGGATCATCTCCAGCGGTATGCGCAGGCCCAGCAGGTATTCGTCCTTGCCGGTGAGGCCCGTGGCGGAGCCGATGCCCAGACCGAGGATCAGGGCGGCAAAGACGTACAGGCTGAGCCGGCCCATGGCGTCGTCAGCCCGGGTTCAGGCCAGGAACTCCGGCCCCTGCAGCAGCAGATCCCCGGAGCGGCCGGGCACCTGGCCCCAGCGGATTTCGTGGCGCGGCAGGGTGGCCGGCGTCAGCGTGCGGCGCAGCGCGTCGGTGCTGGCGAGCTGGTAGCCCTGCTGCTTCCAGCCGGCGAGCAGCTTTTCGAAAATCGGCAGCAGTTTCATGCCTTCCAGCTCGGCATGCAAAGTGAATACGTGGCCGTGGGCCGGCGGATTTGCGGTCAGCTCAAGCAAGCGTTCGTGCACGTTGTCTTCGGTGAGGCCGTCCACGCCGATCAGCTCGTCCAGGGTCGGCAGGGTCGTCGGCAGTTGCGGGCAGGCGACGATCTCGCCGTCCCACACCGGGATGAAGGGCTGGCTGCCGCGACAATCGGAGGCGTAGTCGAGGCCGAAGCGCTGGGTCAGGCGCAGGGCGTGGCGGTTCATCTGCCAGCCGGCGGCGCCGTGGGTCTTGGGCGCTACGCCGAAGATTTTTGCGTAGCAATCCACCGCCAGCTGCATGCGCTTTTCGGTCCATGCCTCATCGGACTTGGCAACTTCGTCCTGCCATTCGACGTGGTCCCAGCAATGGATGCCGGTTTCGAAGCCGGCATCCTTGACGCCGCGCATGATGTCGGCGCAGCGCTTGCCGATGTGGGGGCCGGGAATCACCGTGCCGTACATCAGCGTCAGCAGGCCGTAGTGGGAAACGACGGAAGTGCGCGACACCTTCTTCATGAAGCCGGGACGGAAGGCGCGCTTGATGGCGCGGCCGGTGTTGTCCTGG
>DATDMT010000001.1:0-25903 GCA_036518635.1 Rhodocyclaceae bacterium | reverse complement strand
TGCATCTCCCGTGCTTCGGTCTCGATCGCCTCCAGGCGCCGCCGCAACACGGCCTGGGCGCTGCTGTCGCCGCTGGCGACGCCGCAGGGTGGCGCGGCGCCAAGGTTGCCGTCGAGCAGGCCGGCGATGCGGCCGGCAGTGGCGGCCATGCAGGCCTGGGCGGCGGGCAGGTCGAGTTCGGCGCCGCGCATCTGCAGCAGGATGTGCACCGAGGCCAGTTGCGCCGCCAGCCGATAGGCGGCGCTGACCAGTTCGTTCAGGGCGCGCTCGGCGCCGCGCTGGTGCTGCGGCTCGTCGAGCATGCGGAGGAGCGAGCCGCCGAGGGTGGCGCTGGCGTCGATCATCTGCTTGCGCGCCAGGCGGTAGCCCAGTGGGGTCATCGATGGATCGAGGGTGGCGCGGGTGTAGGTGTCCGCCGCATGCAGCAGCTCGCGCACGTGGCGCGGCGCGGCGGTGGCTTCCCAACTCGGCAGGACGAAGCTGAACAGCCAGGCGATCAGGGCGCCGACGCCGGTGTCGAGCAGGCGCTCGGCGGCGAGGAACTGGGAGCCGGGATCGAGGAAGTGGGTCGGCAGCAAACCCATCAGGCAGGAAGCCACGGCGGCGTAGCGGAAGTTCACATTGACGTAGGCGTGGGAGACGCCCACCGCGCAGAAGGCCACCGCCATCAGCACTAGTGGGTTGCTGGTGGCCCACAGCAGGAACACCGCCAGCAGGCAGCCGATCAGGTTGCCGAGGATACGGTCGCGCTGGCGTTGCCGCGTCATGCTGAAACTGGAGCGCATGATCACCGCGATGGTCAGCAGGATCCAGTAACCGTGGGCGGTGTAGGGCACTACCAAATCCACCCAGTAGCCGCAGGCCATCGCCAGCAGCATGCGTAGCGCGTAGCGGAAGATCGGCGAGCTGAGGGTGAAGTTTGCCAGCAGCAGGTGCAGGCTGTAGGAGGTGTGGCTGAGGAAGTGCTCCACGGCGACGCCGCGCAGCGCCTGCTCCGGCGGCATCGGCGTGGCCGCGGCGCGACGCAGGTGCTCGATCTGATCCAAGAGGTGCAGGATGCGGTCGTAGACGCCCATCAGCAGCGACTGCGAGCCTTCGCTCCCGGCGTCGCGGCGCAGGCGGCCCATCTCGTGCTCGATGGCGAACAGCTCGGCCTTGTAGTTCACCGTCGCCTGCGGCAACTGGTCGCGCATCAGTGCCAGGGCGATCTGCTCCAGGTCCTGGCCGCCCTTCAGGCACAGGTCGCGGAAGAATAGCAGCAGGTCCTCGTCGCGGTAGCGCCGGCGCAGGGCGGTGTAATCGGTGTGGCCGGACAGCAGGTGCTCGAACAGCTCCAGCAGCGCGATCAGCGCCGAGGCCAGCATGCCGTCGCGCTCCGTGCGCAGCTTGCGGAACACCAGATCGCGGGCGGTCTGCATCTTGTCGGCGAGGGCCACCTGGCGGCGGATCAGGGCGCGCTGGCAGGCATCGAAATCCTGCGCCGGGTCGAAGAAGGCCGCCTGGTCGCGGAGGAAGCCGGCCAGTTCGGCGATGCATTCGCCGAGGGCCTGCTGGCGGGTGCGGAAGCTCAGGCTGCGCGCCACCGTCACGGCATAGACCAGATAGGCCGCGCCGCCGGCGAAGAACAGCAGCGAGTGGCGCTGCGCCTCGGCCGGGTCCGGCAAGGGGACCGCCAGGGTCAGCACCATGGCGAAAAACATCGAGAACGACAGCGGCAGGGTCTTGCGTCCCCAGGCGGTGATCATCGCCGCGACGAAGCTGACGCCGAGGATCGCCGCGCCGAGGCCCAGGGTATGGGCCCGCGCCAGGCCGACGCTGATGGTTACCAGGGTACCCAGCAGCAGGGCCGAGGAAATCTCCAGCAGCTTGTGCCGGTCCGGCGTCGGCACGTCGTTGATGCTGACGCAGAACGCGCCCATCGCCATCGCCGCCGCCAGCGGCACGCCGCCCAGCAGATAGCCCACCAGACAGATGCCGGCGACGCCGGCGGCGACGGTGAGACCGCTGTAGAAATAGTGGGTGTGGAGGTGGCGCTGATGATCCATGGCCGACGCTCAGTAGCCGGATAAGGCTAGTTGAGTGCGCCGCTGGGCTTCGAGAAAGGCGCTGAGCGCGGCCTCGCTCCAGGCGCCGCCCTTCAGCTCCGCCTCCAGGGCCTGGGCTGCGGCATGCAGCGTGACGGCGCCGACATTGCTCGATGAGCCCTTCAGCCGATGCAGGATCAGCCGCGCCGCCTCCGCTTCGCCGGCGCCGAGCAGGGCGGCCACCTTGTCGGCCATTTCCTGCGTGTCGTCGCGAAAGACCCGCAGGATGTCCCGCACCGCCGCCTCGTCGCCGTTCAGCAGTTCGCGCAGTGTCGCCAGTTGCAGGTCGGCCGCGGTGGCAGCTGGGGTGGGCGTCGGATTGTCGTGGGGAGCCGCCATGGCAGTGGGTCGATGCGTTGGGGACTTCGAGTCTAGCAAGCTCTGCGCGGAAAAAAAGAAAGCGCCGCGAGTGCGGCGCTTTCCAAGTGGAGCAGAGCAATGGGCTTACTTCTTTTTCATCGGCGGCAGGTCGGTGCAACTGCCGTGGGCCACTTCCGCCGCCATGCCGATGGATTCGCCGAGGGTCGGGTGCGGGTGGATGGTCTTGCCGATATCCACCGCGTCGGCGCCCATCTCGATGGCCAGGGCGACTTCGCCGATCATGTCGCCGGCGCCGGGGCCGACGATGCCGCCGCCGATAACCCGATGGGTCTCGGCGTCGAACACCAGCTTGGTGAAGCCGTAGTCGGCGCCGTTGGCGATGGCGCGGCCGGAGGCCGCCCAGGGGAACTTGGCGGCACTGACCTTGCGCCCGGCCTTCTTCGCCTCGTCCTCGCCGACGCCGACCCAGGCCACTTCGGGATGGGTGTAGGCGACGCCGGGGATCACCGTGGCGTCGAAGAAGCTCTTCTCGCCGGCCGCCACTTCGGCGGCGACGTGGCCTTCATGGACCGCCTTGTGGGCCAGCATCGGCTGGCCGACGATGTCGCCGATGGCGAAGATGTGCGGCACGTTGGTCCGCATCTGCTTGTCCACCGGGATGAAGCCGCGCTCGCCGACGATGATGCCGGCCTTCTCGGCGCCAATCTTGTTGCCGTTGGGCGAGCGCCCGGCGGCCTGCAGGATCAGGTCGTAGCGTTGCGGCTCGGCGGGTGCATTGTCGCCTTCGAACTTGACCCAGAGGCCGTCGTCCTTGGCTTCCACCGCCACCGTCTTGGTCTTCAGCATGATCTTGTCGAAGCGGTGCGCATTCTGTTTTTCCCAGACCTTGACCAGATCCCGGTCGGGGCCCTGCATCAGGGCGTCGAGCATTTCCACCACTTCGATGCGGCTGCCGAGGGTGGAATACACCGTCGCCATTTCCAGGCCGATGATGCCGCCGCCAATCACCAGCATGCGCTCGGGCTTGCCGCGCAGTTCCAGGGCGCCGGTGGAATCGACGATGCGCGGATCGCGCGGCAGGAAGGGCAGGTGCACCGCCTGGCTGCCGGCGGCGATGATGCACTGCTTGAAGCGGATTACCTTCTTCTCGCCGGTCTTGTCCTGGGCGTTGCCGGTGGTGCCTTCGACCTCGATGTGGTTCGGGTCGAGGAAGTGGCCGTAGCCGCGCACCACGTCCACCTTGCGTGCCTTGGCCATGCCGGCCAGGCCCGTGGTCAGCTTGCCGATGACCTTTTCCTTGTGGCCGCGCAGCTTGTCGATATCCACCGCCGGGGCGGCGAAGCTGACGCCGGCATCCAGCACGTGGGCGGCTTCCTCGATCACCGCGGCGACGTGGAGCAGTGCCTTGGAGGGGATGCAGCCGACGTTGAGGCAGACCCCGCCCAGCGTCGCATAGCGTTCCACCACCACGGTCTTCAGGCCCAGGTCGGCAGCGCGGAAGGCGGCGGAGTAACCGCCGGGACCGCCGCCGAGGACCAGCATGTCGCATTCGATGTCGGCCGTGCCGGCGTGGCTGCCGGCCTGGGGCGCGGCGACCGGAGCTGCCGGGGCGGCCGGAGCAGCGGTCGGGGCTGCCGCGGGGGCTGCCGCGGGGGCTGCCGTCGGTGTGGCTGCGGCGCCGGCGGCTTCCAGCAGAACGATCAACGACCCTTCGGAAACCTTGTCGCCGACCTTGACCTTGACTTCCTTCACCACGCCGGCGGCGGGCGATGGCACATCCATCGTCGCCTTGTCCGATTCCAGGGTGATCAGGGTGTCTTCGGCCTTGATGCTGTCGCCGGCCTTGATGGCGATTTCGATGATCGGCACGTCGGCGAAGCCGCCGATGTCCGGAACCTTGACTTCAATGATTTGACTCATGGCCTCACCCCTTCAATGTGACGCTATGGACGACAACCGGTCCGCCAGACGAGGTGTCGAATTCGATGCCCGCCATGACGCCGGCACGGGCGATGTCGCTGGCGCTGCCGGGGCCGTCGTAGAGGGCGTGCATGGCGCCGAGGGCATAGTTGCGCCCGGAACCGATGCCCCAGAAACGATCGAACTCGAACACTTCGCGCAGCGAGAACACGCCGTAGATGCCGCTGTTGTTGGCGATCAGGGCGGTGATCTGCGAGGACTCGTAGGGATCGCCATCGTCTTCCTTCGGGTTCAGATAGGCGTGTTCCTTGAGAATCGGGTGCAGGCGGCGAAAGGTCTCGTACACCTCCATCCGCGAGCCTAGCTTGACGTCCTGCAACTGGGCGATGGCGGAGATCAGCACCAGGTGGTGGGCCGAGCTGCCGCAGACGCCGACCCAGGAATCCGCCAGGTTGAGGATCTTGTCGTGCTCGCCCTTGTAGGAGCGCCCCAGTCGCGTGTCGCCGAAGGTGGTCAGGGCGTCGGAGGCGATCGCCACCTCATGGCCCTTTTTCACCACGGTGATGGTGGTCACAGGGCGGCCCTCCGCAGGTCGGCCATCAGCGCCGCCAGGTAGCTGGTGAAGCGGGCCGCCGAGGCGCCGTCGATGACCCGGTGGTCGTAGGACAGGGACAGGGGCAGCATCTGCTTCGGCACGAACTGCTTGCCGTCCCAGACCGGCTTGGTCTGGGTCTTGGAGACGCCGAGGATGGCGACTTCTGGGGCGTTGATGATCGGCGTGAAGGCGGTGCCGCCGATGCCGCCGAGGCTGGAGATGGAGAAGCAGCCGCCGCTCATCTCGGCCGGGCCGAGCTTGCCGTCCCGCGCTTTCTTCGCCAAAGCACCCATTTCCTCGGCGATCTGCAGCAGGCCCTTCTTGTCGCAATCGCGGATCACTGGCACCACCAGGCCATTCGGCGTGTCGGCGGCGAAGCCGATGTGGAAGTACTGCTTTAGTACCAGGTTGTCGCCGTCGAGGGAAGCGTTGAACTCGGGGTACTTCTTCAGGGCCGCAACGCTGGCCTTGATCAGGAAGGCCAGCATGGTCAGCTTGGCGCCGCCGGACTTCTCGTTCTCCTTGTTCATCTGCACCCGGAAGGCTTCGATGTCGGTGATGTCGGCCTCGTCGAACTGGGTGACATGGGGAATCATTACCCAGTTGCGGTGCAGGTTGGCGCCGGAAATCTTCTTGATGCGAGACAGCGGCTTGACCTCCACCGCGCCGAACTTGGCGAAGTCCACCTTCGGCCAGGGCAGCAGGTCCAGGGTGCCGCCACCGGTCACGCCGCCGCCGGCAGCAGCCTTCGGCGCCGCCGTGGCGCCGGTGACGATGCCCTTGACGAAGCGGGTGACGTCTTCCTGGGTGATGCGACCCTTGGGGCCGCTGGCCGGTACCTTGGCCAGGTCGGCGCCGAGTTCGCGGGCAAAGGCGCGCACCGAGGGCGAGGCGTGGGTCTTGCTGCCGGCAGGCAGCATCGCGCCGGGGGCGGCGCTGGCAACGGGGGCTGCCGGTGCCGCAGGCGCGGCCGCAGCAGCGGTCGGGGCCGCGGCGGGCGCAGCGGCAGCCTGGGGCGCCGCGGCACTGGCGGCGCCGGCGCTGGCCACCTTGATCAGCACCACGCCCTGGCTCACCTTGTCGCCCACCTTGACCAGCACGGCGGTGATCACGCCGGCGGCGGAGGAAGGCACGTCCATGGTCGCCTTGTCGGATTCGAGGGTGCACACCGTGTAATCGATGGCAATGGTGTCGCCTACCTTGACCGCTAGGTCGATCACCGGCACATCGCTGTAGTCGCCGATGTCGGGGACCTGTACGTCGATCACACCACCGCCGGCAGCCGGGGCCGCCACCGCGGGAGCGGCAGCGGGGGCGGGCGCAGCGGCAGGTGCAGGGGCTGGCGTCGCTGCGGCAGCCGGGGCAGCGGCAGCGGCGGTTGCACTGCCTTCGACCTTGATCAGCAGGCTGCCTTCGGCCACCTTGTCGCCGACCTTGATCAGGATTTCCTTGACCACACCGGCGGCGGAAGAGGGCACGTCCATGGTCGCCTTGTCGGATTCCAGGGTGCACACCGTGTCATCGACGGCGATGGTGTCGCCCACCTTGACGGCCAGGTCGATCACCGGCACGTCGCTGTAGTCGCCGATGTCGGGGACTTTGACTTCAATCAGTTGCGTCATGATCGTCGGCCTCCTTAAACCGTCACGGGGTTGGGCTTGTTCGGGTCAAGGTTGTACTTGACCAGGGCGGCGGCAACCTTGTCGCGTTCGATCGTGCCTTCGTCGGCCAGGGCCTTCAGGGCGGCGAGGGTGACCCAGTGGCGGTCCACCTCGAAGAAGGCGCGCAGCTTCTCGCGGGTGTCGGAGCGGCCGAAGCCGTCGGTGCCCAGGGTGACGTAGCGGCGATTGACGTAGGGGCGGATCTGCTCGGAGAACAGGCGGATGTAATCGGTGGCGGCGACCACCGGGCCGCGGGTGTCGTCGAGACACTTTTCCACGTGGGACTGGCGCGGCTTCTCCAGCGGATGCAGCAGGTTCCAGCGGGCGGCATCCTGGCCGTCGCGGGCCAGTTCGTTGAAGCTGGGGCAGCCCCACAGGTCGGCCTCGACGCCCCAGTCGTTCTTCAGCAGATCGGCGGCGGCGATCACCTCGCGGAAGATCGTGCCGGAGCCGAGCAACTGCACGCGCGGGCCGGAGGAGGCGGTGCCCTTACGGAACTGGTACATACCCTTGATGATG
Source organism: Rhodocyclaceae bacterium (assembly GCA_036518635.1). GTDB lineage: Bacteria > Pseudomonadota > Gammaproteobacteria > Burkholderiales > Rhodocyclaceae > AWTP1-18. The sequence continues at coordinate 18,803 of DATDMT010000001.1, read as the reverse complement.
TCGGCCTCGGCGCCCTTCGGCATTTCCGGGTGCTCGTAGTTCTCGTTCATCACGGTGATGTAGTAGAAGACGTCCTCCTGTTCCTGGTGCATGCGGCGCAGGCCGTCCTGCACCACCACCGCCACTTCGTACTGGAAGGTGGGGTCGTAGGAGACGCAGTTGGGGATCAGGTTGGAGAGCACCAGGCTGTGGCCGTCCTCATGCTGTAGGCCTTCGCCGTTCAGCGTGGTGCGGCCGGCGGTGCCGCCGATCAGGAAACCGCGGGCGCGCTGGTCGCCGGCAGCCCAGCAGAGGTCCAGGGTGCGCTGCAGGCCGAACATCGAGTAGCAGATGTAGAAGGGAATCATCTGCACGTTGTGCACCGAGTAGGCGGTGGCGGCGGCGATCCAGTCGCTCATCGCACCGGCTTCGTTGATGCCTTCCTGCAGCACCTGGCCGGTCTTCGATTCCTTGTAGAACATCAGCTGGTCGTGGTCTTCCGGCACGTACTTCTGGCCTTCCTGGCTCCAGATGCCGTACTGGCGGAACATGCCTTCCATGCCGAAGGTGCGCGATTCGTCGGGGACGATGGGCACCACCCGCTTGCCGATCTGCTTGTCCTTCAGCAGGGTGTTCATCACCCGGACGATGGCCATGGTGGTGGACAGTTCGCGGCCTTCGCCGGAGGCCTTCAGCAGCGCCTCGAAAGTGTCCAGCGCCGGTACCGGCAGCGGGTCGGCCTTGCGCCGGCGCTGCGGCAGGTAGCCGCCGAGGGATTGGCGGCGGGCCGCCAGGTACTTGTATTCCTCGGAATCCTCGGTGAACTTCAGATAGGGAATCTGGTCCAGTTGGTCGTCGCTCACCGGCAGCTTGAAGCGGTCGCGGAAGCGGGCGATCTGCTCGTGATCCATCTTCTTCTGCTGATGGCTGATGTTCATCGCCTCGCCGGCCTGGCCCATGCCGAAGCCCTTGATGGTCTTGGCCAGGATCAGGGTCGGTGCGCCCTTGTGCTCCACCGCGGCCTTGTAGGCGGCGAAAATCTTGAAGATGTCGTGGCCGCCGCGGTTCAGTTGCCAGATTTCGTCGTCGGTCCAGTCGGCCACCAGGGCCTTCAGTTCCGGGGTGTTGAAGAAGTTCTCGCGGACGAAGGCGCCGTCCTTGGCCTTGTAGGTCTGGTACTCGCCGTCCACCACTTCCATCATCCGCTTCTTCAGGATGCCGGCCTTGTCCCGGGCGAACAGGGCGTCCCAGTGGGTGCCCCAGATCAGCTTGATGACGTTCCAGCCGGAGCCGCGGAATTCCGATTCCAGCTCCTGGATGATCTTGCCGTTGCCGCGCACCGGGCCGTCCAGCCGCTGCAGGTTGCAGTTGATGACGAAGATCAGGTTATCCAGCTTCTCGCGGCCGGCCATGCTGATCGCGCCCAGCGATTCCACCTCATCGGTCTCGCCGTCACCGAGGAAGGCCCACACCTTGCGGTCGGCAGCCTTGGCCAGGCCGCGGGAATCCAGATACTTCATGAAGCGGGCGTGGTAGATCGCCTGGATCGGGCCGAGGCCCATCGACACCGTGGGGAACTGCCAGAAGTCCGGCATCAGCCAGGGGTGGGGGTAGGAGGAGATGCCCTTGCCGCCGGTTTCCTGGCGGAAGTTGTCCATCTGTTCCTGGGTCAGGCGGCCGAGCATGAAGGCGCGGGCATAGACGCCGGGCACCGAATGGCCCTGGAAGAAGATCAGGTCGCCGCCGTGCTCGGCGGTGGGGGCGCGCCAGAAGTGGGAAAAGCCGACGTCATAGAGGGCGGCGGCGGAGGCGAAGGAGGCGATGTGGCCGCCGACGTTGGTGTCCTTGTTGGCGCGCACGACCATGGCCATGGCGTTCCAGCGGATGTAGGAGTGAATCTTGATTTCCAGGTCCGGATTGCCCGGGTACTTGGGCTGCAGCTCCACCGGGATGGTGTTGATGTATTCGGTATTGGCCGAGAAAGGAATGTCGACGCCGGACTCGCGGCCGCGCTGGACCAGTTGTTCCACCAAGTAGTGGGCGCGTTCGGGGCCTTCGTGATCGATCACCCCTTCCAGGGCGTCGAGCCATTCGCGGGTTTCTTGCGGGTCGGCATCGGCGGCCGAAGTGACGGGGGGCAAAGCACTCATTTGGAACGCTCCTCTCTCGTTATGCGATTGGTGCGGGGGATCGCCCCGCACCCGGCTTTTTCACCCAGCTTAGCGATGAATGGTGATCCTCGCCCAGCAGATGTGTTCCGTATCGTAAAACAACGATTCGTAATGCGCAATACGTGTTTTTACGGATGAGCCTGAAAATGGTCTTTAGGCGGCGGCCGGCGGCTCAATGGCGGCTGGACGGGTCGTCCCCGAAACCGGATAATTCCCCCCTTTTTCCGCGGGGAACCCATGACTGCACGCATCCTTGATGGCAACGCTCTTGCCGCCGCCGTTCGCGGCCAGCTCGCCGAGCGTGCCGCCGCCCTCACGGCCCGTGGCGTCCAGCCCTGCCTGGCGGTGATCCTGGTGGGCGAAGATCCCGCCTCCGCCGTCTACGTGCGCAACAAGGTGGCCGGCTGCGAGAAGGCCGGCATGCGCTCGATCAAGGACGTCTACCAGAAGGATGCGGACCCCGCCGTGGTGCTGGCCCGGATCGCCGAGCTGAACGCCGATCCCAGCGTGCATGGCATCCTGGTGCAACTGCCGCTGCCTAAGCATTTCGATTCCGATGCGGTGCTCGAGGCCATCGCCCCCGAGAAGGATGTGGACGGGTTCCACGCCGAGAACGTCGGCGCCCTGATGCAGGGCAATCCGCGCTTCATTCCCTGCACGCCCTATGGTGTGATGAAAATGCTCGAGTCCGCCGACGTGAAGCTGAAGGGCGCCGAGGCGGTGATCGTCGGCCGCAGCAATATCGTTGGCAAGCCGATGGCGATGCTGCTGCTCGGCGCCGGCTGCACCGTCACCGTCTGCCACTCGCAGACCAAGGATTTGAACTTCCACACCAAGCGCGCCGACATTCTGGTGGCGGCCGTGGGCCGGCCGAAGATGATCACCGGCGACATGCTTAAGCCCGGCGCCATCGTGGTGGACGTCGGTATCAACCGTTTGCCCGATGGCAAGCTTTGCGGCGACGTGGATTTCGACAGCGCCAAGGACGTGGCCGGTGCGATCAGCCCGGTGCCCGGCGGCGTCGGCCCGATGACCATCACCATGCTGCTGGCCAACACCCTGGAGTCGGCGGAGCGGGCTGCACAGGAGCAAGCCAAATGAACGCCAAGCAACCCCTGGTCGGCATCGTCATGGGCTCGGATTCCGACTGGCCCACCATGCAGTGCGCGGCGAAGGTGCTGGAGGAATTCGGCGTCGCCTTTGAAGCCCGCGTCGTCTCCGCCCACCGCACCCCCGACCTGTTGTTCGAATATGCCGCCACCGCCCAGCAGCGCGGCCTGCGCGCGATCATCGCCGGCGCCGGCGGCGCCGCCCACTTGCCGGGCATGCTGGCGGCCAAGACCATCGTCCCGGTGCTCGGCGTGCCGGTGCAGTCCAAGGCGCTGAACGGCATGGACTCGCTGCTCTCCATCGTCCAGATGCCGAAGGGCATCCCGGTCGCCACCTTCGCCATCGGCGAGGCCGGCGCCGCCAATGCGGGCCTGTTCGCCGCCGCGCTGCTGGCGACCACCGACGCGGTGCTGGCGCAGAAGCTGGAAGCCTTTCGTGCTGCCCAGTCGGAAAAGGTGCTGGCGATGAAGCTGGAACTGCCGCAATGATCCTGCCCCCCGCCACCCTGGGCATGCTCGGAGGCGGCCAGTTGGGCCGCTTCTTCGTTATGGCCGCGCACGAGATGGGCTACCGCGTCGTGGTGCTCGACCCGGACGCCAACAGCCCGGCCGGGCGCATCGCCGACCGCCATCTGCAGGCCGCCTACGACGATGCCGACGCGTTGAACGTGATGGCCGAGAGCTGCGCCGCAGTCACCACCGAATTCGAAAACGTGCCCGCAGACACCCTGGCCTACCTGGCCAAGTTCGTCCCGGTGCGGCCCGGCGCCGAGGCCGTCGCCATCTGCCAGAACCGCATGGCGGAAAAAGGCTTCCTGCGCGACAACGGTTTTCCCCACGCGCCCTATGCCGAGATTCACCGCGAAGCGGACGTCAAGGCTGCCCCCGCCAGCCTGTTTCCCGGCATCCTCAAGGTGGCGCGCTTTGGCTACGACGGCAAGGGCCAGGCCCGCGTTGCCAACCACGCCGAGGCCCTGGCCGCCTTCCAGCACTTCAAGGGTGAGCCCTGCGTGCTGGAGGCGATGCTGTCCCTCGACTACGAGGTCTCGGTGGTGCTGGCGCGCAGCGCTGCGGGCGAGGTGAAGTATTTCCCGGTGGCGGAGAACAGCCACCGCCACGGCATCCTCGACGTCTCCATCGTTCCCGCCCGGGCCAGCGGCTGCATGATGGGCGATGCTCAGGAGATCGCCGCCGCGGTGGCGGCCAAGATGGGCTATGTCGGCACCCTCGGCGTCGAGTTCTTCGTCAGCCGCGGCCAGTTGTTCGTCAACGAGATGGCGCCGCGGCCCCACAACTCCGGCCACTACACCATCGACGCCTGCATCACCGACCAGTACCAGCAGCAGGTCCGCGCCCTCTGCGACCTGCCGCTGGGCGATCCGCAGGCCCACAGCGCGGCGGTGATGGTGAATCTGCTGGGCGACCTCTGGTATCTGGGCGATCCGCACCATTCCAAGGAGCCGGATTGGAGCAAGCTGTTCGCCGTGCCCAATCTCCGGCTGCACCTCTACGGCAAGCACCACGCCCGCCCCGGCCGCAAGATGGGCCACTTCACCGTGATCGGCGCCGATGCCGCAGCGGTGCAACAGGCCGCGCTGCAGGCCCGCGCTGCCATCGGCATCAGCGATGAATGACATCGCCCGCGCCGTCGCGCTGCTGCGCGCCGGCGAACTGGTGGCGATCCCCACCGAGACGGTGTACGGTCTCGGCGCCGATGCCGCCAACCCACAGGCGGTGGCAAAAATCTTCGCCGCCAAGGGGCGCCCGGCGGACCATCCGCTGATCGTGCACATTCCCTCCGCCGAGCATCTGCAGCGCTGGGCGCGGGAGATTCCCGATGCTGCGCGGCAGCTCGCCGCCGCCTTCTGGCCCGGCCCGCTGACCCTGATCCTGAAGCGCCAGCCCGGCGTGGCCGACGCCGTCACCGGCGGCCAGGACACCGTCGGCCTGCGCGTGCCGGGCCACCCGCTGGCGCTGGAACTGCTGCAGGCCTTCGACGGCGGCATCGCGGCGCCCTCGGCCAACCGCTTCGGCCGCATCAGCCCGACCACCGCCGAGCATGTACACGAGGAATTGGGCGAACTCGTCGCCCTGGTACTCGACGGCGGCCCCTGCGCCGTCGGCATCGAATCCACCATCGTCGATCTGTCGCGCGGTGCGCCGGTGATTCTGCGCCCCGGCGCCATCACTGCCGCTGCCATCGAGGCGGTGCTGCACGCCGGCGTCAGCAGCGCCGGCGGCGACCAGGCTCCGCGCGTTTCCGGTTCCCTCGAAGCGCATTACGCGCCGCAGACGTCGCTGCGTCTGGTGTCGGCGCCGGAGCTGGCGCAGCAGGCATTGCAGGCGCTGGCTGAGGGCCGGCGCTGCGCCGTGTATGGACTCAATGCGCCGGTGCCGCGTCCCGGCTTGCTGTATCGGCGGGCACCGGCCGATGCGGCGCGCTATGCCCACGATCTGTATGGCGTCCTGCGCGATCTGGACCACGCCGGCGTGGACCTGATCCTGGTGGAAGCGGTGCCCGGCGGTGCCGATTGGCTGGCGGTGGCCGACCGTCTGCGCCGAGCGGCCTGTGGCGCGGGGAAGGCGGAAAGCTAAGCTCGCCGAGTGGGTTTTCTTTTTCCGATACGGCAATGGCATGCCGATCCGATTAGAATCCCTGGGCCTCAGCAGCCAACAAGAGTGCGCCCGGATCGTGCCACGCACCGCTAGCAAGCCCTTAGCGACGCCCCAGCAGAGCCCCAGCTTTCGAAAATCTACTGAACTGGAACTCAATTGCCTGCCAATCAATCTGCGCTGGAAAGAATCCCGCACATCAGCAAGCGGGTTTGCATGATTTGGGGTACCCCCGAGCTGGACACCATGATCAGCAAGCTGGTGATGGATTCGCGCGACGGCTCGCGCCAAGGGTTTCCGATGGCGGTGGCTTCGGAACTGCTCTGGCTGGCCGAGATCAACAAGGTGCGGCGCGCCATGGACCTGCGCGACAAGACCAGTATCCGTTTCGACGAGGCCTACGCCATGATCGAAAAGGGCGATGCGGCACGACGCGGATCGGACACCTGGAGCGACCCGAATTCCGGCGGCCAGAACCTTGGCCGGCGCTATGCGGATAAGCCCGAGTACGTGCGCCCCCATCGTCGCCGTGAAGAAAACACCTGGACCGGCGTCACCTTCGAAGTACTGACCCACAAGTACATCCTGCTGTTGATCATCGCCGTGCTGACGATCAAGAGCGCCTGGCCGGTCATCAAGGGTTTTCTCTGATCCGGACTGCACGCCGCCTAGGGATTTAAGGTCGGCTTAAGTCCCGCGGTGCAAAGTGGCGTCACTCCCAGTTCGCAAAGGAACCGATGATGACCCGCACCCTTGCCCCGTTTGTCTCCCGGCTGCTGCTCGCCGTGCTGTCGTCCCTGTTCGTCGTCGCCAGCACCGCCTTTGTCACGATTCCCTACGCCATGGGCAACCACCCGGGCGAGGCGAAGATCGCCGCCGTCGCCAGGCCTTTCCACCCGACCTGAACGCGGGGTTCCGCTAGGCCTGCGGCGTCAGGGCGCAGTCGAGGCCGACCAGCCGGTTGCGTCCGGTCTGCTTGGCCTGGTACATGCGGGCATCGGCCTTGGCCACCAGGCCGGCCCAGTCGCTGGCATGGTCTAGCTGCCGTTCGGCGATGCCGATGCTGGCAGTGACGCGCTGCTGATCCGGGGTCAGCCCCAAGCCGGATTCGCAGACCCGCATCAGGGCCTGGTGGGCGTGTTGCGCCGTGGTGTTGGGCATGATCAGCAGGAATTCCTCGCCGCCCCAGCGGGTCAGCATGTCGCCTGCCCGCAGGTGCTTGCGCAGTTGCGCGGCGGCGCCCTTCAGCACCATGTCGCCGGCCTCGTGGCCGAAGTTGTCGTTGATCCGCTTGAAGTGGTCGATGTCTACGAAGGCCAGCGCCAGGGGGGCGTTCACCCGGGTGGCGAGGACGAACTGCAGGTCGAGCAGTTCCTCGCCGCTGTGGCGGGTGAAGCAGCCGGTCATGTTGTCGCGGATGGCTTCGCGGATGAAGACGATCATGAAGGCCAGTTGCGACAGCCCGGCCAGGGCGGCGACGCCGACGATCAGCAGCGACAGCCAGATCGTCATGCTGATCAGCGGCAGGTCGAGATGGGGCGTGGTCAGCATGGTCGCGATGACCGGCATCAGCAGCATCGGCAGCGAGAAAACGAGGCTTTCCGCCAGCGTCAGGGGAAAGATCGACAGGCCGGCCAGCATGACGAAGGGCAGGAAGCCGTAGCCGGTGGCGATGGCGCCGGGCAGGCCGTTCAGGGTGAACTGCGCCATGTGCTCGTAGCTGTAGAGGAAGAAGGCCGCCGGGATGGTCAGCAGGAAGGCCAGGCCCTTGTAGGCGCCGCCAAGGCCGGCGGTGCGTTGGGTGGCGGCAAGCACGGCGCCGAAGGCCAGAGATGCGGCGACCCGCGCGCCGGCCAAGCCGCGCCAGACCTCGGCCGGAAACACCGCCATGTCGATGATGATCCACAAGGGGGTGAGGATGGCGAACAGGCCGGCCAACAGCCGCACCCGGGTGACGATGATCGCCGAGCGGCGGTTCGATAGCAGCGACAGATGCCCGCCCGGCCAGAACAGCCAGACCACTTCCTCGGCGGTCATCTCGACCAGGATCATGGACCAGGCGCGCAGCCACAGCTTCGCGATCGCTTCTCTCGGCATTCTCGACTTCCTCCCGGTGCACTCTGCTGGGACTTGCCCCGCCGTTATGCGCTTTTATTTGCGGGGAATCTGCCGAGGCTACGCCAGTGGAATGGGGCTGGCAAGGGTCGGCCGAGTGAATTTTTTGTCGGCGGAGTTTCCCCCTTGGCTTGTTACGCCGACGGTCACAGCTTGGGCATCAGCAGTGGCGCCAACAACAGCCAGCCCGCCGTCGCCAGCAGCATCCAGCCGAAGGCGGTGCGCATCCGCGCTTCCGGCAGGCGATGGGCCAGGGCGACGCCGGCCGAAACGGTGAACAAGCCGCCCAGCGCCAGCGGCAGGCCCAGCGCCCAATCGACGCGGTGGGCTCCGGCATAGGTCGCCAGGGCTACTACCGAACTCGGCGCTACCAGGGCTAGTGCCAAACTCTGCGCGACGGTCTGACGTTGGCCCAGCCAGCCTGAGAGCAGGGGCGTCGCCACCAGGCCGCCGCCGATGCCGAGCAGGCCCATGCTGCCGCCGCCGACGGCGCCGACCAGGGGCAGCACCCGCAGCTTCAGCGCCCGGTCGTCGGCCGTCGCCTTGCGCCGCCCCGGATGCAGCAGGCGCAGGGCGAGCAGCAGCAGGAAGCCGCTGAACAGCGCCCGCAGCCATTGCGGGTCGAGGCGGGTGGCGAGGTGGGCGATCAGCCAGGTGGTCAGCGTCGCCGACAGGCCGATGGTCAGCGCCTGCCGCCAGACGATCGGGTGGCGCTGGCTATAGCGCCACCAGCCCAGCAGTAGGTTGGGCACCATCAACACCAGGGCGGTGCCCTGGGCCAGCGGCTGCTCCATGCCGAAGCCCAGCACCAGCAGCGGAATGGCGATGATGCCGCCGCCGATGCCGAAGAGGCCGCCGAAAAAGCCCAGGCCGGCGCCGAGGGCCAGGGTCAGGGCGAGTTCGTTGATGGGGAGCAGGTGCATGGGGGGCGGCCGGGCGATAGGGTTAGGCCATGATATTCATCCGTGCGATAGCTACAATGGTTTGAAAGTGAATTCATTGTTGCGTTTTATGCACGGATTAAACCGCCATGGCCGACCTTACCAATCTCGCCTTTTTCAGCCTGCTGGCGCGCCAGCCCAGCCTCGCTGCGGCGGCCCAGGCGCTGGGCGTCACGCCGCCGGCGGTGAGCCGGCGCCTGGCGGCCCTGGAGCGGCGCCTCGGCGTGCGCCTGTTGAACCGCACCACCCGCCGCCTGAGCCTGACGGCGGAGGGCGAACGCTACCTGGAGGACGGCGAGCAGATCCTGCGCGACATCGAGCGCCTGGAGCGCTCCCTCGGCGCCAGTCGCGAAACCCCGCGCGGCCTGCTGCGGATCAACGCCACCTTCGGCTTCGGTCGGCGCCACCTGGCGCCGCTGATCGGCGATTTCGCCCGGCGCTATCCCGAGGTGGAAGTGGTGCTCGACCTGACCGACCGGCCGCTGGACCTGACCGAACATGCGATGGACATCGGCATCCGCTTCGGCGCGCCGCCCGATGCCCGCGTCCTCGCCCGCAAGATTGCCGCCAACCGGCGCCTGCTCTGCGCCGCGCCCGCCTACCTGGCGGAATATGGCGCGCCGGCGGCGCCGCGGGCGCTGGCTGAGCATCGCTGCATCGTCATCCGCGAAAACACCAAGGCCTTCAACAACTGGTCGCTGACCGACGGCAAGCAACAACTGATGGTCAAGGTGCGCGGCCCGCTCAGCACCAACCACGGCGAGATCGCGGTGGATTGGGCTCTGGCCGGCCACGGCATCGTGCTGCGTTCGGAATGGGATGTGGCCGGCTATCTGCGCAGCGGCCAATTGGTCCGCCTGCTGCCCGCCTGGGTCGGCGGCTCCGCCGACATCCACGCGGTGTATCCGCAGCGCCACCATCTTTCGGCCAAGGTGCGGGTGTTCCTGGATTTCCTCGCCGAGCGCTTCGCCGCATATCGGCAGGATTTCGATCCGCCGGGCGGCGCCTGGTAGTTCCCGTGTTGGGGGCACCGGCGGTGTCAGGCTGATGTAAGGGCGATCCCGGCACATTATGACTAAAGTAAGAGTGTGGGTATCTCGACTTGGCGTCGCGAACCGCCGGGCCGGTCGTTGAATTCCAGTTGCGTCAGCCAAATACAAGAGAGCAGCCATCCAGTGGCTGCCGATTTCGGGGGAGAAGCAATGATGGTCACGCCCATCAGGATGTTGAAGATATCGACCAAGCTGTGGATGCTGGTCATCCTGTTCTTTGTCGCCATGCTGGGCAACAACCTCCAGGATTTGTCTGCGCGCAAGGCCCAGTTGCTCGCCGAAAAGCAGTTGAAGACGCGCCATCTGGTCGAGACCGCGTTCAGTGTGCTCAAGCAATATCAGGAGGCGGAAAAGTCCGGCGCGCTGACTACCGAGCAGGCGCAGGCCGGTGCCATCAAGGTGATCAAAGGGCTGCGCTACGAAGAGAAGGAGTATTTCTGGATCAACGATCTCGGCAAGCCCGTGCCGAAAATGATCATGCATCCGACAGTGCCCGCCCTCGACGGCAAGGTTCTCGACGACGCCAAGTTCAATCGGGCGACCAGCCAGATCGCAGGAGCGAACGGGGTGCCCGAACCCTTGCAGGGGAAGAACCTGTTCGTTGCCTTTGTCGATGTCGCCGAGCGGGCCGGCCAAGGTTATGTGTTGTATGACTGGCCCAAGCCGGTGGCTGGCGGCGGAACCACCAGCGAGTTATTTACCAAGCTGTCCTACGTCAAGAAATTCGAACCCTGGGGCTGGCTGGTCGGGTCCGGCATCTATATCGACGATGTGGACGCCGTCTTCTGGCAGACGGTGCGGGCTCAGCTCTTCGTCGATTTGCTGTTGGTGCTGGCGCTGGGGCTGGTGTCCTGGGTTATTGGCCGCGGCATCATCGGCCCGATCGACCAGACGGCCGAAGCGCTGGATTCCATTTCGGCTGGTGAAGGCGATCTGACGATGCGCCTGAAAGTGGCATCGGGTGGCTCGATCGCGCAGCTTGCCGCTGGCTTCAATAGCTTTGTCGCCCGGATCGAAAAAACCATCGGGCAGGTGAGCGCTTGCACCGGCCGGCTCGGACGGGCCTGCGAGGACGTGTCGGGTGTCGCACGGCATACCTCCAAAGGCGTACTGCATCAGCAGGATGAAACCCGCGCGGTGGTCGCAGCGGTGTCCGACATGTCGGGGCGTGCCCAGGCCGTCGCCGAAAGTGCGGCTGGCGCCTTGGATGCGGCCAGGCAGGCGGATGCGGCGGCTTGTGCCGGCAAGAATGTGGTCGATGGCACCGTCGCCTCGATCGGCACGCTGGCGACCAACGTCGAACAGGCCAACGGGGTGATCGGCGAATTGAGCAAGGAGAGCGCCAATATCGGCAGCATCCTCGATGAGATACGCGAGATTGCCGATCAGACCAACCTGCTTGCGCTCAACGCCGCCATCGAAGCGGCACGCGCCGGCGAACAGGGACGCGGCTTTGCCGTCGTCGCCGATGAGGTCCGCGTCTTGGCGCAGCGGACGCAGGACTCGACGCAGCAGATTCAGCGCAAGATCGAGACCTTTCAAAAAGGCACCCAAGCGGCGGCCGATGCCATGGCCACCAGCCTCCATCAGGCCCATGCCAGTGTCGGACAGGCCGCCAGCGCCGGCGACTCCCTGGCGAAAATTACCCGGGCGGTTTCCATCATTACCGAGATCAACGCCAAGATCGCCGCGGCGGCCCAGGAGCAGTCCGGGCTCGCGGACGGCATCAAGCGCCGCCTGCACGAAATCAGCGAAGTTGCCGAGCAGACCGCGCAGGATTCGAACAGCACCCAGACCGCGACCGTCGATCTCACGGCATTGGTCGCCGAACTGCAGGGCCTGGTGCATCAATTCAAGATTTCCACCTGAGAGGAACACGTAGCCGAGCGCCACTCGGTGGCGCCCGTGTACCTCCGGTAACGCTTGTTCTGTGGAGAAATTCAGCGTATTTGTTCCCAGAGGGCCAATGCGGTCTACTTCATCAAGGTTAGAGACAGAGCAATGACCACCGATGGTTTGAGTTCGAGTGCATCCGTGTCCACCGCGGCCCTCGATATCGGGACTTATCACCTCCTCTTTCAGCACATGCTGAACGGCATGGCCTATTGCCGGATGATTTTCGAGGACGGGCAAGCGGCCGATTTCATCTACCTCGCCACCAACCCGGCCTTCGAGGCGCAAACCGGGCTCAAAGACGTCGAAGGAAAGCGGGTCAGTCAGGTGATCCCGGGAATTCGCGAAAGCGATCCGCAGCTATTTGAAATCTATGCCCGGGTTGCGCTGAGCGGAAAGCCCGAGAGTCTGGAAACCTATGTCGAAGCGCTGAAGATGTGGTTCTGGATTTCGGTCTACAGCCCGCGGCAGGGGGATTTCGTCGCCGTCTTCGACGTGATTACCGCGCGCAAGCAGGCCGAGATCGGCTTGCAGCGGCTCAACCGGGCGCTCAAGACCATTTCCCGCTGCAACGAGGTGCTGGTGCGCGCCGCCGACGAGGCTGAACTGTTGCAGGACATGTGCCGCACCATCGTCGAGATTGGGAAGTATTGCTTTGCCTGGGTCGGCTATGCCGAGCAGGACGCAGCGAAGACCGTGCGCCCCGTCGCGCGCTTCGGCGTCGAAGATGGATTCCTGGATCAGGCAGGGATTACCTGGGCCGATGAAGAACGCGGATGGGGCCCCACCGGCGCGGCCATCCGCAGCGGGACGGTACAGGCCAATCAGGATTTTGCGACCAACCCGCTGATGAAGCCCTGGCGCGCCGAGGCCTTGAAACGCGGTTATGCGGGGAGTATCGCGCTGCCGCTGCTGCAGGGCGGCAGGGCCTTCGGCGCCCTCACCATCTATGCGGGCGAAGCCGATGCCTTCGATGCGCACGAGGTGGAGCTGTTGCTGGAATTGGCCAGCGATCTCGCCTATGGCATCGCCGCCTTGCGTATTCGGGCGGAGCACGATCGGGCGCTCGGCGACCTGCAGCTAGCCGCCAAGGTGTTCGAGAACAGCAAGGAAGGAATCCTGATCACCGATAGCGAGAGCAAGATCCTCGCGGTCAACCGTAGCTTCACTGAAATCACCGGCTATGACGAAGCGGAAGTCCTGGGGCGGAACCCCCGGCTGCTCAAGTCGGATCGTCACGACGCCGCCTTTTTCGAAAATCTGTGGGCATCCCTCGATCAGGCCGACCACTGGATGGGGGAAATCTGGAATCGGCGCAAGAACGGCGATGTGTTCCCCGCCCTGCAGTCGGTCAGCGCGGTCCGCAACGACCAGGGCGTATTGACCAATTACCTCGGGATACTCAGCGACATCAGCAATCGCAAGGAGAGCGAGGAGCGCATCCGCTATCTGACCCAGCATGACGCCCTCACCGGGCTGGCGAATCGCACGCTGGTGACCGATCGCCTGGAACAGGCGCTGGTGTTCGCCCATCGGGCGCAACGCCTGGTGGCGCTGGTGTTTCTGAATATCGACCGCTTCAAGCTGATCAATGACAGCCTCGGCCAGGCGGCCGGCGATATCTTGCTGAAAAAGGTTGCCGATCGCCTGGCGGAGTCCACCCGCCCGGGCGACACCGTGGCCCGCCTCGGGAGCGACGAGTTCGTGCTGGTGATGTCGGATGTGGCCGTCGAGAACGATGCCGAATTCCTGGCGCGCAGCCTGCTCAATATCGTCGCCGCGCCGATGATGGTCGCCGGGCAGGAGGTGGTGGTCACCGCCAGCCTTGGCGTGGCGCTGTTCCCACGGGACGGCGAGTCGGCCGCAGCGCTGATGCAGCATGCCAGTGCCGCGATGCATCGGGCCAAGGAGTTGGGGCGGAACAGCATCCAGTTCTACGCGCCGCGAATGAATACGCGGATGCTGGCACGGCTGGAACTGGAATCCGGACTGCGCCGCGCCTTGGAACGGCAGGAATTTTTGCTCCATTACCAACCCAAGGTCGAGCTGGCCAGCGGCCAGGTGGTCGGCGCCGAAGCGCTGATCCGCTGGAATCATCCATCGATGGGGATGGTGTCGCCCGGCGACTTCATTCCGTTGGCCGAGGAAACCGGGCTGATCCTGCCCATCGGCGAGTGGGTGCTCGATACCGCCTGTCGGCAACTCAAGCAATGGCGGGACGAGGGCTTTACCGATATCGCTCTCGCCGTGAATCTCTCCGGCCGGCAATTCCAGCAGGAAAACCTGGCGGATATCGTCTCCCATGCGGTGCAGGGCAATGAGCTGCCGGCGCAATACCTCGAACTGGAAATCACCGAGAGTGCCGCCATGCAGGATCCGCAGCAGACCATCGCGACCTTGCGGCGCCTGAAGGAGATCGGCGTGCGCATCGCCCTCGACGATTTCGGCACCGGTTACTCGAGCCTGAATTACCTGAAGCGGTTTCCGATCGACACGCTGAAAATCGACCAGTCCTTCGTCCAGGACATTACCTTCGATCCGGAAGATGCGGCCATCACCTGCGCGGTGATTTCACTGGCGCACAGCCTGAAGCACAAGGTCGTTGCCGAAGGCGTGGAAACCGAGGCGCAGTTGGCGTTCCTGCAGCGCAATCGATGCGATCAAATCCAGGGCTACTACTTCAGCAAACCCTTGCCGGCCGAAGCCTTTACCCAGCTAATGCGCAGCGGGAACGGCGTCGAAATTGCACCGGGCAAGGAGGATCAACACGGCCGCACCCTGCTGATCCTCGACGATGAGGAGAACATCCTGGCAGCGCTGCGGCGCCTGTTGCGCCGTGACGGCTATCGGATTCTGGTGACCAGCAGCGCGGCCGAGGCTTTCGAACTGCTGGCGACCCACGAGGTGCAGGTGATCATCTCCGACCAGCGCATGCCGGAAATGAGCGGCAGCGAGTTTCTCGGCCGGGTCAAGAACCTGTATCCGGAAACGATTCGTCTGGTGCTCTCGGGTTACACCGAATTGAAGTCGATCACCGACGCGATCAACCACGGCGCGATCTACAAGTTCCTCACCAAGCCCTGGGAGGACGATCTGCTGCGCGAACACATCCGGGAAGCAGTCATGTTCTACGAGTCGAAGCACCAGCAATCGTAGCAATGCCCATTGCCTGGCCGGGCAATGGGCAAGCTCAGGCGGGTTGGACCGCCGCGCTTTCTCGTGCCGCTTCCCGCACTAGCCAGGCGCGCAGGGCGAGTACCGTCGGCCGCTCGGCGGACAGCGTCGAGCGGGTCACGAAGTAGGCGAAGCGCGAGGGGATGGAGATCGGGAAGGGCATCGCCAGCCGTCCCGCGGCCAGCTCGGCGCTGACCAGCGGCCGTGCCGCCAGGGCGACGCCGTTGCCGGCGATGGCGGCTTCCACGGCCAGGGATGCGTCCTGGAAATGCTGCCCGCGCAGTTGCCCGGCCAACTCGCCGACGCCAGCTAGCTGGAGCCACTGCGTCCACCCGGGACGATCGTCCAGGTCGGGCACGGTGCCGTCGTGGATCAGGGTGTGCCAGCGCAGGTCGCCGGGCTCCCGCAGCGGGTGCTCGCCGGCCAGCAGGGCCGGGCTGCAGACGGCGACATAGGCCGGCGAAAACAGCCGCTCCGCATGGCAGGCCGGGTAGTGGCCGCGGCCGAAGCGGACGATCAGGTCGAAGGCCGAGGTGTTGAGGGTCGCCTTGTGCTCCTGGGGGGCGTCGTGCTCGCGGCTGTCGATGGTGGATAGGCTGGTAGACAGGCGCAGGTCGATGTCCGGATGGCTGCGCGAAAACCTTCCCAGGCGGGGAATCAGCCAGCGCGTCGCGAATGAAGGCGGCGCGCAAACGGTGACCACGCCGCTGGCTTCCGTGCTGCGCGCCGCCTCGACGGCGGCGGTCATGCAGGCGAAGCCGTCGCGAATCTTCGGCAGCATCGCCTCCCCTTCCGGGGTCAGCTCCAGGGCGCGGGTCAGGCGGCGGAACAGGGGCAGGTCGAGGAATTCTTCCAGCAGTTTGATCTGGTGGCTCACCGCCGTCGGCGTCACCGAGAGTTCTTCGGCCGCCTTCTTGAAGCTGAGCAGGCGTGCCGCGCTCTCGAAGGCGCGCAAGGAATTCAGCGGGGGGAGTCGATGGGGCATGGATGAGTTTTTCTTGTCTATCGCCTGAAAATTGATCGTTTGTTGCCGTGCGGCATTGTGGCTATCGTGGAACCAACGCCTCTCCCCGTGAACACCTGCAGTCCCCGCGGAGCAGAGCAAAGAGCTTTATATCCTCTCAGGAGTTCCTGCCATGAAAAAGACCATTGTCGGCTTTTCGATCCTTATTCTCGCCGCTTCCGCCTTTGCCGGGGAGCCGCGAATCAACACCACCCGGGATAGCGGCGGCTACGAAGCGACCCTGCGCGTGGCTGGTGTGCCGCTCTCCGGCGGCATGGCTTGGACCGGCCACAGCGGTGCCCCGAGCGACGTCGCCGTCGCCGCAGCCCCGGCGTCTGCGCCCCGCGTGCTGTATGGCAAGGTGTCGGTGAAGAAGGCTCACGCAGCTACCTGATCCTTCCGTTCCTAGGCGACAGCCCACCTGCCGGAGGTTCCGGTCGGTGGGCTGTTGTCGTTTCAGGTGGCCTCGCGCGCCATCTCTTCCCGCAACCATTGCCGGAAGGCCGCCACCCGCGGTAGTTCCAGATGTTCCGGCGGGCAGACGAAGTGGTAGCTGTTGGCTAGGGGCTGGTCGGGGAATAGGGCGATCAGGCGGCCGTCGATCAACTCGTCGCGGATCAGGGTGCGCCACACCAGGGCCGCGCCGAGGCCGGCGAGGGCGGCTTCGATCACCAGGTTCACGTCGCCGAATTCGCGGATGCGCGGCGTGCCTATATTGACGCCGGCGTTGCGCAGCCAACTCGGCCAGTCGGGGAAGGTGGGGTCCCAGCCCATCGCCGAGTTGTGCAGCAGGGTGACGCCGAGCAGGTCCTCGGCCCGCTTCAGGCCCGCCGCCAGGCGCGGATGGGCCACCACCACGATGGTTTCGTCCTTCAGCCGTTCGGCATAAAGGCCCGGGTAGTTGCCGCCGCCGTAACGCACTACCGCATCGACGTCCTCGATTTCGAAATCCACCGCCCGTACCGAGGCCAGCAGGCGCAACTCGATCTCCGGGTGCGCGGCCTGGAAGCGCTCCAGGCGCGGGATCAGCCAGCGGGCAGCGAAGGAGGGCGGCACCGAGACGATCAGCGGCGGGTTCTCCGGCGCGGCGCGCATCTGCCGCGCCGCCCGCTCCATCAGGTCGAAGGCGTCGCGGATCAGCGGCAGGGCGGCCTGGCCCGGCGGCGTCAGGCTCAAGGTTGGTGAGCGTTGGAACAGGGCCTGGCCCATCTGCTCCTCCAGCAGCTTGATCTGCTGGCTGACGGCGGCCGGGGTGACATGCAGTTCCTCGGCGGCGCGGACGAAGGAGAGCTGCCGGGCGGCGGCTTCGAAAGCTCGCAAGGCGCGCAGCGGCGGGAGTTTTCTAGTCATTAGTTTTTCTAAACCTTGCGCTCAGAAATACTCGGTTGTTCCTTGAATTCTGGCATGACACCATCCGCTCGTGATTAGTTTTTCGGAGGGTGAGGCGATGGGATCGATGATGACCTACGGGCTGGTGGCCCTGGCGGCGGTGTTCTGGGGCGCCAACTTCAACCTGTCCAAGCCGGTGGTGGCCGAGCTGCATCCGCTGCTGGCCGGCGCCGAGCGCTTCCTGATCGCCGCGATCCTGATGCTGGCCGTCGCCCTGATCCGCGGCGAGCGCGTGCCGCTGCTGCGCCAGGCCCGCGCCTACGGCCTGCTGGGCCTGGTCGGGGTGGGCGGCTTCAACCTGTTCTTCTTCTATGGCATGGGCAGCACCTCGGCGGTGAACGGCGCCCTGATCATGGCCCTGAACCCGCTGCTGACGGCGGTGTTGGCCTGGGCCATCCTCGGCGAGCGGCCCTCGCTGCGCCAGGGCCTGGCCTTCCCCATCGGCCTGGCGGGCGTCGCCATCGTCGTCCTGGGCGGCGGCGCCGGCGTGCATCTGGCCATCGGCGACCTGCTGCTGCTGATCGCCAACCTCAACTGGGCCCTGTACAACGTGCTCTGCCGCCGCCTGCTGCCGGCCGGAGTGAGCGGCACGGCGAACACCGCCGGGATCATGGTGGCTGGCGCCCTGGTGCTGTGGTGTGCGGTGGCCGTGGTTGGCGTGCCCCTGGCCCTGCCTGGCCCCACGGCCGGTGCGGCGCTCAGCGTGATGGCGGTGGGCGGCAGCGTGCTGGCCTATATGTTCTGGAACGCCGGCATCAGCAAGCTGGGCACGGCGCGCACGGCGATCTTCATCAACCTGGTGCCGGTGGCCTCGATGATCATCGCCTCCCTTGGCGGCCATCTGCCGACGGCGGCCCAGTTGCTGGGCGGCGCCATCGTCATCGGCGCGGTGAGCCTGGCGACCCTGCCGGCGGGCCTGTTCCGGTTGCGGGCGGCGGCGTAAAAACTGGCAACCCCGGGCGTGAGCCCGGGGCCCGTTTCGGCCATGCCATCGCGTAAAATCGCGGCCTCGTCCCATTGCCTGTGCCGCCACAATGAAAAGCGCCGAAATCCGCCAGAAGTTCCTCGACTTCTTTGCCTCCAAGGGCCACCAGATCGTTGCCTCCAGCTCCCTGGTGCCCCATGACGATCCCACCCTGCTGTTCACCAACGCGGGGATGAACCAGTTCAAGGACGTCTTCCTCGGTTTCGACAAGCGCGCCTACACCCGCGCCACTACCTCGCAGAAGTGCGTGCGGGCCGGCGGCAAGCACAACGACCTGGAGAACGTCGGCTACACCGCGCGCCACCACACCTTCTTCGAGATGCTGGGCAATTTCAGCTTCGGCGACTACTTCAAGCGCGACGCGATCAACTACGCCTGG